>JAYZNI010000047.1:0-35162 GCA_036152255.1 Bacteroidota bacterium | reverse complement strand
CTTCCTGATGCAAACAATCAGGTTCTAGTTGCTCAGATTACTACATCAGGTGACATAAGTGGTACAATGAATTTCCAAGTTTTCCCATTGGGTGTAGGTGCTGATCAAATACAGGTAAGCATCGACTTTGATGGAGCTGGTGAATACGACGAAAACGGTCCAATTGCTGCAGATGTTCCTGGCTGTACTGACTCTTCAGCTTGTAACTATGACTCTGATGCAACTGTAGATGACGGATCTTGTCTTGAACTTGACGAGTGTGGTGTTTGTGGTGGTGATGGAATTGCTGACGGTGCTTGTGATTGTGACGGAAACGTACTGGACGAGTGTGGTGTGTGTGGAGGTAACGGAATTTCTGAGGGTGCTTGTGATTGTGATGGAAACGTACTAGACGAGTGTGGTGAGTGTGGAGGTGACGGAATCGCTGAAGGTGATTGTGATTGTGACGGAAACCAATTAGACGCCCTAGGTGTTTGCGGCGGATCTTGTGCTTCTGACGACAACGGTAACGGAATTTGTGATGACGATGACGTAAACGGTTGTACTGATTCTACCGCTTGTAACTACAACTCTGATGCTACTGTAGATGACGGCTCATGTCTTGAATTAGACGAGTGTGGCGAATGTGGAGGTGATGGAATCGCTGACGGTGATTGTGACTGTGACGGTAATCAATTAGACGCTCTAGGTGTTTGTGGCGGATCTTGTGCTGCTGATTTAAACGGCAATGGAGTTTGTGATGATGATGAGATTAATGGTTGTACTGCTGATAACGCTTGTAACTACAACGCTGATGCTACACAAGATGACGGATCTTGTGATTTCTGTTCGTGTAGTGGAGGTGATACTAGTGGTGCTAGCCCTTATACATTGACAGTAGAGAGCTCTTCAGCGGAGTACGTACCGGGTCATAATGTATACAAATTCTATGTGAACATGAACGATGCGTCGGACAAGTTCAGTGCAGTTTTTGGTAATGACCAAGACAATCTAATTATTAACACACCTGCTGATATCTATAATGATACGTTCGTTTCGGGTTGGAATGCATCTGGCATTACTCCGGCGTTCGTAGGTATTTTCCCTTCTATGGCTGAAGATAGTTATGCAACTATTGGTTTAACAGGACCAGCAGTTGGTGAACAGGCTGACCCTTCTCTTGTTGAAGACGCTTCACTTTCTCCAACTATCAGTAGTTACTTCTCAAATGGAGGTACATCATTAAATGTTAATACTTTAACAGGTGGTTCTTGGTATGTTTTAAATACTGCTGCAAACTCTCTTCCTGATGCAAACAATCAGGTTCTAGTTGCTCAGATTACTACATCAGGTGACATAAGTGGTACAATGAATTTCCAAGTTTTCCCATTGGGTGTAGGTGCTGATCAAATACAGGTAAGCATCGACTTTGATGGAGCTGGAACATTTACTACCGAGGGTCCTGCTGGCCCTAACAATGCTTGTGGATGTACTGATTCTACTGCACTTAATTATGACATAGAAGCTGATTACGATGATGGTTCATGTATCGCTTCTGTTGAAGGATGTACTGACTCTTCTGCTTGTAACTATGACTCCGATGCAAACGTTAATAACGGATCTTGTCTTGAACTTGACGAGTGTGGTGTTTGTGGTGGTGACGGAATTGCTGACGGTGCTTGTGATTGTGACGGAAATGTATTGGACGAGTGTGGTGTGTGTGGTGGTAACGGCATCGCAGAAGGTGCTTGTGACTGTGACGGAAATACTTTAGATGCTTTAGGTGAGTGTGGTGGTGATTGTGCTGCTGACGCTGATGGAGATGGTGTTTGTGATGACTTAGATGATTGTGTTGGTTCATACGACGACTGTGGAGTATGTAATGGAGATAATTCGTCATGTTCAGGTTGTATGGATTCAGAGGCATGTAACTACGATTCTACTGCTACAATAGATGATGGATCATGTGAGTATCCTGAGCCATATTCCGGAGCTGCTTCAATAGCAGGTTGTGATATGTTTGTTCCTGGTCCTAATGCTACTTGGACACATGTTTATACAGTTACAACATCTGACGACCCATCAAGTGGTAATGCTCAGTCCATTGAAATTAATGTTACCTCTTTACCAGCTGGTGGCGCAAATTACCGCGTTGTAAAAACAGTTGCTAATGGAAACTGGTTCCAAGGTCCTGCTACAGCAATGACTGAAGGTTCTAATTCTATCAATGTATCAGGAGTTGCGTTTACTCGTTCTGTAAAGCTTCAGTTCTCAAGTGGAGAGGTAGAGTTTGATTCATTTGTTGTTAACGGTGAAGATGTGAATACATGTGGTGTTTCTCTACCCCCTGTTGCTTCAGCAAGCTCAATTGATGCTTGTGGAGACTTTGAAAATGGTCCTAATGCTACTTGGACTGATGTTCTAGTTGCTTGTACAATTGGTGATGGAAATAATGGAGCAGCTCAAACATTTACGATGAATATTACTTCTCTTCCTGAAGGTGGAGCTAATTATAGAGTTGTTAAAACAGTTGCAAACGGAAACTGGAATAATGGTCCTGCTGTAGCCTTAACTCTCGGTACAAATACAAAGACTGTTCCAGCTGTTGCATTTGATCGTTCAGTTAAATTCCAATTCTCTAGTGGAGATGTAGAATTTGACTTCCTATCTCTTAATGGTACAGAATCTTCTTGTGTTGTAAGTGAGCCTGTCGTTGTATACGACTGTGACGGTAATTGTGTAACTGATGTTGATGGCGATGGAGTATGTGATGAACTTGATGATTGTGTCGGAGCATATGATGAGTGTGGAGTTTGTAATGGTAACGGAATTTCTGAGGGCACTTGTGACTGTGACGGAAACCAGTTAGATGCTCTTGGAGTATGTGGTGGTGATTGTTCTGCTGACGCTGACGCTGACGGTGTATGTGACGATGTTGATGATTGTGTCGGAGCATATGATGATTGCGGAGTATGTAACGGATCTGGCTCTGCTGCTGGTTTTGATTGTGATGGAAACTGTTTAACTGATGCATTAGACATAACAGTAACTGTTTGTGGTGATGCTTCTGAAGTTCGTTTAACTGGTCCTTGGTGGGGTTGGGATCCAAACGGAGGTCCTGTTGCAACTAGTAATGGAGACGGTACTTGGTCATTCGAATTCTGTCCTGCTCCAACTGCAGACATGGAATATTTACTTGTGGTTGATGGAGTTCAAGAGGACTTAATCAATGCACCTCATCCTGATATTGATGGTGATGGATATGGTGACCTATGGGGATGTACACCAGTTACAGATTACTGGTCATATGCTAACAGACTTTGGACTGTAGGTTCTGGAGATGTTACAGATATTACCTATGGTACTTGTGGTTCATGTGATGATTCATACGGTTGTATGGATGAATCAGCATGTAATTTTGATTCATCTGCAAACGTTATGGACTTCGGTGTATGTGAATACATATCTGATAACGCATGTGACTGTGCAGGAAATACATTAGATGCTCTTGGAGTATGTGGCGGTTCTTGTCTAGCTGATGCTGATACAGATGGAGTTTGCGACGACGTTGATGACTGTGTTGGTTCATACGACGATTGTGGGGTATGTAACGGAGATAATTCTTCATGTACAGGTTGTATGGACGAAAGTGCTTGTGATTACGATGCAAGTGCAACTATCCAAGCTGTAGGCTATAGTGATACAGGATCACTTTCTTTCTCATGGGTACAAGGTTCTTGGACTGGAGAGGTTAGCTGGTCAGTTAACGGAGAGACTTACGGATTTGGATCTACTCCAGAATTATCTCTTGCTGCAGGTATATACACTATTGAAGGTTTTGACTCATACGGTGACGGTTGGAACGGATCTGTTCTTACTATCATTGATAACAACTCAGGAACTTCATATGACTTCACACTTGTTTCAGGTAATTACAGCTCAATTGATGTTGAAGTTACTGGAGGAGTAGTTACTCTTTGTGATTACGAGTCTTGTACTGGTTGTACAGATGCAACTGCTTGTAATTATGACGAAACATCTACTCAAGATGACGGGTCTTGTACATACCCATCGGAAGAATTCGATTGTGATGGAAACTGTATTTCTGGATCTAATGTTACTTTAACTCTATTTGACTCTTACGGAGACGGTGGTGGTTCTGTAACTATCAATGGAGTTACTTACACTCTAGAATTAGGTTCTTCTCAAGACTTCGCTCTTTGTTTAGACCTTAATAGTTGTATTGATGTTGTTTATGCAGCTACTGATTCTTGGGACTACGAAAACAGTTGGTCATTATCTGATGAAAGCGGTGAGCTTGCATCTGGAGGTAATGAGTCCGGCCTGGTAGGTACTTGTATTTCAGGTTGTATGGATGACACTGCTTGTAACTATGATGAGTCTGCTAATATTCCAGATGACTCTTGTGAGTACCCACAAGGTATCTACGACTGTGATGGAAACTGTAATAACGACGCGGACGGTGACGGTCTTTGTGATGAGGAAGAAGTTGCAGGTTGTGTAGTACCAGGTGCTTGTAACTACGTTGCATTGCCAACAGAGCTTGAGCCATGTGTATACCCAGACCCAGGATATGACTGTGATGGTAACTGTTTAGGTGATGAAGATGGTGATGGTGTTTGTGATGCTAACGAGATTTCTGGTTGTCTAGATTCATCTGCTTGTAACTATAACGCTGACGCTACTGATTCAGCTGAATGTGATTTCGATTCATGTTTAGGTTGTATGGACGACACAGCCTGTAACTACGACGTTGATGCTACTCAAGAGGACGGTTCTTGTGACTACTGCTCTTGTTCAAATGCATCAGGTGGACAAGATGGATTTGGCCTGGAGCTCGAGGAGGTATCTACTAATGGTATCAATACTACATACAGAGTATACGTTACTACTCCTGGATCAAACGATTTCGTATCGTCTGTATCTGGTGATGTAACAAACCCATCATACTTAAGAACAACTACTTCATTCTTCCAAAGTGCATCTGGCTCGTTAACTGCTGATGGAATTAACCCATTGTTCTTCCCGTTATTCCCAGATTTAGAATATGATTCTTGGGTTACTATTGGAATTGGTCAAGTGCCAGGTGAAGGTGAAGGTGCAATTAATGTTGCACAAGCTTCAGGTGATTCATGGGCTTCAGATTTCGAAGCTGGTGGAAACCTTGAGCTAAACAGCTTCTTTGGCGGTAGTTGGTTTACAACTGGAAATGTAAGCAATGGTTTTGCGGGTGATGATAATAGAGTGCTTGTAGCTCAGCTTACTACTGATGGAAATATTACAGGTTCATTGTACACTCAAATCTTCCCTAACGGAGATTCTTCTCAAGAATTGCTTTTAAACCTATCGTTCGGTACAGTAGGTTGTGGATGTACTGATGAGAGTGCATGTAACTACGATCCAAACGCTGTATACGATGACGGTTCTTGTGCTGTTAATGATGAGTGTGGTGTTTGTGGTGGATCAGGAATTGCTGAAGGTGATTGTGATTGTGACGGAAATCAGCTAGATGCTCTAGGAGTATGTGGTGGTGACTGTTCAGCTGACGTTGACGCTGACGGAGTTTGTGACGACGTTGACGACTGTGTAGGTTCATACGATGACTGTGGCGTTTGTAATGGCCCTGGTGCTGTATACGAGTGTGGTTGTAACGACATTCCTGAAGGAGACTGTGACTGTGACGGAAACCAACTTGATGAGTGTGGTGTTTGTGGCGGTGACGGGATTGCTGAAGGAGCTTGTGACTGTGATGGCAACTTGCCAGCTGACGGTTACGATTGTGATGGCAACTGTATAAACGATGCTGACGCTGATGGAGTTTGTGATGAATTCGAAATCCCTGGTTGTACTGATGCTGATGCATGTAACTATGACGATGCAGCTACAGATGAGGATGGATCTTGTGAATACCAAGAGTTAACTCTACTTCCTGGTGCAGATAATGCTTCTTCTTGTGGATTATTCTTTAGCGGATATGCAGAAGGATCTTCTAGCAACAAGTTCTTAGAAATCTACAACCCAACTGATGCTGACGTGAGTCTTGCTGACTTTGGTTTCCCAAGTGTAAGTAACGCTCCATCTATTCCTGGTGAGTACGAGTACTGGAACTCATTCCCAGAAGGAGCAGTTGTTGCTGCTGGTGATGTATACGTAATCGCACATCCATCTGCTGATGAGTTTATTACAGCTGAGGCTGATCATTTCCACCTTTACCTATCAAACGGTGATGATGGATACGCTCTAGTTCAGGGAACAGAATCTGATTACACAATCGTTGATATGATTGGTACTTGGGAAGCTGATCCTGGTGCAGGATGGGAAGTTGCAGGTATTGCAAACGCTACTAAGGATCACTCTCTTATCCGTAAGTCGGATGTGAACAATGGTAATGGTGGCGATTGGGCTTCATCTGCAGGAACTACTGCAGAGGATTCTGAGTGGATTGTTTTGGACAACAACGATTGGACTGGACTTGGTGCTCACGACTTCACAGGTTCTTGTTCAGCTCCAGCTCCAGTTGCAACAATTGGAGATTGTGATATTTTTGACAATGGACCAAATGCAACATGGACTCATGTATACACTTTAACAACGGCAAGTGATGACAACAGTTCTTCAGCACAATCATTTACAATCAATGTAACTTCTTTACCTTCTGGTGGAGCAAATTACAGAATTGTAAAAACTGTTGCTAACGGTAACTGGAACAATGGTCCTGCTGTAGCATTAAACGAGGGTATAAACACTAAGACTATTCCTGGTGTTGCATTTAACCGTACTGTTAAAGTTCAGTTCTCTAGTGGAGACATTGAGTTTGATACGTTTATTGTTAATGGTGAAGATGTAAATACATGTGCTGCTGCACCAGTTACTGAAGCATACGTATACGACTGTGATGGAGCATGTATCAATGATGCTGACGGTGACGGAGTATGTGATGAGCTTGAAATTGGTGGATGTACAGATTCAGGAGCATGTAACTACAGTTCATCGGCTACTGATGATGATTCTTCATGTGAATACGTTTCATGTGCAGGCTGTACAGACGATTCAGCTTGTAACTACGATGCAGATGCTATCATTGAGGATGGATCATGCTTGTACGCTGCTGAATTCTACGATTGTGACGGTAACTGTTTAGTTGACGAAAACTCAAACGGAATTTGTGACGAGTTAGAAGTAGATGGTTGTACTTACGCTGATGCTTGTAACTACGATTTAGACGCAAACGTTGAAGATGGTTCATGTGACTTCTCTTGCTTAACTGTGGGTTGTACTGACGAAGGTGCAATCAACTACAATGAGGGTGCATCGAACGATGATGGAACTTGTCTATACACTGGATGTATGGATCCTGAAGCTCTTAACTACGACGCTGATGCAAACCTAAGCTGTGGGTGTGAGTACCCAGAGAACTGTCCTGGAGACCTTAACGGTGACCTTGAGGTTGACGTAAGTGACCTTCTTGACTTCTTCCAGTTATGGGGTAACGTATGTGAGTAATAAACTCTCAATAGATAAAAGAAACGGGCTACCTTATGGTGGCCCGTTTTTGTTTAATCTAAATTTGTTATATGTCAAAAGAAAATGATAGAAAGAGGATGCGAAAGCAACTTGATGAAACTCACAATTGGCCGTGTGACTTTATGTTCAAGTTTATCGTACCCAAGGGGAATGAGAATGAAGCTGCTCTTAGGGCGATTTTTGGGCTTAAGGCCAAATTTAAATTCAAGGATAGTAAAACAGGAAAGTATAGGTCCTTTACAATTGTTGACCATGTTGATTCTGCCGATGCTGTTTTTGCCCGCTACGAAGCTGCCGCAAAAATTCCAGGAATTATTTCACTTTAATTACATGCGTTCCGGCATGCTTACTCCTAGCAGAGACATGCCTGTTTTAACAGCTGAACTGCATAGAGAACAAATAGCAAGTCTTGCTATTCTAAGCTCAGCATCCTCTTCTTTCAAAATTGGGTGGTCTTGATACCAAGAGCTGTAAGATTTAGTTATGTCGTAGCAAAGGTTTGCCACAACAGAGGGGTCATACAACCGGGCAGCCTCTTCGATGACTTCGGGTAGAGAAAGAGCAGTCATTAAAAGAGCTTTTTCAATATCATCAAAACAGACGTTAGAATTTACGTTTAACAACGATGCATCCTCAATTTGAGCATTTCGCAAAACTGAACGCGAACGAACGTAGTTAAATTGAAGGTAGGGGCCAGTGTTTCATATGAAATCATTGCTGCTCTTTGGATCGAACATCATTGACTTTTTGGGATCTACTTTTAATAAGAAATACTTGAGAGCTCCATAACCAACTTGCTTAAATAGTTCAGGTCTATCTTCTTCAGGAATATTATCTAGCTTCCCTGCTTCAACTGCAACAGATTCTGCTGTTTCTCGCATTTCAGCAAGTAAATCGTCAGCGTCTACAACAGTTCCTTCTCTTGACTTCATTTTGCCTTCGGGAAGTTCTACCATGCCATAGCTTAGGTGGTGGCATCGCTCTCCTTGCTCAAATCCTAATTTGCCAAGAATTTCAAACAGCACTTTAAAGTGATATTCTTGCTCATTTCCAACAGTGTACACCTGCCTGTCTAAGCCAGGGTAGTCCTCAAAACGCAGGATGGCTGTTCCAATGTCTTGGGTCATGTAAACTGCAGTACCGTCAGAGCGGAGTAGTAGTTTTTCATCAAGACCTCTATCAGTTAGGTCAACCCAAATAGAACCGTCCTCACGTTGGTTGAAAACCCCATCAGAAAGACCTTTTTCTACTTGGGATTTTCCAATTAGATATGTGTTTGACTCGTAGTATAGCTTATCAAAGTCAACGCCCATCTCTTTGTATGTAGCATCAAATCCCTCGTAAACCCAACCATTCATTTTAGCCCAAAGCTCTCTTACCTCTTCATCACCATTTTCCCACTTGTGAAGCATTTCGCGAGCCTCGATTAGGATGGGGGCGCCATCTTCTCCGTGTTCTTTAATTTGAGATTTATATGCTTTGTCAAATGCAACGTAGTACTTGCCAACGAGCTTGTCGCCCTTCATGCCAGACGATTGAGGGGTTTCACCCTCTCCAAACTTTAGCCAAGCTACCATGGATTTACAGATGTGAATCCCTCTGTCGTTTATGATTTGGACTTTTACAACATCGTGTCCTGCAGCTTTCAAAATCTCTGATACAGAAAAGCCAAGGAAATTATTCCTCAAGTGCCCCAAATGCAATGGTTTGTTTGTATTTGGTGAAGAGTACTCCACCATAACTTGGGGTTTTGATCCCTCAGGCTGAAGCCCAAACCCAGCACCCAATTTCACTGCATCATTTAATTCTTGAACCCAATAGCTATCTCTAATGCTTAGGTTTAAAAAACCTTTTACCACTTGGTATGCAACGACGTTATCACAGTTTGCAACGATGTATTCTCCAAGTGCTGAACCTGTGTCTTCTGGAGACTTTTTTGAAAGACGAGTGAAGGGGAAAACTACAACAGTTCGTTCTCCTTCAAATTCAGGGCGAGTTCTTTGCACGCTGATTTGGGCTGCGTTTGGAGCAGACCCAAATAATTCCTCACATCCAGATAAAACTGAAGAAGTTAATATGTCGTCTATTCTTAGCATTTAGGTAGGTGGATTTCAGCCATCATACATCTTGCAGAACCTCCTCCGCAAGCTTCAATAACATCTAGATTGACAGGTACAAGTTTACCATATTTTTCTAGAGATTCTTTTTGTTTGGAGTTTAGAGTGTTAAATGCTGATGCGCTCATGACTATTCTTGCCCTTTCGTCTAGTGTCGACCCAACTTCAAGCATATTACCCGCAAAATGTGCGATTTGGTCTTCGCTTAAAGTAATTACTTCAAGACCATCATCTTCAAGTAAAGAGTTTAGCAGTTCTGCATCCTCTGGGTGATCTAAGCTATCAAGGCAAACAGTAGCCCAACCACTCCCTACACACATCATAACATTAGTGTGGTAAATCTGCTCACGCGTATCCCCAACACTTTGCATAGATTCAAAAACGACACCCTCGTAATCAAATGCATCGCAAAATTGCTCGAAAGCCACTCTATCTGTTCTGGGGCTTAAAGCAGCGTAGGCCTTACGGTTTACTCTATCAAGCACAATGCTTCCAGTTCCTTCAAGAAACACATTGTGTTCCTCAAATTCAGTAAAATCAACCACTTCATCAATTTGAAAACCGTGTACGTGTTGAAGGTCAACAATTACATCGTCACGGCGTTCTTCACGACGGTTTGGGGCGTACATAGGGTAAAGTCCCACACGAGAATCACTGTGGAAGCTTATCCAGTTGTTTGGAAATAGGCAATCTGGAGTATCAGTTTCTGGGTTGTCTTCGAATACTACAACATCAACACCCTCGCTGCGAAGCGTTTCTACCATGTTGTCAAATTCCTCAATAGCTTTATACATAACATCCTCAGGGCTAAGGTTGTCTAGAATTTTTTGGTAGTAGTTGTTCCCGGCAGTTTCCTCGTTCATTCTGAAGGCTGCAGGGCGAATCATAAGAATATTTGGGGTTCTTTGAGACATTATGATCTTTGAATTGGTAGTGTTACACAACGAAGAAGCCCCTCCATTTTTGAAGTTTCATTCATAGGAGTTTCAATTACTCGATATCCCCAATCTCTCAATTGGGCATTAACTCTGTTAAACCCTTCTCCGCTGATTACAGTTGTAGGGCTAATGCTAAAAAGATTGCAATGCATGTGATACATCGATTCTGAATCAACTTCAATTATTTTGCCTGCAAACTTTTCGCGAATAAATTCTCTGTCTCCTTCGTTTTTCAATCCTTCAGGGTGAAATATAGCGTGTCCCAAACCTAGTGGGCTAAAGCAGCAATCTAGGTGTAGAGCATTGAGTCTAGGATCTGTGTCAGATTTTGAAAGTGCAAAGGATCTAATGGTTTTCGAAGGGAATTTCTCCTTTAGCCAGTTAATTGCTTCCTCGTTGGTCCTTGCAGTTTTGAACTTGTCGAAATCTTCTGAGTCTCCAATGCCAACCCAAACCTCACTGCCCATAGGTATCACATCTCCTCCTTCAACTCTTACACCGTCAGGAGGGAGGAGTATATTTTTTTTATCAAGACTTGAGAAAATAGGAATAATTCCATTCCATTCAGGTGCTCTGTCTGCAATCATAGATGTTCTAATAAGTTTATCCTCAATAACTACTCCTACATCTCTTGCGAAAACTTGATTCAGCCTTTCCACTAATTGTGGGCGATACACGATTACTCCTTCATTTTCTAGAACTCTAACTAGTTTTTCTAGTTCAAGACAAACGTCAGCTTCATCAGGATATGTTCCAGCTAAAATGTGTTCTCTAGATTTAGGATCAAAAGCATCTTCAGCTGATGGGGTTGGCCCCCAAGAGTTACCAATACCCACCACTACAGATACGAGCTTTGAGTGCTCGTCATTAACGTAGCAACTTGTGATTCCCATTATTTGAGTGCTTCTCTTTTATCGCGTAAAAGATTCAATCTTGTTTCTCTCAACATAAGTGAATCCATTGCGTTGCGTTTTCCTTCCTCTTCTGAAATAAACGCAAAATCGTATTTGTCAAGAGGGCAGAAAACGAAAAGACCTTTAGAGTCTTTGGCAACAATGCTTTTGATGTGTTCTCCCTCAACGTATTCAATATCTGCTTTAGGCATTTGCCTTTGAAGAGTTTCAACTAACCTCTTAGGATCAGCTGGGTATTCTTTTGTGAATTCGGTTTTGAACAGCATGTCAAACCCAATGAGAGCTACTCTTTGGTCTTCTTCAATAGTCCAAGCGCTAGCATAATTAATGTCGATGTTTTCAAATACATTTCTATATCCCATTTTCCACCACTTAATCGTCGCCTCTACATATGCATTCTTCATAGTGTCTTCATCAAACATTGAAGGGTAGTAGTCAAAATGCTTTACATATTCAGCTGAATCTCCAGTTTGTTGAAGGTGGAAGTAATCATAAATATGCGCACTAATTGTATCTAGATCTACCTTATCCATAGAAGAAATTAGGTCGTCAGTTAAGTTTACAGAAAGAGGGTCATTTTCCCAATCAAATCCGACAACTGCCGTGCTGTCCTTATCAGTTCCAGAACTTTCAACAGTATTGTTGTCACTACCACAGCTAAATAGTGTGATAACTAAAAAAACTTGCGTGAAAATTGAATAGCGCATCTTCATGTCGCGAAGATACATACAGACCTTACTTGTCCTCTTTTTTTAGGCCTATTTCGGCAAGCCTTTCATTTAAGTATTCGCCTGCTGTAATTGGAGGGTCTTTGGGGCTTTCTCCTGCGGGCACACATTGTGGTAATGCATCCAAATTCATTTCAGGTTTTGGATGGCAGAAAAATGGAATGCTAAATCTCGGAGTATGCCAAAGCTCTCTAGGAGGATTTACTACTCTGTGAGTTGTAGACTTTAACTGATGATTTGTTAGTCTTTGAAGCATGTCTCCACAATTCATTACAATGTGTTCAGAATCAGCTGTAACCTTATTCCAATTTCCATCTAGTCCCATTACTTCTAATCCAGAAGCAGAAGCGCCAATTAAAAGTGTAATGAGATTAATGTCCTCATGTTCAGCTGAACGTACTGATGATTGTGGCTCATTTGTAATAGGAGGGTAGTGGATCGCTCGCAAAATGCTATTTCCTCCTTCAGTTCTAGTTCTAAAATAATCTAGTGGTAGATCTAAGTGCATAGCAATTGCTTCAAGTACAATAAGCCCAACTTCTTCAAGGCTCTTGTATAATTCGTCAGACCTAACAGAAAATTCTGGAAATTCTTCAGTAATTACATTAGGAGGGTAATGCGTGAGGTTTGCATCTGCTGGAATGTTTGTTTGGCCTACTTGCCAAAACTCCTTTAAATCTGCATACTCATTTCCCTTTGCATGCTCTTGGCCAAACTTCACAAATCCCCTCTGATTATTCCCATCTTGATTGCTGTATTTAAGCTTAGCCTCAGTAGGAAGAGAGAAGAAGTTCTTAACCTCACTATACATGCTAGCAATAAGCTCTTCGCTCACTCCGTGGCCAGTTATTGCTGCGAACCCAATTTGCCTATAAGCTGCTCCAAGTTCTTCAGCAAAGGATTTTCTATCCTCTTCCGAACCTTCAGTATACCTTCTTAAATCAAGTGTGGGAATTCCAGCTTCTAGATTAAATTCAATTGAGTCCATAGTGCAATATAAAAATGAAATTAGATTTTATGATTTAAGAAATTGTTTAATTCGCTGAATATGATTTTGTTGGAAAAGTTTTTCTCTATGTGATAAAATCCAGATTGAGCAATTTCGTTTGCCTTTTCATCAGAATTTAAGAGGTGAAGGATGGCGTTAGCGAAATCATTTGGGCTATCTGCAACAATTGAATTTTCGTTATTAACTGCTCCTATGCCTGTCAATCCTAAACTTGTTCCAACCACTGGGAGGCCTTTTGACATTGCTTCTATCGCCTTCACCCTCATACCGCTTCCACTTAAAATTGGAACAGTTGCAATTCCTCCACTGTTTAAGAATTCGTCTGAGCTAGAGACTTCTCCAACAACTTCAATGCCCAATTCAAAATTTGAAATAATTTCTGAAGGCATGTTTCTTCCGGCTAAAATTAGTTGGGCCTCGTTGTTTTCCTCTCTCACCTTAGGCCAAACCACCTTAACCAACCAATTAACCCCTTCAATGTTTGGCTTCCAATCCATTGATCCAAAGTGAAAGACGCGATTGTAGGGTTTTTTCTCAAACTCTCCACTCACGTTTATGCCAAATGGAACAGTCGTAGTAGGAGTATTGCACATACTCTCAAACCATAGAGAGTCATTCTTAGTTATTGTTATGATACCATCAACTTTACTAATTACTTCAATTTCGAAAATCCTCAATTGAGTACTCAGCTTTTGCAGATACCATTTTTTAATTGGATTTGAAGTGTTTGCAGAAAGTTCAGCCCAAATTTTATGCTCAATGTTATGAGCTCTTAGGTGGATTTTGGCTTTGGAGATTGATCGAATAAGATCAATGTAAGGGCAGGAGTAGAGCGACTCTAAAATAATAGCGTCAAAAGATTCTGATTTTAAAGCCTTTGTTATTTCATCTTCTACAGCTCGACTTTTAAATCTTTCAATATTGTAGCTTTTGTTTGCTATTAGATTTATAAGGGCACTAATTGGATTTAGTCTTGTGTCAATTTCTACATGGCTATAATCACCAACATTTGCACCTTCAATGTTTGGGTGCTTAGACGTAGACATTGCAATAGTTCTCACTCTATTACCTTCAGATTCAAGTCCTTTTTTTAGCGCATCCATTGCCATGCATCCACCGTCGATACAAGGCTTAGGAGGCTTAGGACAAATCTGAAGTATTCTCATCTTACTTAATTAGATCTAGTGAAAATATATCTACCTCCACCTTTAACTGCCAGATAAGTTAAGGAGCTTGCTATTGGAGTTAGGATAATTGTACTTAACCACATTCCCAAACCAGGTGATAATGTGCCACTTTTTACCATCTCTTCTCCAACCATAGATATTATGTAGTAAAACAGGAAAATACCAATTGCAAATACAATTGGTAGTCCTATTCCGCCTTTCTTAATAAGTGCCCCTAAAGGCGCTCCAACAAAGAATAAAACCAAACAACTGATGGCCAATATAAATTTCCTGTGCCACTCTATAGAATGCCTGTCTCTCCTCAATTCCTTTCCCTTTATTTTGTCTATATGATTCTCAATACTTCTTGCTTGATTCCTTGTAATCTGCTTACTCGAAGCAATAATAGTATTGTGATCCTGCTTAGAAAGGGTCGAAAGCCAAGCGTGCAAATCACCACCGTCTTGCATGCTAAAATCCAAGGTGTCCTTGAAAGGAGTTATTGAATTTAGTCCAAACTCAACCAATTCTCTCCTTAAGTTATCTGCCTGTAATTGAAGTGAGTCAGTTGCTTCTTTAAGCTTAGGTAAGGACATCATTTCATATGATTTCTTAAAAAGCTTTTCATCAGCCATATCAAATTTTAAGGAACTGAGATTAATCCTTAAAATCTGATGATCAAATGATGACATGATATGTGGGTGGAGCCGTTCTTTTCTCTTGAAGTTTAGTTCCTTTTGGTCTTCGTAACTAAGTCCATTACTTAATTCAATAACAAGTTCATCTCTTTCCTCATCATTATACATCTTTCCTGATTCCGCCTTGATAACAAGAGAAGCCTGTCTTTCTGGATCTCTGTGATCATAGATGAGAATATTGTTCAAAGTGCCATCTATCTCTTTGTCCTCAATTCTTATGGCAAACCCATCAATTCCTGTGTAAAACACACCTGGCTTAATGTTTAGAGCAGGTCTTTGTTTTGTTACAGAATAAAGAAGAGCTCTAAATTTCACATTTGCAGAAGGCCAAGCACTGCTAGAAAACCAAAGCGCCCCTACAGATATAAACATCATTAAAATCACAAGTGGTTTCAATATTGTCATCAAAGGAATACCTGCAGAACGCATAGCAATCAATTCATTTTTCTCAGACAAATTCCCCATAGCCATAATACTGGCCACTAATATTGCTAGGGGGAGGGCTTGGTTCACAATCCTTGCGGAAGCATAGTACATCAGTTTTAAGATGATCCATGGTTCAATTCCTTTTCCTATAAAATCATCTGCATAAACCCAAAGAATTTGCATATCCAGAACAAACAATGCTACTGGAAATGTGATTGCAAGTGGCCCTAAAAAAGCCTTGAGCATTATTTGAGATGTCTTACGCAATATTTATATCTTTTCTTTTACTCAGGCTCAAAGATACTCCCGTAAATTGCAGACTATTATTATACCTATCACACGTTTTCCATGACAAAGAGTCAATATACCTTATTAGCTATCTTTTCGCTGTTTGTGGTAGTTGGATGTGGACCAACTTCAGATGATTTTCAATCATTAGAAGCAACAAGTGTTGGAGCAAGCGAGCCAGATGAAGATGGCTTTGTTTGGCAGACAGAACAATTTGCTGATTTAAAGATTGTAAGATACCAGATTCCGGGATGGGAGAAATTGAACAAACGCCAACAAGCTTTGGTGTATTGTCTAAATATGGCTGGTTTAAGTGGTAGAGATATCATGTACGACCAAAACAACCGTTACAACCTAAGAATTCGTAGAATGTTGGAAAACATCTACACGTCATATGATGGAGATAAAAACACAATTGGTTGGGATAGGTTTGAGACGTATATGAAGAGAATTTGGTTTTCAAATGGAATACACCACCACTATTCAAATAAAAAGCATTTGCCAGAATTCGGTGAAGAGTATTTTGACCACCTTTTAGCATCAACTTCAACAGTATGTAGTGATGAGATACGTACAGTTATTTTCGACCCAGCTGTTGAATCTAAAAAAGTTGAACAAGATGGTTCGTTAGGATTGGTTGAAAGTTCATCTGTAAACTTTTATGGACCAGAGGTATCTACTGACGAGGCAGTAGAATACTTCGCTTCAATAAAGGTTGAGGGAGATAAAAGTCCGGTTGAATACGGACTTAATTCTCGATTAGTTAAAACAGACGAGGGTGAGATAGTAGAGGAGGTTTATAAAGCAGGTGGCCTTTACAATGATGCAATAGTTGAAATTGTAAAATGGCTAAATGAAGCGCAGAATTACACTGAAAATGAAAAGCAAAGCATTGCTCTTGCTCACCTAATTGATTACTACGAAACGGGTGATTTAGAAAAGTGGAGTCTTTACAATATTAACTGGGTTCAAGACACAGAAGGAGATGTTGACTACATCAATGGATTTATCGAGGTGTACAATGATCCACTAGGCTACACAGGTTCATACGAGACTATTGTTGAGATTAAAGATTTCGAAGCAAGTGCTAGAATGCAAACTTTAATGGAAAATGCTCAATGGTTTGAAGACCACATGCCTTTTATGGAGGAGCATAAGAAAGAAGAAGTAGTTGGAATTACATACAACGTAGTAAACGTAGCTGGTGAGGCTGGGGACGCGTCTCCATCTACTCCTATTGGAGTGAATCTACCAAATTCAAACTGGATTAGGCAAGTTCACGGCTCTAAGTCTGTAAGCCTTGGAAACATCGTAGGTGCATACGATAAAGCATCTGGTGGAGGGATGCTTACAGAATTTGCTCACGATGAAGTTGAAATGAAGAGGGTAAAAGCTCACGGAGCACTTGCTGGAAAATTACATACTGCAATGCACGAAGTAATTGGACACGCTTCTGGTAAACTAGAAGAAGGTGTAGATACTCCAAAAGAAACAATTAAAGAGTACAGCTCAACACTTGAAGAAGGAAGAGCAGACCTTGTTGCACTTTACTTTTTATTAGATGAAAAGCTTATTGAATTAGGGCTTATGAAGACTATAGAAGTTGGAAGAGCAGAATACGATAGCTATATCAGAAATGGAATGATGACTCAACTTCGTAGACTAGAATTAGGAGATGATATTGAAGAAGCTCATATGAGAAATAGAGCTTGGGTAAGCAATTGGTGTTACGAAAAAGGAGAAGCTGAAGGAGTAATTAGAAAATATGTCCGCGAAGGCAAAACATATGTAGATGTTATGGATTACGAGCGTTTACGTGAGCTATTTGGCGAATTGTTAAGAGAAGTTCAGAGAATCAAATCCCAAGGTGATTACGAGGCAGCTAAAAATCTAGTAGAAGGTTATGGAGTTAAGGTTGATCCTGCAATCCACCAAGAAGTTCTAGATAGATCAGAGGCTTTAGGTATTGCACCATATGGCGGATTTATTAATCCAGAGATGTCTGTTGAAAGAGCAGAAAGTGGAGAAATTACCTCAGTTGAAGTTTCTTATCCAGATGACTTCTCAGGCCAAATGCTACGCTACAGTTCTGCTTTTAACTTCCTTCCTGACGTAAACGAATTAAACTAGTGAGACTAACATCAACTCTAATCGTATTACTTAGCCTTTCGCTTTCAATTAAAGCCCAAACTCCTTGTGAGAATGGTATGGCAGATATTTATCCTTGCGATGGATATGATCTTCTATATCACTATCCTTTAGAAGAAATAGGAGGTGGAGATAATGGAAACGATTGCTGGGGATGGATCGATGAAGAAAGTGGAAGGGAATTCGTTATTTACGGTAGGTCAAATGGGACAAGTTTTGTAGATATTACCGATCCGTTAAATCCTCAACATGTTGCAATTTTGCCCACAGCATCTTCGTCTTCTTTATGGAGAGACATTAAAGTAATTGGCAATTATGCTTACATAGTTAGCGAAGCTCCACAGCATGGTTTACAAATTGTAAACATGGAGGATATCCTTCAATTAAGCGGGTTCCCATACATTATCAATCCTACGCATTACTACCAAGGGTTTGGTAATTCACACAACATCGTAGCGAATCCTGAAACCAACTATGTCTATGCTGTTGGTACAAATACTTTTTATGGAGGTCTTCACATTGTTGATGTCAGTGATCCATCAAGTCCTGTTTTAGCAGGTTCATATAGCGAATTCTATACTCATGATGCGCAAGCAGTAATCTATAATGGTCCTGATGAAGACTATCAAGGCCAAGAAATTGTTTTCTGTTTTAATGGAGCTCAGGGTGTGGCAATTGTAAATGCTGAGGACAAATCTGATGTTCATCTTATTTACCATCTCACTTATGAGGAGAGTGCATACACTCACCAAGGCTGGTTAAGCGAGGACCACTCTGTCGTTTACTTTAATGACGAATTAGATGAACAATACGGTGGCCACAACACAAGGACATACATGATGGATGTCAGTGATTTGGACAATCCGTTTATTATTGGGTTTTACGAAGCAGAAACAATTTCTCCTGATCATAATTTGTATGCACATGATCGGCTATTGTTCGCATCTAACTACACTAGTGGTTTAAGAGTATCTACTATCTTGGATGATGGCACCATTGAGCCTCAAGGATTTTTTGACACATATCCATTAAATGACACCACGACATTTAATGGTACATGGTCTAACTATCCATTTTTCCAATCTGGTACTATAGCTGTTAGCAATTTCGACGGTTTGTTTTTGCTAAGGTCATCTGATTGGACAAATGAAAATGATTTCGAAGTATCAACTCCTTACTTCTCTATTGTTCCAAACCCTGCATCTACCACTTTAAGATTCAATGGATCATATGCTAATTGTGGAGTAAGAGTCTACAATGCTAGTGGTAAACTAGTTGTAGATTACAACAGAATCCCTTCTTTAAATGGGTTAAATATTGATATTCAGGAATTAGTTGAAGGTGTATATCTAGTCAATTTATACGATCCTATAAATGAGTCAGTAATTGCTAATGAAAAGCTTGTAGTGAACCGTTAATCTTCATCGGGCACTAATTCTCGTTCCAGTATTTCCTGTATATCTTCAGGTGCAAGGCCTTTGTGTAATTCACCGTCCATTGCAATGCTAATTAGGCCAGTTTCTTCGCTCACTATTAAAACTAAAGCATCAGTTTTTTCCGCAATACCCAAAGCTGCTCTATGACGCATTCCAAGCTCGGGTGGTAAATCAGTTTTTTGAGAAACAGGAAGTACACATTTTACAGCTCTTATCCTTCCAATAGCGATATACATACCTCCGTCGTGCATTGAGCAATTTTTCTCAAAACATGCTTCGATAAGTGGGGCATATAAGTCGGCAACTAATGGTGTTGATCCGTGAAAGTGAATGCTTAAGTCTGAGTTCCTTTGAATCACTAACAAGGCACCTTCTTTTCTACGGGCCAAATTTGAAACAGCAGTTGTAACCTCATCTACCTTAAAAGGACTTCTCGATTCGTGACGAATAGTGATTATCTTCTCTAAAATCTTTGTTGGTCCCTTGATATTAGCTCTTTCTCCAATTGAGAAAAGAAATTGTCTCAATTCCTGTTGGAATACGATTATGATTGCAAGGATACCCACACCAATAAACTGCCCTAGAAGCTCTCCAAGAATAGGCATTCCAGCATATGTCACAACCTTCCAAATAAGGTAAATCGCTAGTAATCCTAAGAATACTGGAATAGCTGAAGTGCCTTTAGTTAATCTATAAATCCAAAGCACAATCAATCCTACAAATAAAAAGTCAAACACCTTTATTCCCAGCTCATAAAACGGCTGAATAACTTCCCAAGTTTCGTAGATAATGCTC
This sequence comes from Bacteroidota bacterium, assembly GCA_036152255.1. Classification (GTDB taxonomy): domain Bacteria; phylum Bacteroidota; class Bacteroidia; order Flavobacteriales_D; family Sanyastnellaceae; genus UBA974. The sequence continues at coordinate 14,975 of JAYZNI010000047.1, read as the reverse complement.
ATTATTTGCAAAGATGGTTATGAAGTATTGATACTTCTCTTGCTTCCGCAATATCGTGAACCCTCAGCAAGCAAGCTCCATTATTTGCAGAAATCATATTAAGAGCAGTAGTTCCGTTAAGAGCATCATGTGGGCTACAATTAAGAGCCTTATAAATCATAGACTTTCTGCTTACACCAGATAATATTGGCACTCTAAATTCCTCAAATTCTTTTAACCTTCTTAGCAATTCATAATTATGCTCTAGTGTTTTTCCAAACCCAAAACCTGGATCAATTATCACATCCTCAACTCCAAGTTGTTTTAAAGTATTTAGTTTGTATCTAAAGAATTTCTTTACGTCTTCTACGACATCTGAATAATTTGGGTTGTTCTGCATATTTTCTGGAGTGCCAAGCATATGCATGAGAACGTACGGAGCTTTTAGTTCTGCCACTGTATTAAACATATTACTGTCTATTGAACCAGCAGATATATCATTCACTAAAACTGCTCCTGCTTCAATGGCCTTTCTAGCTACTTCAGATCTATAAGTGTCTATACTTATAAATGCGTTTGGATTCTCTTGTAAGATTCCAGAAATAACTGGTTCAACTCTGGACCATTCTTCTTCGTGTGAGATAGAGTGGGCACCTGGTCTTGAGCTTTGGCCTCCAATATCAATGATGAAAGCACCATCTCTAATCATCTGTAAACCAGTAGTTATGGCTTTGACAGGAGCGAAATTTTCACCTCCGTCGTAAAATGAATCAGGGGTCGCATTTAAGATTCCTAACAATTCAACGCGATTTGCTTTAGCAATTGTTCGCAGTTCTTTGCGAAATTTTTGAATGTTTAAATTGGTAGTCATCGTAACTTGGCGCAAGTTATTCAACCTATGGAGAACTTTCTAAAAGTGGAACCAACAACTCAACAATACGATACTGCATTAGAAAAGTGTGAATCGCTTTTCCGCAACAAGACATCAGATTACGGTACAGCTTGGCGCATCTTGAGAACGTCGTCATTAACTGACCAAATCTTTATAAAAGCATCTAGGATTCGCACACTTCAGGAAGTAGCTGAATCAAAGGTGGATGAGGGTATAGCTCCAGAATTTATAGGTATAGTCAACTATAGTTTGATGGCTCTAATCCAATGCGAGCTTTCAGATGACCATCCTCTAGAAATGTCTGTGGATGAAACAAATCAATTGTTTAAGAAAGCTTCAGAAGCTACCAGAGATTTAATGCTTAAGAAGAATCACGATTATGGTGAGGCTTGGCGGGATATGAGGGTAAGTTCTCTCACTGATTTAATCCTTATGAAGCTTCTTAGGGTTAAGCAAATTGAAGATAACGACGGCAATACAGTAGTTTCTGAGGGTATTGATGCAAACTATATGGATATAGCGAACTACGCGTTATTTGCCTTGATTTTATTATCAGAACAAGAATAAAATGGATCAGATTTATAGGGGCATTACCATACTTTGTAGAACTGTAGTTGGAGCATTATTTGTGGTTTCAGGGCTTATCAAGTCCAATGATGCTGTAGGTTTTATGTATAAACTTGAAGAGTACTTTGAGCCTGGAGCATTAAATATGGAATATCTCACTCCATACGCATTAGAGCTAGCAGTGTTTGTATGTGTGGGAGAGATTTTGCTAGGTGTAGCGTTACTTGTAGGAGCATTGCCTAGGTTGGTTTCTGTTTTGACAACGGGCATGATGCTGTTCTTTACATGGCTTACATGGTACACTGCGACTTGTGATCCATTTGGTTTTAAGACTATTACTGGTGTAAATGGAGATGTAATAACAATCGCAAACCAATGCGTTCTTGAGTGCGGATGTTTTGGAAATGCTATTCCTCTTACACCTACCCAAAGCTTCTATAAGGATCTCATCCTCCTCGTTTTCGTTATCCCTATTCTGATAGCTTCCTTTAGAGGGAGAATCAAACTAAATTCCACCAAAGATTCTTTTGTTATATATACTGGGGCTCTTTTGATGACTTTCCTTTTTGGTTATTTGATGCTCGATTGGAACTTCCCAACCCTTTATTTAATTTTCTGCTTATTCGCAGCAGAGGTCACTAGAAAGAGGTTAAATTCAAAGTACATTGAATGGTTGATGGCTGGTTCTGTACTTATAGTCATCTCAATTGTACAATACAACACTCTAGCTCACCTACCAATGAAGGACTACAGACCATATGCAGTAGGAGAGAGTATTATAGAAAACAGGAAGTCAGCTGAGGAACTTGGTCTAGAAGCGCCTGTATTTGCCAATGAATACACTTATAAGAATGTCTCTACAGGGGTTGATACAATAATCTTAAGCTCTGATTATTTAGACAAAAAACTTTGGAGCGATGAGACCTTCAATGAGAAATATGAAATAGTCACTTACGATGGCGCTGAAGTTTTGGTAAAAGAAGGGTATGAGCCAAGGATTCACGATTTCCAAATGGTAAATGAAGAAGAAGAGGATTTAGTTGATTCACTTCTTTCAATTGAGGGCTACACCTTCCTTCATATCACCAAAGACCTTGAAGCTTCTAATGCTGCAAGCCAATCTCAATTCAATGCTTTAGCTGAATCAGCACTTGCTGCAGGTCACAGTTTTTACGGATTATCGAACGTTGGATATGACGAAAGCGAAGACTACAGACATAATAACCAAGTGCCATATGATTTCCTCATGTGCGATCAAACTGAATTGAAAGTTATTGTAAGATCTAATCCAGGCCTTGTTCTTTTGAAGGATGGATTTGTAGTGGAAAAATGGTCGTGGAGGGACGTTCCAACTTTCGAAGAAGTATCAAGTAATATCATTAAGTGACATTTTTACTGAAGAGACTTTGGCAGGGATTGGGGGTTCTAATTGGGACTCTTACATTAGTCTTTGCCGTCTTCGCCTGGGTTCCAGATCCAGCTAGAGAGCTAGCAGGCCAAAACGAAAGAGAAGAGGTGGTCGAGGCTTTAAGAATCAAGTATGGCCTAAATAAACCAGTAGTTACAAGGTACTTTAACTACATGTCAGCATTATTACCATTTGGGACTAAAGATGATGGGGAGTTTGGTTTTAGAGCACCAAGTCTAGGTAACTCATTTATTACCGAAAGACCAGTAACTGGTGCAATTGGTGATGCCCTGCCACCAACACTTTTACTTGCTTGTGTGGCAATGCTTTTCGCTTCGATATTTGGGATTACAATAGGGATTACAATTGCAGTAAATGGCCCAAGCAAATTCGGCAATTTTATCATTTCAATTTGTGCATTAGGAATGAGTGCCCCTAGCTTTGTCGTAGCCATAATTGTTGCATGGTTGTTTGGGTATGTCCTCCATTCATACACGGGTCTTCCTATGACAGGGGGATTGGTAGTTGTGCATCCTTTTGAGGGACCCAAATTTGCTTGTTCTCATATTATTTTACCTGCTCTAACGCTAGGTATTAGACCTCTTGCAGTTATTGTGCAATTATCTAGAAATTCAGCCCTTGAAGTTTTAGATCAGCCTTTTATCAGAACAGCTAAAGCAAAGGGTCTATCTAAATCTAGAATCGTATTTAAGCATGTATTAAGAAATTCATTAAACCCTGTAATTACAGCAACTTCTGGATGGTTTGCTTCAATGCTTGCAGGCGCAATTTTTGTCGAATTCGTGTTCGGGTGGAAGGGGATGGGGCTTCTTATGTTTAGCTCACTTGAAAAGGGAGATTTGCCAGTAGTGATGGGTTGTACTATAGTAATCGCAACAGTATTTGTTATAGTAAATATTCTTGTGGATTTATTCTACGGAGTATTAGATCCTAGAGTGCGTCAGTTGTAAGGCTAAGGCGCTTATTTAATTCGTCAACTAGCATTGAGGCAGTTTTGTTGAAGTATCTCTTTGTTCTAAAGCTAGCTACCCATTGAATTCCTCTAATTGCGTTAGTTAAAAATACTTCATCTGCTTTAATCAATTCGTGTGCCTCTAGGTTGCATTCGTATACCTTGATCCCCAACTCTACAGCAAGGTTTATTACAGCAGCTCTCATTACTCCTCCCACTGGACCAGATTCTAATTTAGGTGTGTGAAGTGCACCATTCAAAACTAGGAAAATATTTGATGAAATAGCCTCTATTAGCTGGTTGAAATCATTGAGGATTAATACATCTCCTAATCCATGTTCATTCGCGTAATTTCCAGCTTGTACATACAATTGTGAGTGGAGATTTTTAAAATTTGAAATCCTTGAAGGAGTTTTTGACAAGTCTTGGTACAGTCCTATTGCAAGTCCATTTTCATTTAGCTCATAGCCCAAACCTTCAATGGACTCTATACTTCCTACAGCTGTTGCGAAATTTGTATTGGGAGTATACCTTCCATCACCATCTCTATAAATAGTTAGTCTTATTCTTGCGTCACCACTGATGAATGATTTTGCATAAAGATCTTTTAAAAGAGACAGGAGCTCTTCCTCTAGCATCCAACGTGGAAGTTCCATTTTATATGCATCAGTGCTTTGGACAATTCGCCCATAATGCAAGTGAAATAGAGGAAATTCACCAGAGATACATCTTATTGTTTCAAAAAAGCCATCTGCATATAAGAATCCTCTAGATTCAAATGCATTTGGAAGTTTATTTTCGTCGACTACATCTCCATCATATAAGAATTTTCTTGAGCTCATCAACCTCTAATTTAGACTAAATCATTCTATCAACGTAGTTGATTAGGTCGTCATTTGTATTTATTAAGATACCTGGTACACCAACAACCGAAGCACAATCAAGGTCGCGTTGTTTGTCTCCAACCATCCATGATTTTTTTGGATTAATGCCATATCTAGCGCACGCTCTTTCTATCATCATTGATCCTGGTTTTCTGCTTAGGGAAAGTCCAGTTTCTTCATGATGAGGGCTGTAATATATTTCTAGGATAGGGGTGCCATTTTCTTTGCAAACACTGCGTAGATATTTATGAATTTCCTCTACCTCTTTATGCCCATAAATTCCTTTTGCAATTCCGCCTTGATTTGTGATTACAATAAATACAAACCCTCTCTCTTTAAGTATTTTCAATGATTCTAAAAAAGTTGGAAGAATGGTAAACTCATCAATATTTCTCGTGTAATCACCTGGATCGTGATTTATAACACCATCTCTATCTAGAAAAATTGCTTTTGGACAATCTTCTCTATTGTATTTATTAAAAATATTCGATGCATCCATAATGACAAATCTAACCTTGAACCACTGATGCTTATGTATTTTTAAGGCGTGAAAAAGGGTAACAGTTTTTCAGAGTCATTTTCAATTCCAACCATAGATGAGTGGAGAGAGAGTGCAATTGCTTCTATAAATAATGGAAGTTTTGATGATTTAGATAAAATTAAATGGCTTGGGATGAAATTGCCCTTATCACTTGATGTTGATCATAATTGTCTCGAGCTGCCTCCAAAACATGAGTCTCTGAGGTCTGATTTAGGTCACTCTTGGCTTATATGCCAAACCTATACCACTGCGTCTAACTTACAAAAGGGCTTAGAACACGGAGTGGAGTCTGTAAGAATTACAAATGTTGAATTACTTGAAAATGTAATCCCCGGGATAGTGGCAATTGAAATTGACGGCCAAATGAATGAGGGAGCTCTAAGAACTGTAGCGTCTTGGTCAAAGGGAAAAGATGTAATTGGATCAGCTACATTTGATCTGGCAAAATCAGAATTTACAAAGGAAGATTTCACCAGACATGTCCAGGCTTGGTCTTGTGTAATGCCCAAATTTTTCACTTGGGGTGTAGATGCTGCCTCTTGGCAAAACAAAGGAATGCAACCTTTAGATGCAGTGTCTGCTGCAATTTCAAAAGCTAAATGGGGGTTGCAGACTCTAGTTAATGAGGGCTACTCAATTGAAGAAGCCGCTTCAAAATGTTCAATAAGAATTGCTGTATTAACTGACATCATTTCTACTGCAGCAATGATTAGAGGCCTAAGGGTAGCTTGGGCAACTTTATTGAATCAACTTGGATGTTCCCCTTTGACACCTATCAGAATAGAAGCCCAGACCTCACCTACGCTTTTTGTCAAAGACAATCAAAACGACAATATTCTCAGGAATACTTTGATGGGATATGCAGCTGTTATTGGAGGAGCTGATTCAATCGAGATTTTAAGGCACGATACCAGAGCACCAGAAGAGTGTGATAGGGCTTTTAGACTTGCAAGAAATATTAGCCATATCCTAAGAGAAGAGGCCATGCTTGGAAGAACTGACGATCCAATGGGCGGTAGTAAGCATTTGGACTATGCAACAAGGTGGTATGCCTCCAATGCAATAGAAAGATTAGATAAATTTTCTGATTATTCTGAAATTGAGAGGGCAATAGTTTCTGGTAGAAATGTTTTGCTAAAAGCTCCACTTTTTGTGCCAAAAGATTCTTTTAGGGGAGATGCTTCTATCTCAACTAGCCCAAATGATTATTTCTTCGCCCTAGACCATCAGTTCAACTCTGAATCTATTGAAGAAATATCTATTTCAGATATCAAGCTTTTTTCTTATTTAAAGAAAAAAACAAGTACTAAAAAAGAAGAGACAGCTGAAGGGATTGAAGTGCCAGTAGAGTTTGGTCTAAAGGAGAAAATGGGTCATGAGGGATATAAGGCTGGAGCAATTCCATTCTTAGGAGGTCCATATCCAACGATGTATGCTAGTAGGCCTTGGACTGTAAGGCAGTACGCAGGATTTTCTACAGCTGAGGAGTCGAATGCGTTTTACAGGAGGAATTTAGCTGCAGGTCAAAAGGGGCTTTCAGTAGCTTTTGACCTTGCAACACATAGGGGATATGATAGCGATCATCCTCGTGTGCAGGGAGATGTTGGAAAAGCAGGGGTTGCTATTGATAGCGTTGAGGATATGAAGAGGTTATTCAAGGGTATTCCACTCGACAAAATGTCTGTGAGCATGACAATGAATGGAGCTGTTTTGCCAATTTTGGCTTTCTACATTGTTGCAGCAGAAGAACAAGGTGTATCGTCTGAACTACTATCAGGCACTATACAGAACGACATTCTTAAGGAGTTTATGGTGAGGAATACCTTTATTTATCCGCCAACTCCATCTATGCGAATTGTGTCTGACATTTTCAAGTACACTTCTCAACATATGCCAAAATTCAATTCCATTAGTATTTCTGGATATCACATGCAAGAAGCAGGAGCAACACCAGAATTAGAGTTAGCATATACAATAGCTGATGGTATTGAATATGTTAGAACTGGGATTGAAGCTGGTTTGAATGTGGATGATTTTGCACCAAGGCTGAGTTTTTTTTGGGCTAATGGGATGCACCATGTTATGGAAATTTCTAAAATGCGCGCTGCTAGAATGGTTTGGGCTGAAAGAATGAAGGAATTCAATCCTAAGAATCCTAAATCTTCGATGCTAAGAACCCACACCCAAACTTCAGGTTGGTCATTGACGGCTCAAGATCCATGGAATAATGTTGCTAGAACAGCAATTGAAGCTATGTCTGCAACCTTTGGTGGCACACAGTCTCTACATACAAATTCATTAGATGAAGCAATAGCATTGCCAACAGACATGTCAGCAAGAATTGCAAGAAATACTCAGTTAATGTTGCAAGTAGAGGCGGGTTATGTTTGCGCAGTAGATCCTTGGGAAGGTTCTAAGCTTATTGAATATTTGACTTCAGAAATAGCGTCAAGAGCAACTGAATTGATGGATGAGATTGACGAGCACGGAGGCATGTCAAAAGCTATTGAAATAGGGCTTCCAAAACTTAGAATTGAAGAAGCTGCAGCAAGCAAACAAGCCAGAATTGATAGAGGAGTAGATAAAATCATTGGGGTCAACATATACCAAATTGATGATGATGACAATAAACTAGATCTGTTAAATGTTGATGCTAGTGCAGTAAGGGATCAGCAGACAGAACTACTGAATAAATTGAAAAATTCTAGAAGTGAAGATGCAGTTGCTGAAGCTCTTCGAAATTTAGAAAACGGAGCCAAATCAGATGGAAATCTTCTTGACCTTTCAATTAAAGCAGCAAGGGCAAATGCAACTCTAGGAGAGATAAGTTTTACGTTGGAAAATATATTTGGACGGTTTAAGCCTCAAGATAGAAGAGTAAGTGGCGTATTTTCGAAACATATGTCTGGAGAAGAAAAGTTCGATTCTGCATTAGATGCTAGCAATATATTTGCTGAATTAGTCGGTCGTAGACCTAGAATTCTAGTTGCAAAAATGGGCCAAGATGGCCACGACAGAGGTGCAAAAGTCGTAGCCTCATCCTTTGCAGATATTGGCTTTGATGTTGATCTAGGTCCTCTTTTCTCAACGCCTGAGGAGGTTGCCAAACAGGCTGTTGAAAATGACGTTCACGTTGTTGGAATTTCAACCTTAGCAGCAGGACATATGACCCTCCTGCCTAAACTTATTTCAGAATTAGAAAAACTCGGAAGATCTGATATTTTAGTAGTTGCGGGGGGTGTAATACCACCACACGATTATGAAAGTCTATACGAAATGGGAGTAGTTGGAGTGTTTGGACCTGGCACCCCCATAACAAGTTCAGCATTGGAAATATTAGATGTCCTAATTTCATCACACAATTAGAAGTCTTTGGTGCGCAACCTATTAAATAATTATGCGTTTAACAAGTATGAAAAGATTATCAATTCTCTTAGCTAGTTTTTGCTTTGTAATCCTTCAGTCCTTGGGCCAAAAGGATACTCCAAATGGACCACAAGGATCAACTGTTCCCGGTGAAATCATAATTATGTTTGAAGGGGACTTAGATCCAATTTTGTTTTGTGCTAAGTACAAATCAGTTTCTGGTTTTAAAACAAGTTTAGCTCCAATCCAAACGCTTTCTGGTCTATCGAACATCCATCTTTTATCGTTCGATGAAAAAAGATCGGATGGTGATATGATTTTAAGGGAATTGAGAAAGGATAGAGCAGTTAGAGCTGTTCAATTCAATCATTTTGTTGAGGACAGAGCAACTCCAAACGATCCTTCATTCGCCCAGCAATGGCATCATATCCAGACTGGAGACCACGATATAGATAGCGATTTGGCTTGGGATATAACAACAGGAGGTCAAACTGCAAACGGAGATCAAATTGTTGTTGCTGTTCTAGAAGGTGGAGGTTCTAATTGGGATCATACGGATTTATTAGCTAACCACTGGGTTAATACAGGAGAAATACCAGGAAATGGTGTTGATGACGACGGAAACGGTTATACTGACGATTATAACGGTTGGAATACTACATCGAATAATGATAATATTTCTGCAGGTTCTCACGGAACTGCTGTCAGTGGAATGATTGGAGCTAAGGGTAATAACAACCAAGGTGGTGCAGGTGTAAACTGGGATGTTGGAATTATGCAAGTCCAAATGGGTGGTCTTTCAGAATCAAACGTTATTGCTGCATATAACTATCCATATACAATGAGGTATATGTTTAACACTACAGGTGGTTCACAGGGGGCGTTTGTAGTAGCTACGAATGCTTCATGGGGAATTGATCTTGCAAATCCAGCAAACTACCCTGTATGGTGTGCTTATTACGATGATTTAGGCGAAGTAGGGATATTAAATTGCGGTGCAACAGCAAATGCAGAATACAATATCGATGTACAAGGTGATATGCCAACAGGTTGTGGGTCAGATTACATGGTAAGTGTCACTGCTACAAATTCTAACGACGTTAGAACTTTTTCTGGATACGGTGCAACTACTATTGATCTTGCTGCTCCTGGTGAACAAGTTTATCTACCGTCTGGTTCTTCGAGTTATTCTTACACATCTGGAACTTCATTTGCAACTCCATGTGTAGCAGGTGCAATAGCTCTTGTTTATAGCATACCTTGTTCTGATCTCGCGTCAAATGCCATAACAAATCCACAAGAAACAGCTGATCTTGTAAAATCATACATACTAGATGGGGTAGATCTAGTCTCAAACTTAGTTGGAGAAACTGTTACTGGAGGAAGGTTAAACGCTTTTAATTCTGTTAACATAGCAATGATGAATTGCAACTCAGATTTAGGTTGTACAGATCCATCGGCTTGTAATTTTAACTCAAATGCAACAGAAGATAACGGATCTTGTGAATACTTTGACGATTGCGGAATATGTGGAGGTGACAATTCTTCATGTACAGGGTGTACTGACCTTAATGCATGTAATTACTCTCCTGAATACACAATTGATGATGGAAGTTGTGTGTTTGGGAATGGAGTATCAATTTATGTTGGTGGTGGCTCTTGGGATAATGAGATTACATGGACATTAATGGAGGGAGGTGTTGTAGTTGCTAATGGTGATATTGGCACACAAGACCTTTGTATTGATAATGGTTGTTATACTCTTGTTATGTATGACAGCTATGGTGATGGTTGGAACGGAGCGACATATTCCATGATAGACCTTGCTACTGGAGATGTGATTGCTGTAGGTGACCTAGACACCGCTATGTCAGGTGATGGTAATAATCAAGGTGAGGACTATCTATCTATTGGTGATGTCGATTGTGGAATCGGTTGCACTGATCCAAATGCTTGCAACTATGATAGTAATGCTGGATTTGATGATGGCTCATGTATATATAACTGCATAGGTTGTACCGATTTTCAAGCATGTAACTTCGATGCTTTCGCAACCCAAGACGATGGGTCTTGTTTGTACTACGATGAGTGTGGTGAATGTGGTGGTGATAACTCAACTTGTCTTGGATGTACAGATCCAAATGCTTGTAACTACGACCCAAGCGCAATTATTGACGATGGCTCATGTGTAATGGGCGGCTCTGGAGTAATGATTAACGTATACACCGATAATTACCCAGGAGAAACTACTTGGCAAATAAGTGGGTTAAATGGAATTGTTGCTACAAATTCTGAATATTCAACAGGATTTACATTATACCAAGATTTACTATGTATTGAAAATGGCTGTTACACCTTCACAATTTCAGATAGTTATGGTGATGGAATATGTTGTGCTTATGGAGAAGGTTATTATGAAATAGTTGATGATGGAGTTGTTGTAGCTAGTGGCGGGGAATTTGGTTCTAATGAATCTGTAATGTTCTGTGTAGGGGAGAGTGAAATGGGCTGTACTGACCCAGATGCATGTAATTTTAATGAGAATGCAAGTATGGATAATGGATCGTGTACTTATGAATGTATAGGTTGTACTGATCCCCAAGCTTGTAATTTCGATCCTACAGCAACTATTGAAAGCGGAGGCTGCACTTATGCAGATCCTGTATTTGGATGTGATTGTGAAACTACTATAGAGTTTAATACAACTATTGCTGGGACAGAATTTTCAGAAAATATTGAGTTTGAAGGCCAGGGATCGCTAGAAACACTTGTTATAAATATGAATTGGGAGGATGTGCTTTCAAGTGCAAGTTGGCCTGCTGATTTGTTTATCATGATAGGTACTCCAGATGGAAATTGTATTGAATTAGGAGGATATAATCTTACTTCAGGTGTTTGCGATTTCTTGGGTAATTATCAAGACTTCTTCCCTAGTGAATGGCAAACTGCTACAAATGGTTATTATGCAGCAGAAATTGACTTGTCTGGATATGTTATTGAAGGTGATGGAACTTGGTCTGTAACTATAGGAAATGGTTATAGCTTTTCAGAAGGCGCGCTATATGATGCATTAATAACATTTGAAGGCATTTGCATTCTTGAAGATGTTGTAGATGTGCCTGGATGTACAGACTCAACAGCATGTACTTACAACTCAGAATCTACAACTGATGATGGCTCGTGTGAGTACTATGATGAGTGTGGCGAATGTGGCGGAGACAATAGTACTTGTTTAGGATGTACAAACTCTGAAGCTTGTAATTATGACGAAGAAGCTATAGTTGATGATGGAACTTGTGAATACGACAGTTGTAGTTGTCCTGCTGACATAAACCAAGACGGTTTAATAACAGTAGCTGATATTTTAATTCTACTAGGAGAATTTGGTTGTGTGAATAACTGTGAAGCTGACATCAATGAGGATGGGGCTACCAATGTTCAAGATATTCTTCTACTTCTTGCAGCATTTGGAGATGTTTGCTAACTTCAATTCATGAGGTTAGTGTTAGCGTTTTGTAGTATGTCTATTATTTGGAATACAAGGAAGGATTCGAGGATTACATTAATAAACAGTTAGAGGCTATCCTTTTGCCAATTTTCTACTCAAATTTTTTTAGCTTTTGTTTTCATACTTAGCTGATTATTACGCTGTTCTATCAGATACAGAAGTTGCTGTTTTTCTGTATTTCCTTATAATTTTTTATACATCCGTGTTAACTAAATTGAGTAAGTTCATCTCTTAAGCCCAATACAAACGACCTCGCTTCCATAGCAGATTTACCAGCAGGCTGTATTCTTAGAATTTCCAGCGAGCCATTTGATGTGCCAACGTACATTCTGTTGCTTTCCATTTTTATCATTCCGGCATCAAGCAAAAGTTCTGCTGGCTGACTTACAAGAATTTTGTATGGAGTATTCTCACCGCCAGGTACAGTAGTAAATGCACCAGGATATGGGCAAAGCCCTCTTATTTGATTGTGAACTTCTAACGTTTTCTTATTCCAATCAATTCTTCGGTCTTCTTTAAAAATCTTGGGAGCTTCTAACAATTCTCCATCGATAAATTCGCTTTGAGGAGTTTCTATATCATTGCTTTCAGCGATTGAGTCTAATGACTCAACCAAAAGCTTTTTACCTGCATTTAGAATTCTGTTGTGAAGTGAACCTGAGTTTTCATTTGGCCCAATTTCAAGTTTTACATTTTGTAATATGTTGCCCGTATCAATTTTATGAGCCAACCTAAAAATCGTTGCCCCTGACTCACTAGCCCCTTGCATTATTGCACGCTGTATAGGAGCAGCACCTCTAAATTGAGGCAGGAGTGAGGCGTGAAGATTTATTGTTCCTTTAGGTGGCATAGCCCAAACCACCTCAGGCAGCATTCTAAATGCCACAACAACAAATAGATCAGCATTCCATGACTTAAGTGTTTCGTGAAACTCAGGTGATTTTAGTTTTTCTGGTTGAGCTAGTGGAAGATTGTTTTTAACTGCCAATTTTTTAACCTCAGATTCGCTGATTTTTCTTCCTCTACCAGATTGACTGTCAGGAGCAGTTACCACTCCAACTATACAGTGATTGCTTTTAATAATTGTATCAAGGCAAACAGCAGCAAATTCTGGTGTGCCCATAAATACTATGTTCAGTGTATTTGAGGTCATCGATGCAAAATTAACTAAGCGATTCTAATCCGTTTTTCCATTTGCCATTTCTTAATGCTAAATAGCAACCAATGATAATTAAGCTGAAGTATATCCACTCAACTCGCCAAATAACCTCTATGGGTCTATAACCCTCAGAAATTGGAGTAGTAAAATACCATGCTCCAAGGAAATACATCCCTGCTCCAAACATCTCCACAGTAAAAGCTCTCTTAGTACCTCCAGATCCTTCAAGTGTAGTTAGAAGTATGTGAGCAGAACCATATCCGATTACAGCTATAAATAGTGTTGTAAATGTCTTAGACATCTTTTCAATGTGACTTGGCTCGTCGAAGAAAATCTTTGAGATAAGCTCGGGATATAGTATAAATCCGTGTGTTAGAATTAGAGCTCCTATTATATTCAAAAACCAAAGCCTTTTAACGGTGGGAATCAGTTCACTTTGACGTTTTGCTCCAATTAAAGTTGAAACGACTGTTCTTGTTGTTTGGCCTATGCCTGAAGTCACAATGAAGGAAAACATGAAAGCGTTTCGGCCTATGTGGCTTATTTTTAATTCAGTCGAACCAACCTTTTCTACAAAGAAGAAAAACGAAGTCCAAACGCCAACAGTTAAAAGTAATTGCCCCATTAGTGGCGCTGAAATTTTCCACCAAGATTGTAAGACTTCAGAGTCCAATTTTTTTGGAAATTGTAAAAATCTACGTTCAACTTTGAACATTAAAATTACAGCTACAAAGAAACCAAGTATCTCTGAGCAAAGAGAAGCTCTGGCAGCTCCAATGTGGCCCATTGCACTGAAGCCAAGATTTCCCTCAATCAATGAGTAATCTAATATCAGGTTAGAGAATGCTGTAGTCAAGCTTACTGCTAGCAGTAGCTTTGTTCTCGCAAGGCCAGTCCAGTAAGCAGTGAAGGCAAAAGTGATTCCGTAGGGTAGGGCTCCCCAAAGTCTTGTTCCCAAGTAAGGTTCAAAAACATATCTTATTTCGGTGTTTTGAAATAATGATCCCAAAGCTCCTTGATTCAATAAATAGAGCGTGAGACATAGTAAAATCCCTAAAAATGTGTTCAGGAGTAATCCAGTTCTGCCTGTTCTAATCTGAAGTTCGTCATTTTCCTCACCCTTCCTACGAGCCACAAGAATCTGAATCCCTGTAGCACTTCCAAAAATCAACATCCCAAATGTCAAATATGTCAAGCCAGCATTTCCAGCGCCGTTGATGGCGTTTTCACTAACTCTAGCTAAGAAATAGTTGTCTGTAAGTAAAACTAGAAACTGAACAAATGTTCCAATCGAAATAGGAAGGGCAATTTCTATTAACCCTTTGACATCTGTTCTAATTACTTCTGCACTCATATCTCAAAAGGCAATTCCATCCCGTAATGTCTCAAAATAGCATCAGGATCTTTGACCGTCCTATAAGCCCAAATCAATCTAAGCTTTTGCTTTTCCTCCTCCGATAATCCTTTGTCAAAATTTCTTTTATCCAACCTATTTATAAGTCTGTTTAATATAACAGCAGTTGCAACTGAAACATTGAAGCTTTCAGAGAAACCATACATCTTAATTTCCACAAAATCATCTACTTGAGATTTAGCATTAGTGCTAATTCCAGTTAACTCGGTTCCCATAATTATTGCAAGTGGCATGTCAATTGGTAAGGTCTCAGGAGTATAGCCCCCCTCGTGTGGTGATGTAGC
>JAYZNI010000046.1:0-12017 GCA_036152255.1 Bacteroidota bacterium | reverse complement strand
GCTTTATCGCATCCCCTAACTATCACCTTCCTGTCCTGATATTTTGATAAATCTATATTGTCGATTGCTCTTCGAAGTGCTTCGTCACGAGCGCCTGCTAGACCTCCAACAACTACGAAAGCTGATTCGGAAAGTTTGGCCGTGAGGACCATCCAAGCCCAGTCCGGAATTATGGCGTCCTCGCTAACGGCAAGCCCCACGCCCTTGTCTGCGTAAATAGCTACGTCTAGACCTTCAATTCTTGAGCGAAACTCTTTTTCAATAACTACTTGGCCTTCGTGAAGCATTGATGTGAAGTCTAATTCAACACAATCAATTTCGATTAATTCCGAAAGCTGGAGTTGTATAAGCTCGCTTTCAGCTACTCTATTTCTGATAGGTTCTTCCACTGTATAGCTAAGTTAAGCTGAAGCGCTTGCACTTCCGCTCGAACTTGCTTCTTTAGCGTAGAGTTCTTGAGCAACCTCTTGTATAGCTGCTGCATTGTAACCACATTCCTCGTAGAGTTCTCCTTGGGTTCCATGTTCTATCCACCGATCTGGAACTCCAAGTCTGCGAACACTTGCAGAGTACCCTTGGTCTACCATCCACTCAACTACTGCGGAGCCAAACCCTCCTTGAATACAACCGTCTTCAACAGTCACAATAGACTTGAATTTCGAGAATACCTCGTGAAGCATCACTTCGTCGAGGGGTTTTACAAACCTCATATCGTAATGTGCTATGTTAATGCCTTTCTTTTCAAGATCAACAACTGCTTTTGCCGCCTCAGTGCCAATTGCACCTATGCTTAAAATGGCAAGATCTTCTCCAGTTTTAAGTTTTCTACCTGTACCTACATCCATCTTTTCAAATGGCACCTGCCAGTCTACAACTGACCCTGTTCCTCTTGGATATCTGATTGTAAATGGGCCTTTGTGCTTCATAGATGCCGTGTACATCATATGCCTGAGTTGGGGCTCATCCATAGGTGCTGCTACAACCATATTTGGAAGGGTCCTCATATAGGCCAAATCAAAAACGCCATGGTGGGTCGGCCCGTCGGCACCAACTAGTCCTCCTCTGTCTAGACAGAAAACCACATGTAGATTTTGCAGCGCTACGTCGTGTACAACTTGGTCGTAAGCCCTCTGCATAAAGCTCGAATAGATATTGCAGAAAGGTATTAATCCTTCTGTTGCCATGCCTGCACTAAATGTAACAGCATGTTGTTCGGCAATACCCACATCGAAGGTTCTCTCTGGCATAACATCCATCATCATACCAAGCGAGCTCCCTGTTAACATTGCAGGAGTTACGCCTACAATTCTTTTGTCAGCTTTTGCGAGTTCAATGATGCTTTTGCCAAAGACATCTTGAAATTTTGGCGGTTTAGGAGTGTCGTCTGAACTGCCTCCAATTGGTACGCCAGTTTCTTTATCGAACAAACCTGGAGCGTGCCACTTTGTTGCACTTCCAATTTCTGCAGGTTCATATCCAGCTCCTTTGCGCGTTACTACGTGAAGGAGTTTGGGCCCTTTGATATCCTTAAGATCGTTAAGAACCTTTGTTAGATAGTCTACGTCGTGGCCATCCACAGGACCAAAGTATCTGAAATTTAATGATTCGAATAAATTACTATTCTTGAGTACCGCTGACTTAATAGCGTTTTCTACCTTTTGGACTATGCTTTGAGCATTAGGTCCAAACTTTGAAATTTGACCTAATAAATCCCAAACTTGATCCTTGACTTTATTGTATGTTTGCGAGGTTGTTATGTCAGTCAAGTATTCCTTCAGAGCTCCAACTGCAGGGTCAATGCTCATACAATTGTCGTTTAGAATCACAAGCATATTACTGTCCTCAATTCCAGCGTGATTCAGTCCTTCGAATGCCATACCAGCCGTCATTGCACCATCACCAATGATTGCTACATTGTGCTTTTCATCGTCACCGTTGAGTTTTGTGCCAACTGCCATGCCTAATGCTGCCGATACACTTGTCGAGCTATGACCTACGCCAAATGTGTCGTATTCGCTTTCTGACCTTTTGGGAAATCCACTTAGGCCCTTATACTTTCTGTTTGTGTGAAAATTCTCCCTTCTTCCAGTTAGGATTTTATGACCATATGCTTGGTGCCCTACGTCCCAAACCAAGTTGTCATATGGGGTGTTGAATACGTAATGCAGCGCAACGGTAAGTTCAATTACTCCAAGGCTAGCTCCAAAGTGCCCCCCCTTTTCAGAAACTACATCAATGATGTACCGTCTAAGCTCGTCGCAAACCTGCTCTAGCTCTTCCGGCTTGAATTGATCGCGAAGATCCGCGGGAACATCAATTTTCTCAAGGAAGGGGCCGGCTGAGTATGGGTTCATTTTATGCTAATTCTACAACTTCTAAAAGTCCGCGAAGGATGTTTAAACCATCAGTGTTGCCCAAATCATCAGAGCAGGCTCTTTCTGGATGAGGCATCATCCCAAACACATTTTTATTATCGTTACAAACGCCAGCAATATTGTTTACTGCTCCGTTTGGGTTTGAGGCAGTGTTCACATTGCCAGATGCATCACAGTAGCGGAAAATAACTTGGTCGTTTTCTTCTAATTTAGAAAGTTCGTCCTCAGGCAAAAAGTAATTACCCTCTCCGTGAGCAATTGGAATTTGAAGAGGTATTTTAGGATCAAGTCCTGCGCTTATCGATGCAGTTCTAGATACTGGTACTAAGTGAACGTTTTTGCAAATGAATTTTCTTGAATCATTGTGCATAAGTGTACCAGGGAGTAAACCAGCCTCACAAAGGATTTGGAATCCATTACAAATACCTAAAACCTTTCCTCCATTACTGGCAAATTTCACCACCTCTTCCATAATGTTTGAGAAACGCGCAATTGCACCACTTCTCAAATAATCGCCATAGCTAAATCCACCAGGTAGAATTACTGCGTCAACGCCTTGGAGATCTGAGGCTTTATGCCAAAGATCAACGGCCTCATATCCAAGGTTGTTGTTTAGTGCATGGACCATGTCCATATTACAATTTGATCCTGGGAAGGTTACTACACCAATTTTCATGGGCACAAAGTTCGATATATTTAGGTAATTCCTATTAAATTTGTCGTCAAATATTGAACACCTTGCTCGTATGAATACTCAGGATATCATCACGCCAATTGGCAAACTATTGGAATGGTCATTTGAAACTATTCTAGTTCCTATGGCTGACCCACTAAACCTAGGGGTTGTTTTACTTTGTACAGCAGGTTCTATATACTGGTTACGTCTTCAAAAGAAGTACACAGAACAAGCAGAGAAGGACGGAACAATCATGTAATCCGTTGGCTTTTTAAAAAGTCATCAACTTTTTATTCTTCTGACGTTATTACGTCTTGGCCAATATCCTTACGGTATTGCTTTTTGCCAAAGTCAATAGTTTCGGCAATCTTATAACTTCTTTGTAGAGCTCTTTCAAGATTTGCTCCAAGGCCTGTACAAGCGATTACTCGGCCACCATTTGTATGCAACTTTCCTCTTGAAGTCTTTGTGCCTGCATGGAACACTATTCCCTCTTTTGGATCTGGTTTATTATCTAGTCCAGTAATGCTCAACCCTTTTTCGTAAGAGCCAGGGTATCCACCTGAAGTTAATATAACTGTTGTCGCAGCTCTGTCGTCAATTTGCAAGTCGTACTCACTCAACATTCCCGACCCTAAAGAGTCGAACATATGGAGAAGATCACTTTTAATTCTTGGCAGTACAACTTCAGCTTCTGGATCACCTAAACGAGTATTGTACTCAACTACATATGGATCACTACCAACTTTCATGAGCCCTATAAAGATGAAGCCGTTAAATGGAATTTTATCTTCTTTGAGTCCCTTGATAGTAGGGATGATGATTTGGTTTACTGTCTTAGTGTGGAATTCTGCATCTACGAAAGGAACTGGACTTACGGCGCCCATGCCGCCAGTGTTTGGCCCCGTATCTCCTTCTCCAACTCTCTTGTAATCCTTTGCAGAAGGTAGGATGCGATATGCGTCTCCATCAGTAACAACGAAGTAGCTTACTTCAATACCCTCCATAAATTGTTCAATTACAACTCTAGAACCAGCCTCTCCAAATTGATTTCCTAGCAAGATGTCATCAAGAGTTGC
Source organism: Bacteroidota bacterium (assembly GCA_036152255.1). GTDB lineage: Bacteria > Bacteroidota > Bacteroidia > Flavobacteriales_D > Sanyastnellaceae > UBA974. The sequence continues at coordinate 7,887 of JAYZNI010000046.1, read as the reverse complement.
TTCAGCCTCAGCGCGATCTGAAGTGATGATAACCCCCTTACCTGCAGCAAGCCCGTCAGCTTTGATTACATATGGAGGAGTTCGTTTTTCAAGGAAAGCTTTGGCCTCCTTAACGTTGGTACTTGTGAAAGTTGCGTAATCTGCTGTGGGAATATTATGTCTCAACATAAACTCCTTTGCGAAATCTTTAGACCCTTCCAACATTGCTCCAGCTTTCCTAGGACCAATTGTAACAAGACCCTCAAATTTGTTCGAGTCTTGGAAGAAGTCGATTATTCCTTCAACGAGTGGAGCTTCAGGACCAACAATAAGCATGTTGATGTCGTGCTTGCGTATAAATCGGCCTATCGATGGAAAATCCATTTGGTCTAAGTCGACGTTATTCGCCAAAGTTTCTGTTCCTGCATTACCAGGAGCAACGTAAAGCTTTGATAAAAGTGAGCTTTGGGATATTTTCCAAGCTATCGCGTGTTCGCGACCACCCGAGCCAATTAACAGGACATTCATAAAAGACAAATCTAAAGTCTCTAGCGAGCCTTACCAATCTAGGTTTTCCACACAATACCCACTAATTCTCCCTAGTTTTTATGTTTCTTCTTAATTCTCGCAAATATTGGTAGCGCATTCTAACTGCATTTCCTTGGTACACAGAGATTATAAACCCAACTCTTCCATCAAGTATGCCTAATTGAATGATGTAGTGTTTAAGAAATCGTACAATAGGCTTAACGATTGTGTGGAATGGAGTAATCCACTTTGTTTTTTTATCGTAGTCTTTTGCCTGCCACTTCGCATATCTAACCAATTTGTTGTGGAACGCCTCTCTTGAGATGAATGTATTATGCCAAAGCTTGTTCTTCATCCACCCTACCTTTCCATCAGCTATAATTTCAGCGTGTACATGAAGTGGTTCATATCGACATTCGTCTCGCTTAAACAGCCTTATAACTTTATCACCCCTCCATCCGCTGAAATAGACCCTCTTGCCCATAAAGTGATTCATTCGGTACATCCAAAACCCACTTTCGCTTGGGTTTGATTTAAGGGTGTTGATTACCTCCTCTTTGAGTTCCGGGGTAACCCTTTCATCCGCGTCTAATAGCAAGATCCATTCATGCTTTGCCTTAGGGATTGCCCAGTTTTTTTGGGATGCAGAATTCTCGTATTCCCTCTGAATAATCTTTGTGGAAATGGGTTTCGCTAGTTCTAGAGTCTTATCTGTACTAAAAGAATCTACAATTAGGATTTCGTCAGCAAAATCGATGGATTTGATAGCATCAACAATATTGTGTTCTTCGTTAAACGTAGGAATAATTGCTGTAAGCTTTTCCATTAATTACTTTTTAACTGTATGATTAAAAACCACAAGTGCAAGAACAGCAAATGTAACTCCAACTTGTGTTTCTAGAGTGTCTTCTGCAATGCAAGAGATAGCGACTATCCACCATGCTAACCTAGAAATTGCACCGGGATTATTCCAAGATCCGTAAAGCGCCAAAAACCAAAGCGCTAATCCTACAAATCCGCAACCTACCCACCAGGCTAAATATTGATTGTGAGTTCGCTTCCAAAATTTTTCAGATAATCTAGATTCAGTTTCTAGATAGGCATTGTTCAGGGAATCGTATATATCACCAGTACCCACGCCCATTAATAATACTTTTGGGCCCTTTGTTTTTAGAATGTGCAGAGCTGCCTTAGATGACTCAAATCTCATCGTGACAGAATTACCGTCAGGGCTTCCACCATCTAGATAATTTCCTATTTCGAATTTTAAATCGTCAATTCTTAAGCTGAGACCGCTATGGGTGGACATTCTTATTGACGTGTGGCCTGCTTCTACAAATTCTATTTCTTCTGATGTGAGGTTTTTAACCTCTAATCCATTTTTGGGCTTGCCCTTTGAAGTGAGATAACGAATTAAGGTTGTTTCAATTTTATGGCCAGTCGCGTCTAGTGAATCGAAAGGAATAGAGCTTCTTAAATTCCATTCTACCCTCATTTCGTCTGATGCGATGTTAACCCAAACCTTATGTCCATTTTCTTCCAAATGCTTTTCAGGATAATGAGTGTAAATCCCTCCCCAGGGAGTTTTGCTTGGGGTTTGGCCTTCAAAATCAGAGGGCATCATTGAGAAAAAGGCAGCGATAGAAATTAAAATTAGAGAAGCAAATGCGCTAAAAATTGATGCAGTTCGGTACTTAGGAAAACATTGGTTAGCAATCCCAAATAAGATGGCAAAAGCTATCATTCCCAAACCTGTGACACATCGCGTATGCCAAACTTCAACCAAGGCCACAATTATATATAGGGCAGCAAATTTCCATCTATTAGTCAGCAGTAAAAGGCCTGTCCCTAGAGCGAGAATCAGCCCCATCCTTATGTGAGAAATAAATGGCGAAAAATTACCAGCGTCGACATACTTTCCCCATACAATTCCAACAATTGCTGCTGTAAACGTTGAAACAATAAAAGTAGAAGCGATGAGCTTGTCATGGGAATTGTCACGAGGAACGAAGCAAAGAGATAGCGGGACAATTAGTAAGGGTAACTTTATTTTAGCTACGATTAATCCTTCAATAATATTTGAACTCCATAAAATTCCTAAGGCACACCAAACAAATCCCACGATTAATCCAAAGGGAAGTATTTTGTTTTTGGGCTTGGCAGCTGTTTTAGTGACTAGCGCTACAATCCAGCTTAGAGCGAGTAACCCAACACCTACACTTGTGCCAAACGGAGACCAGGTTAAACTGGCTACCGTTACCAATAATCCAGCTGCTTGTATTTTACTCGCCTTGACCAAGAAGGATGTTTTTATACTCACCAGATTCTAGTAGTTCAATAGCCTTAATTGCATTTGGGTCGCGAGGGAGTTGGTATTCGAATAGTCCCGTTGTGTTTGCCTTTTGGAATACAATTTCCTCCTCGAGAGCCTTTCTTATTTCTTCTTCGTTTCTGATAAGATCTTCTCTAATATTTGGTGCTATTGAATTTTCTAAAGAGCTCAGAATTTCTTGATTCGATTCTAAAAGACCATCCTCTTCGAGTGCCTTTTCAAGTACATCAGTTAGGCTTTGGGATACAGCTTGATAGGGTTCGTCTCTTTCTGTGCCTGTAAATTCAGATTCAACGAAGGCGATGAAGTCCTCCCAATCTTCATCGGCCAAAACGTACTCAGATGGATTTTCAATTACCAGATTCCTACTAATTGCAAAATCAAACAAAACGTCATTGCTCATTAACCCATCTAAGACATAGCTAAAGTAACGAGGTTCTATTTCAACATCTGGGAAGACTCCTCTACCCTCAAGTACAGGCCTTCCGTTTGTGGTGTAGAATACTTTTAGTGTTGAATCAGCAGCAACAGTAGCATTGCCCTCTTCATCTCTATCTCCGTAGTGCAGCCTTTGAACGCAGCGACCACTTGGAGTGTAGTATTTAGCCACTGTAATCTTCATCCTTGATCCATAGGCCAAATCCTTAGTTTGCTGTACCAATCCCTTTCCAAAGCTTTCATTTCCAACAATAACTCCTCTATCCAATTCTTGAATAGCTCCAGATACAATCTCAGAAGCCGACGCTGACCTTTCATCAATCAAAATTGCAAGAGGAATGTCTTTAATAAGCGGTCTTCTCAATGCTGCATAGCTCTTATTCCATGCTTCAGTTTTACCTCTCATTTCTACAACTTTTGTGCCCTTGGGAACAAAAAAGTTGACAATATTAACGGCCTCTCTTAGTAGACCTCCACCATTTCCTCTTAGGTCAAACACGATGTTCTCTGCACCTAGCGAATCAGTCAAATAGATTAGTGATTTCTTCACCTCTGCCGAAGAAGTCTTAGTGAATTTGTCGAGAATTAAGTATCCAGTTTTATCGCTAATCATTCCGTGATAAGGAATATCTGGACGCTTTATTTTCTCTCTAACAAGTGTTACAGTTGAAGGTGATTGCTCACCCATCTTTAGTACACCTATTTCAACTTCAGTTCCTGAAGTTCCTTTGATTTGGTCTGAGATAAGATCAATTCCTTCTTCTTCTATGCTACGTCCTTTTATGCTAATTAACTCATCTCCAATTTTAAGCCCAGCTTCTTCAGCTGGTCCACCTTCAAGGATATCGGCAATAATGTATTTGCCGTCCCATTTTTCCTTTAAAGTAATTCCAATACCTCCATACTCACCAGTTGAAATAAACCTCACATCTTCCATCTTTTCCTCTGGATAATAGATGGTATATGGATCAAGTGACTTTAGCATGGCATCAATAGCTATGTGAACTAACTCGCCAGGCGAAAGAGGATCTACGTAATAGATGTTTAATTCTCTAAATGTTGAAGTCATTATCTCGAGTTGTTTTGACATCTCGAAAAAATCTTGTTTTATTGAATTTTCAGTAAGAGAAATGCCAGCTACTCCTAAAAGAGCAATAGCCCAAACCCACAACTTTGATTTTATTTTTCCTATCATCCTTTTGCTTGATTCTTCAGTAGAACGTCAACGATTCTGCTGATCGTATTTGCACATTTTTCAAATGTCGGAATTTCATTCCCGACGTAGATTAATACTAACGCACCTTGCTTATCTCCTTTTGACCAATTTTCTTCCAACCTGTGTTTTTCCAACCTCCACGCTTCTCTCATCAATCTTTTGATGCGGTTTCTAGAAACAGCCTTTCGAAATCTCCTTTTGCTTACTGTCGTAGCAACTTGAAATGGGACTTCTGCCTCGAATTTGCTTTCCGTATGGCGAGCAAGAATGGGAAAGGCTTTTATTTTCTCTCCCTCAGCAAAAACTCTATCGAGCGTTGATACGCTTTTGAGTCTTTGATCTTTTCCGTAAGTATGTCTGCAATGCGCCATGTAATGCGCAAGATAACCTTAGCTAGCTTTAATGTGCTGCTCAATTGCCATAGTCATAGATGGCGCAGTTTTAGTAGGCGCGTCTATGTCTATTCTCAATCCTGCTGCTTTTGCTGCTTTTGCTGTTGTAGGGCCAAACGTGGCAATCTGTGTATCCCCTTGAACGAAATCTGGGAAATTCTTAAATAATGATTCAATACCACTTGGGCTAAAGAACACGAGCACATCGTACTTCACATCACTAAGATCACTCAGGTCAGAACATACAGTCTTGTACATTACTGCTTTATTGTAGTCGATACCGACTTCATCAAGTGCAGCTGGAATTGAAGGTTTTAGTAAATCAGAGCAAGGAAGTAAGAATTTCTCCTTCTTATGCTTCTTAATAATAGGAATCAATTCAGGCATTCTTACCTGGCCGTGGAAAATCTTTCTCTTGCGGTAAACAACATACTTCTGAAGGTAGAATGCAGTGCTTTCGCTAAGACAGAAATACTTCATGTCAGTAGGCACCTCAAAACGCATTTCCTTGGCCATTCTGAAGTAATGATCTACTGCCATTCTTGAAGTAAGAATCACACCTGTATACTTTGAAATATCAACCTTTTGAGTTCTGAAATCCTTGACATCGACATCTTCAACGTGAATGAAAGGACGAAAATCAATCGTCAACTTCATCTTGTCTGCAAGATCGAAATATGGGCTCTTCTCTGTTGCCGGTTTAGGCTGTGAGATGAGGATAGTTTTAATCTTCTTCTTTGCCATGCTTTCTTTACTCTAAATCCACTTTGTTGAGACACTCATAAGCTTTACGAATGCCAAAACGGGGAAGATTTCAAGGGCGCAAAGATACAAAAAACTGTAGGAAATACTATTTAAAAGTCTATTTGCAGACTGAAACACTCTTATCCATCTAAACACTATAGATATAGCCCAAACACAACTGAATAGAATAAATGAATGAAAAATATCAGGATAAGGGAGCATGGCAAGGGTTAATGCAACTAACCCTATCCCTGCAGACATCCATAATCTGCACAATCTATCTATGATGTTGTGTTCATTTCCTAGGTTAGAAATTCTTGGGACTAAGCTCATAACCCTGAACATCAGTTGCCTGGCAAAAACAATTGCTGCTGCTATTTCAAATGCATAATAAAACTGTATTTCAAACCAACCAATTGTAGCAAGTGACAAAATCCCTACTAGGTGATTTATCATGATACCTTCTGCTTGTGGTACTTCGTCAGCCCCCCTTTGCCAAATTCGATTGATATTGAAGATTAAATAGTCTGCAAGTCTCCACTCTTTTAAGAATCTCTGCCTAATCCATACAACTAATCCAATGATTGCTAAAGCAATACAAAACAATAGTATTTCTGGTGCTTCAGAATTTTGAATTGTATTGCCTTCAAACATGATTGCAATTTACTCAGACACTAAGATTATTAACCTCTTGGAAAAGGATTTTCCTAATTGATTTACTCTACAAAGAACTGCTTTATAATCAACGTGAATAGAATTTTCCCCATCCTAAATCATTATTTCATTTTCTCTGGAAATAACATCTTCTCAAATCAACGATCCAGTAAAAAGACACAATTAATATTGCAGATACATAGTTCATTAGACAAACTTCATACTCTTAATAACTCTTGTCAAACTGCGAGTATATCAAATGTCCAAGCTCGTGAAATTCTTACCTTTGTAGCAAATTGAAATCCATGAAAAGTCTTACTGTAGCACTTATTGGAGTAACTGGAATGGTTGGTAGAACAATGCTAAAAGTTTTGGAGCAGAGGAAGTTTCCAGTAGAAAAACTCGTGCCTGTAGCATCGGCGAAATCAATAGGTACTACTATCGATTTCAATGGCGATTCAGTTGAAGTTGTGGGGATCGAGACGGCGTTAGGAATGTATTTAGATTTGGCCTTATTCTCAGCAGGCTGCGCAATAAGCACAAAGTGGGTGCCCAAATTTGCAAGCAATGGAGTGGTAGTAGTAGATAACAGCTCTGCATTTAGAATGAGCGAAAACTACAAACTAGTTATTCCAGAAATCAACGGTGCTGTTTTGACGGAAGAGGATATGATCATAGCAAATCCCAATTGTACAACAATGCAATTGCTTATGGCTTTAAAACCTCTTCATGATTTGTACAATATTGAGAGGGGGGTTGTAAACACATACCAAAGTGTAACAGGTACAGGAGCTGCTGCTTTAAATCAACTTGAAGATGAAAGAGCAGGTGTAGATGCAGAGAAGGTTTATCCTCATAATATTGATATGAATTGCCTGCCTCATTGTGATGAATTCCAAGAGAATGGGTACACTCGTGAAGAGATGAAGGTACATCACGAGACAAAGAAAATCATGGGTGATAGCAGCATACAATTGAGTTGTACTGCAGTGAGAGTGCCAGTTGATGGAGGACACAGTGAAGCTGTATACCTTGAATTCAGCAAGGACTTTGAACTAGGCGACGTAAGGAATGCACTCTCAAAGTTCCCTGGCGTAATTGTAGAAGATGACCCTTCGAACAATGTTTATCCAATGCCACTAAATGCAAAAGACAGGGATGAAGTATTCGTAGGTCGAATCAGACGCGACTTAAGCAATCCTCGTGCCCTACACCTTTGGATTGTGAGTGACAATCTCCGTAAGGGAGCAGCTACAAACACAATTCAAATTGCAGAGTACTTGAATTTAAATGGGCGTTGGTCATAAATTAGGAATCGATCTAATAAAAACTAAATGCCCAGACTTTCGCTTGCCCTGTTTGCCCTCTTACTTTTTTCTTTTGAGACCCTAGCCCATACCAAAATCAAAGGACGTGTCCTCGACAAGTCTTCATCTATTGGCGTGATCGGAGCTTCAGTTTATTTAGATGGAGTGAACGATGGAACATTTACAGATTTTGAAGGGTATTTTCAATTCACAACAAAAGCTTCAGGTTCAATAGACATAGCAGCAACGTATATGGGCTATGAAAAATCTGTAAAAACCCTTAACTTAACTGGTGAA
>JAYZNI010000045.1:0-29920 GCA_036152255.1 Bacteroidota bacterium | reverse complement strand
GAGTAGGAGTGTTGGTTGTAGGATTGGCTTGGTGGGCATCAAAGTTAGTCAATTAGTTTCACTTTGTGAAACTTTTGTATCTTAGTTGCTACTATGCAGCTCAGATGCGCTCAAACAGACCGTTTATATTAAAATACAAGGTCATCAAGACTGATGGACAGTACAGAGAGTACTGTCAAGTTTTGGCCTCTCTTCCTTCTCAATATGCAGGTGATGAGATTGAATTACTTCAATTATTAATCACTCACTGGGAATCGTCTAAAAAAATTCCTAATGCAGATGATCCTGTAAAGCTCTTAAAATTGTTAATGACTGAAAATAATCTCAAGGCTAAAGATTTAGTTGGGATTTTGAATGTGTCAAAAGGAACAGTTTCTAAAATCCTCAACTATAAAAAAGGTCTTTCAAAAAAATCAATTAGGCAATTGTCTGATTATTTCAGAGTTAGCCAACAGATATTTAATAAACCATATTCTCTATACAAATAATTAAACCTTAAAATCATTCTGCTTTTTCTTCAAACTATGTAGTTAGTCTCTATTCTAACAGGTTGATTAAAATATAGTAACTACCTTGCGATAACATATTAAACCACTTGCGATGAAAAAAGTTACTCTATTCCTTTCTGCATTGGCAATGACTTTTATGCTTCAAGCACAAACTCCATTGACTCAGGCAGTAGATTTTACCGTTACTGATTTAAACGGTCAATCTCACACATTATTTGATTACTTAGACGACGGAAAATATGTTTGTGTTGACTTCTTTGCCTACTGGTGTGGACCTTGTGCGTCTTTAGCAGATGATTTTTCCGCAAATTTCAATATGTATGGGTGTAATTCAGGTGATGTTGTATTCTTAGCTATTGAATACGAAGGAACCGAACAACAGGTTTTAGATTTTGAAAATCAAAATGCTGGAGCTAATCCTGCTCCCGCTGCATCTGGAACATCAGGTGGCGGTGGACCTGTCCATTCTGCTTACGGGATTCAAGCATATCCAACATTTATTTTAATTGATCCAAGTGGAGCAATTGTTGAGCAAGATATTTGGCCTATGGATCAGAATATTCTTGATACAACCTTATCTGGATATGGTTTAAATCATGTTGATTGTGCGAATGAGATTGATGAGGCTGTAGTAGAATATCGTGTTTATCCAGTTCCTGCTAGTGACATTGTAAACGTTCAGCTTACAGAAATTGGTGCTTCTATCGAGTTAATTGACCTACTTGGTGCTACTGTAGTTTCTACTGTTGCTACTGAGCTTAATACTCAACTAAACATTAGCGACCTTGACGCTGGTTCTTACTTAGTTAGAGTTTCTAAAAAAGGTGAAGTTCGTACTAGCGCAATACAAGTTGTGAAGTAATTGAACTTTTAGAAATTGAAACGGCGCTCCGGAGTGGGCGCCGTTTTTTTGGCCTAAAGTCTGAATTTACTATTCTAAAATCTGACAATCTGTAAGCCAAATAATTTCTCCTATCATACAAATAGAAGCTTCCTCAAGCTTGACTTCATAATTAAAGCATATCTCCATTCCGTCCTCTGGAATGAGGTTGATTTCATCCCAATTCAAAACTTCAAATGTCAAAGAATCGTTGACGATTAGAAACCCACAACCATCGAATCCTGTGTAATCTCTTACCACACCTTGAGCCGTCAAATCGCAATTGTGTTCTTCATCATTTGAATCGCAACTGATAAAAATTATAGGAATTACTAAACCTAAAAAGTAAATTAATTTTTTCATATTGTTAAATGAACAAACTATATGCCAAGCCTAAAATCTATAGCTACCTTTAACACAATTCTCTGATTCTTGTTATGATGCAAAAAAACATTCTACTTCTAACGGCTCTAAACTTTTTATCAATTTCTGTTTTATCTCAAAATCTACCATTACAGTGGATTCTTAATGAAGAGGAGCATAGACTTACTATCGGAGGTGTAGAGCTCGATGGGCTTTATGACGATACTCAGGTGCTCGATATTTACCTGCAGTTCGATCAATCGAATTACGAGCAGCAACTTGAACAGAATTATGACGATGCCGTAGCAATTCCTGCTACTATTACTGTTAATGGGGTAGAATACCCAGAAGTTGGAGCTAGGTATAAAGGCCAAACCTCTTACTTCATGAATGAATCAGACAAGAAGTCATTTAACATTACGATGGATGAATACGATTCATCCCAAGATCTTTTGGGTTACGAGTCTTTAAACTTTGCATGTGGTTATTTTGACCCTACTTGGCTAAGAGAGTTCATCTTTCAAAAAGTAATACGCAAGCACATTCCTGCTGCTGCAAGTTGTTTCATAAATCTTCATATAAACGGAGAGGATTGGGGTATTTACACCAATGTCCAACAAACCAACTCTGAATTCCTTGATGAGTGGTTTATGGATAGTTCTGGCGCACGTTGGCGCGCTGACTCACCTGAGGGATCTGGAGGTCCCGGTGGTGGTGGCGGTCCCGGTGGTGGCGGCGGACCAGGTGGTGGAGGTGGACCAGGTGGTGGAGGTGGAGGCCCAAACTGGGGTGATGGCACTGCTGCATTAAACTACCACGGCTCAGACACAACAGAATACCAAGAGTACTATACGTTAAAAATGTCTAGTATTAACCACCCTTGGGATATGCTCGTACATACTTGTGATATTCTAGAAAACACTCCGTTAGATCAGTTATACAATCAACTGAATTTAGTAATGGATATAGATAGAGCTTTGTGGTTCTTAGCTGCTGAAAATGTATTTGCAGATGACGATGGATATATTCATAAGGGAAAAATGGACTACCATGTTTTCTATGAAGAGGAAACTGGTAGAATGGTGCCTTTAGAATACGATGGTAATACAGTTTTAATGGAGCAGAACGCTACATGGGGACCTTTCTACAATGCAAACGATGAAAATTATCCATTGCTTCACAGATTATTACAAGTTCCTGAGATACGCCAAAGATATTTGGCACATTACAGAGTGATGTTAGAGGAGATAAACCCTGAGAATATCTATCCAATGATTAACTATTGGTCTGATTTCATTAGTGGGATGGTCCAAAATGACCCTCATGCTATTTACTCTTTTGGCCAGTTCAATAATGAAACTGATGAGTTATTACATATAATCGAAACTAGGTATAACCACTTAGCAAATGCACCAGCATTAAACGTGAATCCTCCAACTATTAATTCAGTTGAGATGGAGAGTTCAAATGGGGGTTGGGCTAGCCCTGAGCCAGATCTTTCGGTAACAATTACTGCACATGCTAGTTATGAGGCAGGAATTGATGCGGTTAATCTTTTCTATAGTACTGATGTAAATGGATTGTTTAACACGATAGAAATGGATTCCCAGGGTGATGGGTTGTATTCAGCTTTAATACCTCCTGCACCAGTTGGTTCAGTCGTTCGATTCTACATAGAGGCAGTTGGAGGAAATGATGTTGGCACTAGGGCATACATGCCAGCAGGTGCTGAACACGATACATATTACTACACTGTAGACTCACCAGTTATTGAGAGTCCTCAGATTGCTATTAATGAGCTTATGAGTAAGAATTCTATGACAGAGGCCGATGAGGCAGGTGAGTATGACGATTGGATTGAACTCTATAATTTGACCAATAGTGATGTGGATATAAGTGGGTGGCATTTAACCGATAATCCTTGGAATATGGACAAGTGGGAGTTTCCAGCAGGGACTACAATTAATGCTGGTAGTTACTTGATAGTTTGGGCTGATGAGGATGGCTCTCAAGGCGATTTGCACGCGAATTTTAAACTTTCTGGCTCTGGTGAGTCTCTTTACTTGAGCACTGCAGAAGAATACATTGTCGACCAAACCGACTTCACAGCATCGGAAGACGACATGGGTTACGCAAGAGTACCAAATGGCACTGGAGCTTTCGTATTCCAAGGTCCAACATTTAATGCAAGTAATGACGCACATTCATTAGTTGAAGATTTAGAATCTAATAGCTTGATTCTCTTCCCCAACCCAGCTACTTCAGAATTGAATTTAGTGTTTAAAGAACTATCTTCGAAGGCATCAATAAGCATAGTATCTATATCTGGCCAAGTTGTAATGTCTCGTAATATTACATCTACGGCTACTACCATCAGTGTGGACAAACTAAACCCCGGAATCGACCTTGTTATGATAAACTCCGGGGGTAAATTCTATACTAAGAGAGTGGCTATTCAGCAATAATTTAAGTTACTTAAAGTTCCACCACGTGAGATCCGTGCGAATCAAATGTAAAACGATAACAAATGGGAAATAAGCTTAAAATATGTCCCGTAAGGGGTGTCGACTTCGGCTCCGTACAACTTTTTGACGGTGCAGTTCCCGCTGGTTTCCCATCTCCAGCTGAGGACCATATGGACCTCGATCTCGACCTTAGTTCATACCTAATTCAACACCCTTCGGCTACGTTTTGCGTTAGGGTAGAGGGTGATTCCATGGTTGGCGCCGGAATCCAAAGCGGCGACGTCATTCTAATTGATCGTTCGCTAACCCCCGACAGGGGCAGCATAGTTTTAGCCGTTATAGACGGAGAGTTTACTGTGAAGCGCGTGGACATAATAGACGACACACTCTACCTCATTCCAGAGAACTCTCGCCTCAAACCCATGGAGGTGGCGGAGGGCTCTACTTTTCAGGTTTGGGGCGTTGTAACATTCGTAATCCACAAGGTGTGATAGCAATCGTCGACTGCAATAATTTTTACGCATCTTGCGAGCGTGTCTTTAGACCAAACCTAGAAGGCAAGCCCGTCGTGGTACTTTCAAATAACGACGGATGTGTTATAGCCCGAAGCAACGAGGCAAAGGACCTAGGTATTAAAATGGGTTCACCAGCATTCAAAAATGACAAGCTATTTGAGCGCAATGGAGTAAGTGTTTTCTCTTGCAACTTCGCCTTATACGGTGATATGTCTAGACGCGTGATGGAATGCATAAAACCCGAAGCCGACGAACTCGAGATCTACTCCATTGACGAGGCATTCCTGACCCTTAAGGGACCTGCTGCTGAGGAAAGGGCTCGGGTTTTGAGGTCTAAGATTACCAAGTGGACGGGTATACCTGTGTCAATAGGTTTGGCACCTACAAAGACCCTAGCAAAGGTTGCCGTTAGAATAGCCAAAAAGACTCCCTCGACAGGTGGCGTACACGCCCTTAAAACGCGTGAAGAGATTGAAAACGCCTTGTGCAATTGTGATGTTGGTGACCTTTGGGGTATAGGACATAGATCGGCAGCTAAGCTGAAATCGTTTGGTATACAATCTGCTCTGCAATTAACGCATGCTCATAGCGGTTGGGTTCGCAAAAATTTCAGCGTAACTGGCGTTCGCTTGCAAGAGGAGCTCCAGGGTATCATTTGCTCCCCAGTGAACGAGGTGGTGCCGCGCAAGCAAAATATCAGGACAGCAAGGTCGTTTGGAGTAGAAGTGGAAACCTACGAGGCGCTAAAAGAAGCTGTGGGAACCTTCGCCGTCAACTGCGCAACCAAGCTTAGGAAGGAGGGGAGCTGTTGCACCACGGTAACGGCTTTCGTACATACCAATCCATTTAAGCCAAACGCTTTTCAGTACAACAATTCCCGGACCCTCAAACTCGACGTTCCCACCAGTGACAATATAGAAATAGTCGCTGCTGCCATTAAGCTTCTAAAGGAAATTTACCGACCATTGTGCGCCTACAAAAAGGCGGGTGTAATGGTTGGTGGTATAGTACCTGACACACAAGTGCAATTAGGCCTTTTCGATTCTGTCGACAGGTCGCGTCGTCAAGACTTAATGCAAAGCATAGACGAGATCAATTCCAAGCTAGGTAGAGATAAGGTACGCTTAGCAGTTCAAGGATTCGACAGAAAATGGCGTCTAAGACGAGAACGACTTTCCCCTTGCTACACAACGAGATTTACAGATTTCCTAACCGTAAAGGTTTAGTGTACAACAACCCTCTCAATAGCGTACACGCCATCAATATTTGCTCTGATTAAATAGACGCCACGCTCGAGTAACCTTAAGTCGATTTGGCCTACATCAGTAATTATCCCAGCCCAAACCTCACGACTTAACAGATCGAACATCTGAATATAGTTTGGGCCATTAAGCTCAATATTTAGGATATCCCTTGCTGGATTTGGGTAGATATTCATCATCGCGGAACCAATCTCTACTATGCTATTAATAATCGTAACATCTATACAAGCAGGATCTCCAGAACAACCCTCTTCATTAGTTTCTACTACGCAGAGTTGGCCTTCAAAATCACCCCACCACACAACTTCAACAGTTGACGTGCCCTCGCCATCTATAATGTCGCCGCCAATAATTGTCCATTCGTAAATGCTGCCTGAAGTATTAGGATATGAGTATTCTACAATCATGTCTGTATTTGAAGAAAGAGAGCCAGTGATGCTGAAAGTGCCTACATAATTGCACATACTGTTATCCGTAAGCGCACCCTCTACAAAATTGCAGGCATCAGAATCAGTACATCCATATCCATTACAAGAGCAATCAGATTGTAAGAAGTCATCTTCTGTATAGGCCAAATCGTCATCACACGGATCTCCAGGCATTATACACCCACCATCATCAATGGTAGCCTCCTCATTAAAATTACAAGCCATTGGATCTACACATCCGTAGCAATCATAACTACAAAGGCCGTTTTCTTCAGTTGCATTTGGATCGTAATTACATGCTAATACATCAGTGCATCCATAAATTTCCTCATCATCACACACCCCATCTTCGTCAAGGTCTTCAGTGCAATCCCCTCCACATTCTCCAATAATATCTAGAACGTTGCCTTCACAATCACAATCCCCATCGGGAATGTCTGCACATCCACATTCGTATATAGCTCCGGGACCGTTACACACCCCACACTCGTCGTACTCTCCGACACAGTCGTCCACGTCGTCACATACTCCGTCTTCGTCTAGATCTTCTAGGCAGTCGCCTCCACACTCACCAAGAGCGTCAAGCTGATTACCATTACAGTCACAGTCTCCATCGGGAATGTCTGCACATCCACATTCGTATATAGCTCCGGGACCGTCGCATATGCCACATACATCATTGTAAAGACATGAGCCGTCGTTGTAAACTACGTTTTGGTTATAGTTACATGCTGTAGTATCATTACATCCGCAAAGGTCTTCGCCACCGACTTCTTCACCAAAAGTTCCAACGCCAGAGAATTCAACAGATTTAATCAACGCGTTCGCACCGATACCTTCTGGAAATATTTGATAGTTAATCAATCCACTTAAAGAACCAGTTGTGGTAATCTGCATGATAAGAACACGATTATTCTCATCGGGCAAACCATTTACTGCTCCATTTGTCACGTAATATGAAGCTCCAATTACTGAAGTAACATTAATTTCAGTTGTGTATGGTTCCATGAAGTATGTTGTGATAGGCTGTGAAGTATCTTCAACAAGACCAGGGGCATCAGCACCTAAGATTCCAGCCATACTAGTTGAAACATCTAAACCTATCGTAGCATAGCTATCGTCAACTAGTTCAGGGAAAAATGGAATGAAATTAGGGTTTATGCCTTCTGCATTCCAACTAGAGTTAATAGGGGTGTTAAATGCTCCTTCTGGAGTACTAATTAAGAGAGGTAGGTCATTATTGCCAACCACAGCACTCATATGGTCTGTTGGATTAACCATATTGATATAGAACCTATAAGTTGTGCCAGCTGCTACGGTTGGCACAGAAGATTCAATAGTTAAAGTATAGTCTTCATCACTAATACAAGAACAGAAATCACAAGACCCATCGTCAGAAGTTGCTTCAGAGTTAAAGTTACATGCAGTAGGGTCCACGCAACCTAAAACCTCTTCATCATCACAAATTCCGTTTCCATTTTGGTCAAAATCACAATCACCACCACATTCGCCAATTGCATCTAGAATATTTCCTTCACAGTCGCAATCACCCTCAGGGATTTCATTACAACCGCATCCGTAAATAGCACCAGGTCCATTGCATATTCCACATTCATCAATGTCTCCTATACAATCGTCACAAATGCCGTCGCCATTATTGTCTTCATTGCAGTTTCCACCACAAACTCCAATTGCATCCAATGTATTTCCAAAACAATCACATTCTCCATTTGGTATACCATCTCCATCACAAATACCACATTCATCAAAGTACAGACATGAATCATCATCAACTATTGCATTTGAATCATAGTTACAAGCAATTTCATCTGTACATCCTTCACCTGGCTCACATGATAAAGTGAAGAAACCATTGGTCAAATAACCGTTTGTAAAATCAATACTGTAATCTATATTTCCTGAAATTACAAACGCATCAATTCCTCCTGTTGGATTATCACTCCATCCATCACCATATCCATCAAACATTTCTATAAAGTATTCACCCTCAGGGAAAATGTAATTTTGTGAAATAATATAAGTTTCATTGTTAAAAGACGCCGCTACGTCTTCACCATACCAAGTGTATAAATCGTCCATATCGCAAGCAGCACAACCTTGATTTTGACATGCAGAAAAATACCCAGCAACTATATTTCCATCGTTATCAAAAATTTTACACCATGATTCGCACCAATCGTTATCTAGCACCCAAGTGAAATTTACTTCAGCCTCGCAGATATTAGAACTTGCAGTTAAACAGTTTCCATCATCACAAATTGCAAATTCATTATAGTTTTCGGCAAGTTCATTTGTGCATCCTTCTGTATTTTCAAGTATTATTTCTAAATTATAATGGGCCTCATTATTGTTGCCGTTTTCACGTCCATTTTTAATTAGAAAATGCCAAATTCCATCTCCATATAGGTGATTGTCAGGTATAGCGATAGAATGTGAATGATTACCATCCAAATTTTGGGGACCATTGCCTTCACCCCAAGAAGATGGCCAATCAATAGTTATGCAATTTTCTAGTGGTGGAATATTAAAACCTTCTCCAGATATGCAATTTCCATTTGGAGCTAATATTTCAACAATTAAATCTCTTGGAATCATCCAAGAACCATCCGAATTATAGTCATTCAAATTGAATGTGATGTTGGTTATGTTTTGATTTAACTCAACAAATATCTCCTCTGATTGGCCACCTGATAAAGATGCGCTAATTTCAATAGATTCCTCACATTGGCAAAGACAAAATATTGGAAACAGAAATATTACAATTGATAGTATTTTATTTTTAATCGACATTATAAACTATAAATGTATATAATGGTTTCAATTTTCTTGCGTGTATGTGTAAATTAAACGTATAAATCCCAAATTGGTTGCGCTTAACTTTGCGAAATGTCAACAAGGATTAACAAGTACTTAAGTGAAGCTGGATATTGTTCGAGAAGAGCAGCTGACAAATTAATCGACGCCGGAAGAGTTACAATTAATGGTGTAGTGCCCGAAATGGGAACTAAAGTTGAAGATGGTGATGTGGTAAGGGTTGATGGTAAGTTGATAAAGGGCGGGGTTGACGAGTTGGTATATTTGGCCTTTCACAAACCTGTAGGAGTTGTGTGTACGACAGACACAAAAAGGGAGAAGGATAATATTATTGATTACATAGGATATCCTTCTAGGATTTTTCCAATTGGTAGATTGGATAAGCCCAGCGAAGGGTTGATTTTCCTTACAAACGACGGGGACATTGTAAATAAAATTCTTAGGGCTAAAAATAATCATGAAAAGGAGTACCTAGTCAAAGTTAATAGGCCTATTCAAGGGAATTTCATAAGGGATATGAGTAAAGGTATTCCTGTTTTGGATACTGTAACTAATCCATGTTTTGTTGAGCAAATTCGTGAAAGAGAATTTAGGATTATCCTTACCCAAGGGCTAAACAGACAGATTAGAAGAATGTGTGAGTATTTGGGCTATGAGGTAAAAAAGCTCAAAAGGACTCGAATCATGAATATGCATCTTGATATGCCAGAAGGAACTTGGCGAGATTTTAAGCCTGAGGAGCTTGCTGAGATGAATCGACTCCTTGAATCATCAAAGACAACCTATTGATGCATCAAGTTGACCCTGAAACTATAGATTATATTTTGAGCTCTTGGGCTGGTGTGACGAGAGGCTTTCCTTTTGATGAAAAGACTCTGGTTTACAAGGTTGGAGGGAAGATATTCGCCCTATTTGACTTAGATAACTTTGAGTGGATTAATTTGAAATGCGATCCCGAGAGAGCCGTCGAACTAAGGGAGCAATACTCAGGAATAAGGCCGGGGTGGCACTCGAATAAGGTGCATTGGAACACTGTTGAGCCTGAGAGCGATGTGGAGGCAGGGTTGTTTTGGGATTTGCTAAAGCATAGCTATGATCTTGTAGCTGCTTCTCTTTCTAAGAAATTGAGGGCTGAGTTAAACCTCTAACAAGGAAGCCCAAACAAAGCAATAATCGCTAGTATATCATTTGTAGAAACGGCACCATCTTCAGTGATGTCTGCTTCGCAATTTTCTACACAACCGTATTGAGATAGCATCATCATCACATCTGCTACGTCAATTATTCCATTTATCACAATATCACCAGTGCAAGTGTCAACTACAGGAGGTGTGCCTGCTAAAATTGAATCTGTCGGGAAACTTTGAATTGATCTAGCAAAAGTTCCGGCAACAAGCCTATTTATTTCGTGATCAACTTCTAAATCGAAAACAGGAATCCATGGTAAAGTACCCAGTCTTTCCCAATTTTCTCCAGAGTTCACAGTTGCAAAAACGCCAGCGTCAGATGCCACTACCCAAGTGCTTTCATCTAATGCAACAATTGAATTCATTGGGTGCTCTGGTAGGTCGCCTGCAATGCTTTCCCAAGCCCCTCCAAGTTCTGCCCTCATAACGTGAGGTGTGTATGCGTAATCTCTATATCCGCTTACTGTACAGAACATATGGTGTTCATCGTATGGGTCGAAGTAAATGTCGGTTACATATCTATCGGGTAGTCCCTCAGACATTTCTTCCCAAGTATCTCCTCCGTTTTGGGTAACCCAAATTCTACCATCAGCGGTTCCTGCAGCAAGAGTATTTTCGTCAAATGGAGATCCGGCTATTGAAGAAATTACCCTATAGCTAAGTGCGGGTTCAATGTTGTAAGTGAGGTCTTCACTCATGCTCTCCCAATATCCCATAGGTCCACCTTCCATTTTCCACATCCTTTGAGTTCCAGTCCAAATGTGGTTTGGGTTTGCTGGGTGCATCATAATAGGTGAATCCCAACCATTTCTATCGTCGTAATCAGTATCCTCCATATTCACCCAATTAAGATCAGTTTCATCTTGTGGGTCTTGAGAATATGCAAAGTTTGCGTACTGAACAGTTGCTATTCTTAAGTTGGGAAAAATTGGGTGGTAAATTGGAGTGAATCCGTCTCCACCTCTATCTCTATTCCACCCAGTAAGATCCTCGTATGAACCAGAAGTAGTTCCGTTATCTTGGGCTCCACCTGTGTACCTTCCAGGTACATGTGGATTTACAGTAACTCTATAAAACTGAGAATTTGCTATGTTTTCAATGTCGTACCATGTATCTCCATGGTCGTCTGTTCTGTATAGACCACCATCTGTTGCTATCACACATGATTCAGGCCCAATCCATTGTAAGTCGTGTTTGTCGGCGTGAACAGTGTATTCCCACCATTGAGGAGCAAGGTAATCCCAAGTCAATCCTCCATCTGTAGAATTCCAAAGGTCTACTCCAAGGATTGTAATATCCTCTTGATTCCATGGATTTACTCTGACTCTAGAAAAGTACCATCCAAATCCTCCTAGGGCGTTATTTGGAATGTTTAATTCAGGGATAATCGGATTCCAATTAAATCCTCCGTCATTACTCATATATATATTGTCGAGCTGCATGTCCTCTCCAACAACAAGAGCATAGAATCTACCATTTATTTCATCAAGTCCTATTCTACACCTGTATTCATCGAACCAAGGATTTGGGATTGGGTCCCATGTTAAGCCTTGGTCGTCAGAACGGTAGAGTCTTGACTCTGGACCAGTAATCAAACTGTAGGTAGAGTTACGCAATCTATTCCAACCTGTAGCAATCATAATCCCTGTTGATGCGTCGTAAGCGATATCGTTTATTCCTGCAGAGTCAGAAGGAAGAAGTACTTGAGTCCAAGAATCACCATAGTCTGTACTTCTATACAATCCTCTATCTGGTCCACTGATAGCTGGATTACCCATAGTACCAGCCATAATTATATTTGGTTCATCATCAAGAATTAAAAGCTTGCTAACTATTCGTGTACTATCTAAGCCCAGGTGTTCCCAATTATCTCCTCCATCTGTTGAGCGCCAAACCCCACTACCAAGTCTAGGGTGACTGCTTATCTGAGGATCCCCCGTTCCTAAGTAAATAACTCCCTCTTCCTCTGGGTGGTATACGATTGATCCCATTGCCATCCACGCCATATCATCTGTAACTGGGTTCCAATTATCTCCACCGTCATTTGTTTTAAACAACCCGCCTGCGCATGAGCCAGCGAGCATATTATTCTCATCAAATGGGTCAACTGCAATTGCATTAAATCTTCCTCCAATGTTTTCTGGACCTTCCAATCTCCAATCTCCCCCAATAGTCCTCTCAATTCCTGCTTCTTCCATGTCTTCGAAATGTTTTTGGACTAAGCTTAGAGCTTCATCAGCTTCATGCACATCCCAAACCTCGTCTGGATACGACCATTTAAAGGTAGCCGCTTCCCAAGGTTTGGCCTTTATAAAAGGATCCTTTCCTTCATTATCTACACTGTAAAACAAGTAATTGCAAAGAGTAATTCCACAGGTGATTGCCACGGAACTAACAACCAAAAATTTTATAGAGGAAAACTTCATTTTCATCGACATAAAGATACACTTAACTTGTAACTTTGAATTCTTAAACACTTAAGCAATAATTATGCGTTCAATATTACTTTCTATCCTTGCTTTTTTTGCTCTTGCAACTTCTTCAGCTCTAGCCCAAATCGAACCCTGTAGCGAACTCTTCATCTCAGAATACGTTGAAGGAACCGGGAACAATAAATGTCTTGAATTTTTCAATCCTACAGAAGGGACTATTGATCTTACTAATTACGAATTGCAGAGGTGGAGTAATGGAGAGGGAGCACCAACTGATGTTACTCAACTTATAGGTTCATTACCTCCTCTTACTACTTGGGTTCTTGTTAATGGCCAAACCGAAGACACGGATTTAGGTGGTGGAAATATATCCCCAGCATGTGACCCAGATCTTCAACAGCTTGCAGATCAATTAGACAATCCATACCCAGCGCCAACATATATGAATGGAAATGACGCTTTGGTTTTAGTTAAGAATGGAACTACACCTGTGGATATTTTTGGAAAGCCAGGAGAGGACCCAGGTGTTGCTTGGACTGATGATGCAGAAAATGGGTACGTCGATGTGGAAGGTGCGTTTTCTGCTTGGCTTACATCGAATCACACTTTGAGGAGAAAGGCATCAGTAAATCATGGTGTAAGTGTTCCTCCATTAGTATTCAACACATTTTTAGAGTGGGATACTCTTCCAGTAAATACTTGGGATGGGCTTGGAACGCACTCTTGTGATTGCGGTTCTACAGAAATCTTAGAAGTTTTCGAAGCTCCTGAAGCTAATATCTACCCAAATCCAACTTCTACTGGAGAATTCACTATCGAGGCTTTTTCAGATGTAGAAACTATTGAAGTCTTCAGCCCTGCTGGAAAAATTGTTGCTTCTATTGAACCCAATACTGTTCTTCGTCGTTGGAGCTTTGATGCTGCAAACTGGAACGCTGGTATTTATTTCGTGAACATTAAATACTCTCAGGGAACGATTTTCTCTCATAGAGTTGTAATCCGCTAAGAGTTGCGACTACCCCAAATAAATTTCAGGTTATTTACATTACTGTCCTTTTTGTGCTGTTCGAATTTTGCTATAGCCCAAACTGCACTTGTACGTGGTGTAGTTTCTGACATCACTACAGGTGAACCTTTAATTCAAGCCGCTGTTATTTACGGCGCAGGTGATTCAAACCAAGGAACACTTACAGACTTTGATGGAAATTATTCAATAACTCTTACTCCGGGAACATATGAGCTAAAAGTATCATACGTTGGCTACGAGCCTATGAGTAGGAATGTAAAAGTATCGTCTGGAGAAATTCATGAGGTTAATTTTAAGATGAATACTGTACTACTTAGAGAAGCAGAAGTAGTTACCGATATCGCAATTGAAAGAGAGACGCCTGTGGCATTCTCAAATATTAAACCTCTCCAAATTCAGGAGGAATTAGGATCACAACCAATTCCAATGATTTTAAACTCAACTCCTGGAGTATATGCAACTCAAGCAGGCTCAGACGACAACGGCCCGAGCATCAGTATCAGGGGTTTCAAGCAGAGAAACGTAAGTGTATTAATCGACGGAATTCCAGTAAATGATATGGAGACTGGAGGGGTGTATTGGAATAATTGGTTTGGCCTTGACCTTGTAACCCAAACCATGCAAGTACAACGTGGTCTAGGTGCTTCAAAACTCGCACTTCCAGCAATTGGTGGTACGGTAAATATCATCACTCAAGGTATTGAGAATAAAAGAAGCACTAGTGTTAAGCAGGAACTTGCAAGCTTTGGAACGACGAGGACAACTATAGGTCATACAAGTGGAAGGCAAGGAGATGAACACTTTGGATATGGTTACACTCTATCAGGAAGCTATAAAAAAGGTGGAGGATTTCCTGACGAGTCCTTTACAGATAGTTGGTTTTACTATGGAAAGTTTCAGATGGAATTTGGTAAGAATATGCTCTCTTTTACAGCAACTGGATCTCCTTCAAAAAATTCAGCAAGAGCATATCAACAAAGGATAGCAACACACAGTAAGGATTTTGCTAGAGAATTATTTACTGGGACAGATGAGGAGTACGCCCAAATGGTGGCATACAGCCAAGCATATCACGAGATATTTAATAATGGAACTCTTTCTCTTGATGAGGAACAAGAAGCATATAGCAACTTAAACACTACATACGGCTATAACTCAGATTCTGGAGCATCTGAATTTGAAGACCAGATGACTGCAACCAATTTCATCGACACAACTGGCATAATTGAATACGGGCCATCTTATAATGTTCATTGGGGAGAACTCAATGGCGAAAGGATTTACGAGCGTCAAAACAAATACTTTAAACCGCTTTATTCTTTGAGACATAGTTTCAGAGCTTCTGAAAAGTTTTATATCAACACTACTTTTTATATGTCAAATGGTGTTGGAGGTGGAACTAGATTGGACAATCAACTAGGTTCTGGAGATTATTCAGCTGACGGTCAGGTTGATTTTCAAAAATTTTACGACACCCATACAACACCAAATATTTTTGGTCAGCTTCCTATTGATCAACAGTATAGTGACTCATTAGTTAAGAGTTCAAGAATCTTAAGGAAGATGCACAACAACCACAATTGGGTAGGTGCGCTTGCAACTTTTAGATTCGATGCATCTGAGAAGCTAGTTGTTTCTGGAGGACTTGATTGGCGGACTTATAAAGGAGAACATTACAGTACTGTTTATGACCTATTAGGTGGTCACTACTTTGTAGACGCTGAAAATGCAAACGACTCGGATCATATGCATTTCGTGGGAGATACTATAGGATATCACAATGAATCATATGTTAGATGGGGTGGTGCTTTTGCACTTTTGGAATACAAGACTCATAGATTTAATACATTCTTAAATCTTAGTGCTGTATACCAGGACTACAAAAGGTCTGATTTCTTTCTTTCTCCAGAAGACCAAACCACAGATTGGAAAAGAATTCCAGGTTACACAATTAAAGCTGGAGGTAATTTAAATGCAAGTGAGTGGATTGATGTCTATGCGAATTTGGGTCTCTTAAATAGAACACCTGTTTTCAGAAATGTAATTGACTTCAGCAACAATTTTGTAGCAAATATTGAAAATGAAAAGATTAATTCGGTTGAATTAGGTGTGAAGTTTAGCAAGTATCCTTTCTCTTCAAACTTAAATGTTTATTTCACGGATTGGCAAAACAGACCACTTAATAGTTTGTTGAGAGTTGAGACTCCTGATGGAGATATACTTAGGGCAAACATCAATTCAATGAGTGCATTTCACCAAGGTGTAGAATGGGATTTCGCATATCAAATTGGTAGAGATATAACTCTTGAAGGTTTTGCTTCATATGGTGATTGGAGGTGGACAAGTTCTTCAGATAGCTTGCAATTAATAGACCAGGATACAAATACTCCTTATTTGAACGAGGAGGGAACCCCCGTTACAATAAGCTATAATGCTAATGGTGTTAGTGTTGGAGATGCGCCGCAGAGCCAGTTTGGCCTAGCATTTAGGTATAAGAAAAATGGCTTTTACATTAAGCCTAGATTTACATACTTTGATCGATTTTATGCTGACTTTGATCCGTTCTCACTTTACGATGAAAACGAAGGAAGGCAATCTTGGAAGATGCCAGCATATGGACTTTTAGATTTACATACAGGTTACACTATGAAACTAAACTAAAGCCAAATAGACTACCGCTTAAGTATGTACAATATTTTAAATACAACCTACCTAATAAATGCCCAAAACAACGACCCACATGGGGAGTGGTATTTCAATAATGGCCAAACCTACGCCTTTACTGAAAACAATTTTGATGCTGCATCAGCCAGCGTTTACATGGGTTATGGATTTAGGATGAATTTCTCAGTAAGAGTTAGATTTTAATAATGAAATTATTTAGATACACACTTTTAGCAGTCCTGTGTAATGCATACATAGCACTTCAAGCCCAAACCAATATATTAGATGCTCGAACAAACTACTCTGTAGGCCAAGTTGTGACAGTTTCAGGAATCATAACAAGCGGAGCAGATTTGGGCTCAGTTCGTTACCTACAGGATGAGTCAGCAGGCATTGCATCATATCCTGGTGGGGATTGGGCAGAGTGGACCTTCGAGCCAAATCCAGGCGATGAAATCTCAATTACAGGAGAACTTTCAGAGTACAATGGACTTTTAGAAGTGGGCCCTAACTTAAGTATGGTTGAACTTCTTAGTTCAGGCAATCCTCTTCCAGGAGCTCAAATAATATCTCCTAACCAATTAGCAGAAAATCTTGAAGGCCAAATTGTAGAAATCCAGGGTGTGACTTTTGACGCTGGAGGGCAAATAATAGAAGGCAATGCGACATACACTTTCTCAAATGGCGTTGAGTCTGGAGTAGTCTACGTTAGATCATCAAACTCACTAGTAGGCACTACTCTCAATGGCTGCGAATTAAACCTTAGTGGAATCTGCTCTCAATTCAGTTTTGACGGATTCGGAGGATATCAACTTCTTCCTAGAGGCGCTGCCGATATGGTATCTACTTCTGGTATTTGCCTTACTTCAGATGTGGTTCAATCAAACATTACAACTAGTTCCTTCAATTTAAGCTGGTCAACAGATATTCCCGGAAACTCAGTTGTTGAATGGGGAACTACAACAGCTCTTGAAAACACAACTGAAGATTCAGAATTGGTTGAAGACCATACTGTAACTCTTGATGGACTTGAAGCAGGAGTGCTTTACTACGCACGTGTATCTTCTTCATCTGGTGACGAACAAGTAGTTTCACCTATGAGGGTTTATGCTACAGTTTCAAATTCTTCGGGTGATATCCATGTTTACTTCACAGGAGAGGTCGACCATTCTGTAGCAACAATAGAAGAGGCTATGTCACTGGGGATAAATACAAATGACACAATTGGAGCTTGGATTACTTCTGCACAATACACATTAGACCTTGCTTTTTACAATTTGAACAATGTGGGAATTCAAGATGCTATTAATGAAGCTGCAGCAAACGGAGTCCAAATTAGATACATTGCAGAAGGTGGCAATGCAAATATTGGCATATCTAGCCTAGACCCATCAGTGGAAGTTATTTATAGACCAGAAGGCGATGGATCAGGAATGCACAATAAGGTTGTAATTGGAGACGCAGAGTATACTGAATCAGCGTTTGTCCTAACTGGATCTACAAACATGACTACTGGCAATTTGAACACTGATAAAAACAATGTAATTGTGTTAGAAGACCAAAGCCTTGCTCGAGGTTACACACTTGAGTTCAACGAAATGTGGGGATCTGATACTTTCGAGCCAGATTTGGAAAATTCTAAATTTGGCCCAGATAAAACAATTAATACACCTAAGAAATTTATAATTGGCGGTTCTCCAGTAGAGCTTTATTTCTCACCAACTGATGGCACATCATCTGCTATACGTAAGACTATTGAGACTACTGACTACAGTATGATTTTTGCTATTCTATCTTTCACAAGAGATGATTTAGCCGAAGCAATTATAAATGAGACTTCTTTCTTTGTGACACCAATGGGTGCGATTGAACAGGAGAATGGAACAGGTTCAGAATATCTTACTCTTTTAGACGCTGGAGTAGATATATATTCACACCAAGGTATTTCAGGTCAACTTCACCATAAGTACGCTGTGATTGACTATACAGAACCACTTTCAGATCCTACAACTATAACTGGCTCTCATAATTGGTCTTCAACAGCGGAAAATATAAATGATGAGAACACACTTATCATTCATGACGAGCGTGTAGCAAACTTGTATTACCAGGAATTTATGGGTCTTCTACAATCAATGGGTGTTATTGCTGTTGAAAATACAGACGGTGGATTTTTGCTTACTGCTTACCCAAATCCAGCAACGGATAATTTATTAATTGAGGTTGATGAGAAATTGGTTGGAGAGCAATTAACGATTGTTGACTTAAATGGTAGAAATGTGATGCAACTAACTCCATCAGCAGTGCGTTCATCTTTTGACGTTAGTCATATTCATTCTGGAATATATTTCATTAAATCTCCATTCTTTAATGATGTTGTTCGCCTAGTAATTCAATGATCATAAAAAACATCTCATTATCGCTACTTTTAGTTACTCTTTCTGCATTCAATTCAACGTACTCTCAAGAAGATGTGAATTGTGATGGAGCAAGGTATAGATATTTGGTTTTTGATGATTTTGAAAAGATAGAGGATGTAGTTTACGGTTCTAATATTGCTGCAAATGGATCTGAGGTTGAACTTGAGATGGATATTTATTTGCCATCAGAAGATACTGTAACAAATAGACCCGCTGTTATAGTTGCGCACGGAGGATTTTTCCTGATGGGAGGGAATGAATTTGATGATGTCGTTCCACTGTGTGAAGATTTAGCCAAGATGGGATACATTGCTGTTTCAATTAGTTATCGCTTGGGTATAGACAATTGGTTAAATCTACAAGAATCCATGCAAGAAGCAGTTCTTAGAGGTGTTCACGATGGGAAAGCAGCAATTAGATTTTTGAGAAAAGTACACGCTGAAGAAAACAATCCTTGGGGTATTGATCCCGATAGAATAATAATGGGTGGTTCTTCTGCTGGTGCATTTATAGCTCTTCATAATGCATATTTAGATTTAGACGAATTTCCAGACATTATCGATTTAACTCAACCTGGATTGGGAGGTGGATTAGAAGGCGAGTCAGGAAATTTAGGATATTCATCAGATTTACTTTCTATATTCAGTTTGTCAGGTGCAATTGGTAACGCAGAATGGATGTTAGACGACACTATTCCAGTAGTTAGCACTCATGGAACAGACGATGACACTGTTCCAATTGGGTCAGGATCTATTCAATTTATGTTTATCTCAGTTGATGATGCAGATGGAAGCGAAGTGGTCCACGATGTTGCAAACGCTTTAGAGCTTGAAAATTGTTTTCATGTTTTTGAAGGAGCAGGTCACGTTCCTCATCAATTTTCGGACAATTATTATGACACCACAAGAGCTGTTATAACTGGTTTTAACAGCAGAATGGTTTGTCCTATTTACGAGCCAATTTGTGGTTATTACGACGTCACTGCCCCTCCAGAAATTGATGAACCACCTACAATTTGTCCTCAAGACATAGAGCCAAATGGAATTGTCGACGTAAATGATATGCTTGTATTCATAGCAAACTACGGATGTATAGGTGTGTGTATTGGAGACTTCAATGAAACAGGTTCAGTGACAATTTCTGATTTGCTTTCCATCCTAGCGATATTTGGTTCCTATTGTGAATAGAAAATTTATTGTTTCTGCTCCAGGAAGGGTTTGCCTTTATGGTGAACATCAAGATTATTTAGGGATGCCATCTGTAGTTATGGCTATTAATCTTCGATGCAGAATAAAAATTGAGGAGAGGGATGATAGGAAGGTAGTTTGGTCTAGTCCAAAACTAGGCGATAAGTATTCAGGTGAATACAACCTAGATAATCTAAAATGTAGTGAAATTGGTGGTGTGCAAGACCATAAGTTGGCTTCTATGATTCTTGCTGAACGAAGAGGGCAATTACCTGTGAAGGGTTGGACGGCAACAATTGATAGCGATATCCCTATACAAGCAGGATGTAGTAGTTCTTCTGCGCTATTAGTCGCTTGGATAGCAGCAATGCAAAGGCTATCTGGATTTGTTACAAGCCCCATTGAATTAGCCAATCTAGCTTTTGAAGCAGAGGTAAGTTACTTTGATGCGCCAGGAGGAAATATGGACCAAATTGCTTGTGCAGTTGGAGGTACAATAAGGGTAGACCCAAACGAAAAAGATGGATACAGAGAGTTAGAAAACCCAAATTTCGATTTTGTAATAGGTGATTCAAATACTCCTAAAGACACAATTGGTATTCTTACAAGGTGCAAGTTTGAAAGATTACATATACTTGAAGCAAGAGGTGGAAATTGGGATGAGATAGATCAAACAAATCTTATTGAAGATGAGTTATCCATTGTAAAAGGAACTATTCGAAATAGGAACATAGAGAGGGTGGCTTCGGGAATATTATCTGGAGATTCTAAGAGTGAAAATTTAGGAGAACTCATGACAGAACATCATTCAATTCTGCGTGATGTTCTTAAAATAAGTACGCAAAGAATAGAAAGTATGTGTGATGCTGCACTAGATGCATGTGCTAATGGTGCTAAAATTTTTGGCTCTGGTGGGGGCGGTTGCATGTTAGCTATGGTTGAACGAAAAGATGGACGCTCAAATAATCAAGTATTAGACAAAGTGAAATCATCTATTGAAACAGTTGACGGCGCTATTGCTCATCACGTTGTTTCAGAACCAGGAGTTAGCTGGGGGGATGAAATAGAAAACCCCGTAATAATTCTTGCTGCTGGGGCTTCAAGCCGAATGAAAAAGGCTGAAGGATTTTCTGAATCTACAACTGAAGAGGTAACAACAAGGCCCAAAGCAATGCTTAGGGTTGGAAAAGACAATACACCATTCTTAGATCTTTTAATTCGTAGAATTCAAAGCGAAGGAAGCAATTGCGTAATTGTTGTTATTGGTGAACACGATTGGATCACAAGAAAATATTTTGAGGAAAACCCAATTTATGGAGTTGAAATTCGTTTCGTAGTCCAAACCATTCCAACAGATAGATCCAAACCTCTAGGAACGTCACAGGCTGTACAAATTGCACTCGAAAACAATAGAGATTTACAACGTCATTCAGTAGTGGTATGCAATGGAGATAACATGCCACCTGCTAATTCTTTCTCTGAAATATTTAAAGACCCTTGTGCAATGTTAGCGTATGATTCTAGTGCACTCAATTTGCCAGATTATAGAGTAAGTGCATTTGCTATTGTAAGTGTAACTGAGGAAGGTAAGCTTGATGAAATAATTGAAAAGCCAAACAAAGAATTAATCCCTTCATTTGTTCAAAGCGATGGAGTATTGAGAGTTAGCATGAATACTTTCAGGATGCAATTCAACAACCTACTTAAAGCTGTTCAAAATTGTCCTTTATCTGAAAGAGATGAAAAGGAGCTGCCTATTGCAATTGGTATTTGGAATAAGAAAAACCCAAACCAAATCACAGCTATACCGTTTTCCGGAGAATTTCTTGACCTAACTCATCCAAGTGATTTTGAGTTTGTTTTGAATAAATTGCAATGATGCAATTAGAAGTTTGTGCAAGCACACCAGTAGACGTAGCATTAGCACTAGAAGCGGGTGCTGATAGAATAGAGTTATGTGCTCATTGGGAATGCGGAGGGCTTACACCAACTTCTGCACTCATAAGAGCTAGCGCAGCAATTGATATACCAATTAGAGCTCTAATAAGACCTAGAGCTGGACACTTTGTTTATAACGCTTCTGAGAGAAATTTAATCCTTAGTGAAGCAATAGATAGTCTTGAATCAGGTGCAGAAAAAGTAGTTGTAGGTGGATTAAATGTGGACGGCTCTTTAGACATGAAATTATTGGAGAAATTGGTAGATGAATTGGGAGGGGAAAACTTGGTATGGCACAGGGCGCTTGATTTGAGTACAGATCCAATTAATTCTGCAGAACTTTTGCTGGAATATGGAATTGTTGAGGTTCTAACTAGTGGGGGAGCGCCTGCTGCGGGTTTGGGCTTGGATCTTATAAGGGATCTTTCAGAATTAGGGATGAATGTGATTGCAGGTGGAGGTGTTAGGGCAGATGATATTTGCAATTTGGGAGAAGCAGGAGTAAGTGTAGTCCATGCTTCTTGTAGGAAATCTCATACTTTGGAAATTGAAACTCCTTCTTCAGAGTTGTTTGATTTGAATACAAATCCGGTTGATTTTAATAAAGTGGAGCAACTTTCTTCAGCAGTAGAGAATTGGAATAATAGTAGTGATGAATAGAACTTTCTTCCTTTTTCTAACAGTAGCACTTTTAGCTAGCTGTGAATCGAAGAACGAGCATAAACCCCTTGTAGGTTCGGTTGATAATATTATTCCTCAGCCTCAAAAAGTCAATATGACAGAAGGGGTTACTGGGTTTTTCACAGATGGTAAAATTGTTGTTTCAGGATTTGACAACCTTGATAAATCAAAAGACGTTGTTGAGGAATGGCTAGTTTCTGCGGGAATTAAGCTTGAATATTCAAATCTTCCAGGAGCCAGTTTGTCATTTCATATAGATGAAGAAATTGTGGGTGAGGAGGCGTATTCTTTAGCTATTGCTGAAGACCAAATCCAAATTAGTTCAGCTTCTCCTGAGGGTTTGTTTAGAGGTTGGACTACGCTGCGATTAATGATTCCAGTTACTGGTGAAATAGGAGGACTCAGCAGTGGATTTTTCCTTCCCAAAGTGCACATTGAGGATTATGCCAAATTTGAGCACAGAGGTCTGCTATTAGATTGTTGCAGACATTTTATGGAGCCAGATTTTGTTAAAAAGATGATTGATAATTTGAGCCTCCACAAAATGAATGTTCTACACTGGCATTTAACTGAAGACCAGGGGTGGAGGGTAGAAATTGATTCATATCCCAAACTCACAGAAATAGGAGCATGGCGTACTGAACTTGATGGTTCAAAACACGGAGGCTTTTACACTAAGGAGACAATTAAAGAAATAATTGAATACGCGGCAAAGAGGCACGTTGAGATTATTCCTGAAATTGAAGTCCCTGGTCATAGCCAAGCAGCTCTTGCATCTTACCCTTGGCTCGGCTGCACTGGTGACATCTTGCCTGTGGCAAACAAATGGGGGGTGTTCAAGGATATTTACTGTCCAGGAAACGATAGTACATTAAGATTTCTCGAATCAGTGTTCGACGAAGTTTGCGAACTTTTTCCATCAGATAAGATTCATATTGGAGGGGATGAAGCCCCTAAAGTAAGGTGGGAATCATGTGATAAATGCCAAGCTAGAATTAAAGAGGAAGGTCTTGCTGATGAAAATGAACTCCAAACATGGATTATTGAACACGTTGGAAAATACCTGGAGTCTAAAGGCAAAACCATCATAGGTTGGGATGAAATACTCGAAGGAGGGTTGCCAGAAGGTGCTGCAGTCCAAAGCTGGAGAGGAATGGCTGGCGCAGTTGAAGGAGTACACTTGGGCACAGATGTAATTTCTTCGCCAACATCACATTGCTATCTCGATTACCCACTAAGTAGTACAGATCTAGAAGAGATATACAGCTTTGACCCAGTTCCAGAAGAGGCTAGGTACGGACCAGGAAAAGTTATAGGAGGTGAGTGTAATATGTGGTCAGAAAGAGCTCCCCAAAACTTAGTTGAATCGAAAGTCTTTCCAAGAGCAATAGGTTTGGCTGAGGTGCTTTGGTCTGGTACATCAACTACACAAGCAGAAGGATCATATGATAGATTTCTAAAAAGACTAGACGTTCACTTTAATAGATTAGCCATATTAGGAGTTGATTACGGACTTGAAGCAGTTCCTGTTTCTATGAGTTTGAGTTTAGAAGAAGGAGATGAAAGAAAACTTTTTGCTCAAATAACGCCTTCTGGTTCTTATATTAAAGGTGAAGTAGCTTTTAATGGTGTTGATGGAATGTCTAAGCCTGTAAATTTTGGCACTCCACTAGAAATTGATGGCCCTGGAGAGATTGTGGCTACAATAAACTACAGGGGCAGAATACTTGAGAAGACTGAAAATTTCCCTGTAGATTTTCACGCTGCGACCTTCGAAGAACTTGAGCTAGGGTACGAGCCAAGCCCTTATTATGATGGTGGTGGTGAATATGCACTTGTGGATGGAAGAATTGGCACTTTGGATTTTAGGGATGGAGTGTGGCAGGCCAAACAAGGAGAAAACCTCAGTTTTACAGTAAATCTTGGAGAATCAACAGATATAGATAGCATTAGTCTCAACTTTTTTCTTTATCAAGATGCTTGGATTTTCCACCCTTCAATTTTAAAATTCTTCGTTGATGACATCCTAGTTCGTGAACTATCTAACAGCGATGTTTTTGAAAAAGACGACAGACAGATAAGCACCAACTTTAGTACAGGCAAACTAGAAGAAGTTTCAGGCAATAGTGTGAGAGTGGAAGTAATTAATCCTGGTCCTTGTCCAGATTGGCACGCAGCAGCTACTGAGCCGACTTGGCTCTTTGTGGACGAGCTAATTGTAAGGGAAGCAAAGTAGTTACTTGATTACAAAATCGTTAAGTGACCTCGCAAGAATATGAGGGTCGCTGTACAATTTTGATTCTCCTTTGCCAGGTGCAAAAGTGTCTACATCATAAGTCTTAAATTCAACTCTGATTTTTTCACCGGGGAATAAATCGAATCCGTTTTCGCTGAAATTACCCTCGCTAAGAGATCTCAATTCTACATCTTTCACATAAGTGTTGGAGCTTATTTCAAAAAGGTAACTTTCACCAACCCAGCCAAATCTTTCTATGTAGATACTTCCCTTCTCCAAAGCCAAATCCCCAGGTATGATACAGTAAACTCTGTCCTCTGCACTCAACCTTCCGTATTCCTCTCCTTGTTCATTCCACCTAAGGTGAATCACCGTGTTTTCTGGTCTGCTCCCTGGTAAGAGTAATCCGTGCAATTCGACAATTGTCGCCTCTCCTGCAGTTAACTCAAGTTTTAAAACTTCAGTCTTTACAATATCACCATTTAATGATACTACGTCAACTACTAGTGTTCCTTTTTTCACACCATCAAATGCACCATTATTAGCTACAAGACCCACTTCTAGAATAGAATTTTGGTTTGCAGGCAGATCTCCTTTCCAACGTCCATTCAAAAGAACTGTATCAAACGCCCTTTCTAGTTTGTTGTGGAGCAGTTTCCATCTACCGTGACCGTCAATTGATGACCATGAGGCAACAGGCCAACAATCGTTGAGCTGCCAGACAAGAGTGCCTGCACAATGGTTTGGGCTTAATCTTCCTGCAATTGCTCCCTCTGCAATGCCTTCTGCTTGAATCACTCGATTCAAATAAGCCCAGTCTTCAAATGGCATCGAATCGCACATAAGAGCTCCATGGGTACGCTCCATATAAGAGTCGATTACATCGAAGCCCCTTAGATGTTTTTCATGGGCCATAATTTCAGGATGAGTGCGAAAATCCTTTAATAGCATTATGCTATCGTGGCTAAGAATAGAATTGAATGTCGAGTTGGCAGGGAAGCTTTGGAAGCCGTATTCACTCATGAATCTAGGAACTCTAGACCAAAGACTGTCAAAAGCATAGCCATCGTGCCAAATACCCCAATCATGGGCATCTCCTACGTTTTTGAAATTTGAATCTCCACGTCCTAACATAGGCGAACTTTCCCAGTATGGAGCGTCGTCATATTTAGTTACTACGTTTGGGAGTAGTTCGGTAAACAACTTGTGATATGAATCGCTAACTGCTTCAACCTCTGATTCACTGAGGCCGTTTTTCCAACCCCATCTTTCCCATCCTTCGCTTACTTCATTGTTTCCGCACCAAATTGCAAGAGAGGGGTGATGTCGTAATCTTTGGATTTGGTATTTTACTTCCTCCCTCACAGAATTTAAATATTCTTCGTTTCCCGGGTACATGGCACATGCGAACATGAAGTCATGCCAAACTAAAATACCCTTAGCGTCGCAATAATTCATGAAATTGTCTGAAGCGTACAATCCGCCACCCCAAACCCGAAGCATATTCATGTTGGCCTCGATAGCTGCGTCAATTATAGATCGCTCTTCTCTTGGGTTGATGCGGTTGGGAATAATGTCACAAGGAACCACGTTTGATCCCATTGCATAAATGGGTTGGCCGTTGAGTACGAACTGGAAAGCATCATCTTCAGTATTTAATTCCAATGTCCTTATTCCAACTTGCTTTATTGATCTGCCTATAAGACCACTGTTGTTAAATGCTATTATTTCAAGCTTGTAGAGGTATGGAATTCCTAGGTCGTGAGTCCACCAAAGTTCTGGAAAATCTATGTCAAATTCTTGAGAGTGATCACCTGCGCCTCCATTTGTGCTTCCCCAAGCAACCTTGGCTCCAGCTTCATTAGTTAAAGCCCAACGCATTGATGCACTCAGGTCCTGCGAACCATCAAGCTCCCATTGAACCAAGCATTTGGCCTTTTTTTCGTACAGTTCAATAGTTTCAAGATTGACATTGTTTATTGAAGGGCCTTCCTCTTTATAACTAAGTCCCATCACACTAAAGTCTAACAGCTTGGGTCCCCAATCCCAACCAAATGCAAACTGAGGCATTCTGTGAACTGCCCTTGATTCATTACCTGGAAGTGGATGTTTTGCTTCAATTTTCTTTTCTTTTTCTAATTCTGAAGGCGGAGTGAATTCAACACTCAAGACATTATTTGAACCATTAAGAGCTTGCCTTAGGTCAAATTCATATGCTCTAAAACCATTATCAGTTTCACCAATCAATACGCCATTTAAAAACCACCTTGAGTACAGTTGAACACTTGCAACAGTAAGAAAATCCATTGATTCTTCAAACTTGAATGGATCTGAAGTAAAAACCCAAGACTTCTCGCCAACCCATTGAACTTTCTCCTCATTTGTCCCATTGAATGGATCAGGTATAATTCTTTCCCTAATCAATGCCTGATGCAAAGAGCCAGGTAATTGCCCAGGGAGTTGAATTTCAACTGAATCAGGGCAAGCCCAAACCCCAGAGAAAAATGCTGGGGAAGTAGAAGTTTGGGCTGAGGCCACTACAGATGGCATAAAAAAAGCCCAACAAAGCAAAAATGCTATAAGGTTTCGATTTTTCACGCCCTAAAATAAGGTGGCAAAGCCCTTGATATGGCTGCAAATAAGAGAAAACAGTATTTCTTAGAATAATATTGTTGAATGAGTTGAAATCCGTACTATATTTGCACCCCATTTAAAGAGGATTATAGATGGCAAACCATAAATCTGCACAAAAGCGCGTTAGGTCAGACGAAAAGAAGCGCGACCGCAACCGTTACCAGCATAAAACTGCTCGTAATGCTGTACGTAAGTTACGTGCGTCTAAAGACGCTAAGGAAGCTACTGAGATGCTACCTAAGGTTAGCTCAATGCTAGACAAGCTTGCTAAGAATAACGTGATTCACAAAAATAAAGCTGCCAACCTTAAATCAAGTCTAGCCGCTCATATATCGAAGCTCGTTTAATTAAAGGAAAAACATGATATTTTAACCCCCAGCAATTTGCTGGGGGTTTTTTATTTAAAATTTTAAGATGAGGCCTAGAGAGAGAATGTTGATGGATGGTGTGTCTTCCTTAAATGACAAAGAATTATGAGCAGTTTTAATTGGAAGCGGAGGTTGTGGAAGGTCAGCAGAAACTGTGGCATAGTATCTCCTCGCTATGACAGTTCATAATTTGCAAATCTTGGGTAAGTTGACTCCACAGGGTTATGCTCAAATACAGAGAATTGGTGAAGCAAGAGCCACCTTGATTTCTGCAGCAATGGAGCTTGGAAGAAGAAGAACAGCATACTCAAGAGTGCAAAAAACAAGGATTACTTCTTCAAGGGATGTGTACAACAGGTATGTAGATAGATTGAGCGATTTATGTCACGAAGAATTTCATGTACTTCTTTTAAAAAGGTCAAATGACGTACTAGCAGAGTTGAAAATCTCAAGCGGAGGTTTATCAGGCACGGTTGCAGACCCTAAACTCATATTTGCAAAGGCCTTAGCACTTGGTGCCGCAGCAATAGTGTTAATCCACAATCATCCTTCTGGCAATACTAAACCAAGTCAATGCGATATAAACCTAACTGAGAACCTCGTAGAGGCAGGTAAATTCTTAGATTTACCAGTCTTAGATCACATAATTATAGCAGGTAAAAATTTCAGCTCTTTTTCTAATT
The DNA here is from genome assembly GCA_036152255.1 of Bacteroidota bacterium. Classification (GTDB taxonomy): domain Bacteria; phylum Bacteroidota; class Bacteroidia; order Flavobacteriales_D; family Sanyastnellaceae; genus UBA974. The sequence goes on along the minus strand of JAYZNI010000045.1, from coordinate 1,206 downwards.
CAGGAATAATTTAAAATGCCCAAACTCCTAACCATATTAGGCGCAAGACCACAGTTTATTAAGGCTGCAGCTCTTACTCGGGCAATTGAATCAAACCCTCAATACGGTTGGACTCAAGAGATACTTCATACAGGTCAACACTACGACCATACGCTTTCGAAAGTATTCTTCGACACACTTGGACTTCCTGAACCTAGGTGGCAGTTCACTCTAAAAAACACAACTCGACCTGAAAGGATGGAGGTAATGAGGGTTGGCATTCAAAAATGCATAGATGAGTGTAAGCCCAGTGCTGTTTTGGTCTATGGCGATACAGATTCTACACTAGCCGGAGCTCAGATAGCAAAAAAGAGTAACATTCCATTAATCCATGTTGAGGCTGGTTTGCGGTCTTTTGATTTGGCCATGCCGGAGGAGGTAAATAGGATAGAAACTGATAAGCTGGCAGACATATTAGTTGCTCCGACAAAAACTGCAGTTCAAAATCTGGAAAATGAAGGAATTTTTGGAGCGTTCTTGACCGGTGATATAATGCATGATAACGCATTACATTTTTCTTCCAATTCTAATGAGGAAGACCAAATCCTACTCACCATGCACAGACCTTCAAATGTCGATGATGGAAGTAGAGCTGTGAATTGGATAAAAACCATAGGTTCTTGGGCTAAATCTCAGGGACTAGAAGTAGTGTTTCCAATTCATCCAAGGACTAAAAAATCTGTTGAAAGTAAACTAGGTGAGAGTTGGCAAGCTGCATTATTGGAAGCTGGTGTAAAGGTCATTGAGCCAGTAGGTTACATGGAGCTTCTTAAGCTAATTAGTTCATCTAAATTGGTTGTGACTGATTCAGGGGGAATCCAAAAAGAAGCTTATTCATGTGCAACTCCATCAGTAGTAATAAGGCATAATACTGAATGGGTTGAATTGCTAGAAAATGGTTGTGCTGTCCTGTGCCCAGAGCCAAATGATTTTGAGAAGCTTGCTGAGGACCAAATAAAACACAAAGTAGATACTAGTACTCAGCTTTATGGTGATGGAAAATCTGCTGAGTACATCCTTGAAATGTTGTCTCGTAGACTTGGGATGAAGGTTATAGTTAAAAGCCCTCAAGACACGCCAAGAATGAGGTATGCTTCTGACCTTTTGTTTGGCACTTGTTTAGGAGTGGAAGTGACATTTGAAAAGGTAGAAGAAGGCGACACGTAT
>JAYZNI010000044.1:0-25308 GCA_036152255.1 Bacteroidota bacterium | reverse complement strand
ACGCTGTACCATGTATTTTCTAACATCATCACCTTATCTCCAATGCCTATACCAAGTGCACCACCTGATGCGCCTTCTCCGATGATCACGCAAATGATTGGCACCCTAAGTTGAACCATCTCAATTAGGTTGCGAGCGATTGCCTCGCCTTGCCCTCTTTCTTCAGCTTCAAGTCCAGGGTAAGCACCCGGAGTATCAATCAAGGTTACTACTGGTCTGTTGAATTTCTCTGCAAGCTTCATAAGCCTCAAAGCCTTTCTATATCCTTCAGGATTTGCCATCCCAAAGTTTCTGTACTGGCGCATTTTAGTATTTGCGCCTTTTTGTTGACCAATAAACATAATGGGCCTTCCATCGAGCTCGCCAAACCCACCTACCATTGCTTTATCGTCTTTTACAGTACGGTCACCGTGAAGCTCTAAGAAATTACCATCAGTAATTGCTTCAACATAATCAAGGGTATAAGGTCTATCTGGATGGCGACTAACCAAAACTCTCTCCCAAGGGGTGAGTTTACTGTAAATCTCCTCAGTGACTTCTTCTATTTTGGCCTCTAGCTCAACAATAGTAGTAGTCATATCGAGATCGTTGTTATCCTCGATATCTTTTGCCTTATCAAGTTGCTCTTTTAGAGTCTTAATTGGCTCTTCGAATTCTAGATAATTCATTGCTGCAAAGATGATAAATACTCGAGCATTTCCCTAATCGCAACGCCTCTATGACTGATTTTATTTTTCTCGTCCTGTGACATCTCTGAAAAGGTCCTTGTTTCACCAGTGGGTATGAACACTGGGTCGTAGCCAAATCCATCACTACCAGACTGTTCCGCTGCTATAGTTCCAGTGCAAATTCCTTCTATTAATTTTTCTGTGGAACCGTGTATGATGTGTATCGCCGTTCTGAATTGGGCGCTTCTGTCTGAACTGCCTACTCTTGACAATTCACTTAGCAAATGACTCATGTTTTTTGCAGAGTCTTTCTCTGGTCCGCCGTATCTCGCTGTATAGACTCCTGGAGCTCCATCGAGTGCAGTTACTTCAAGCCCTGTATCGTCTGCAAAACAATCGTAGCCATATTTTTCCACTACGTACCTAGCTTTTAAAGCCGCATTTCCTTCAAGAGTGTCAGAAGTTTCAGGAATATTCTCTGTGCAGCCAATGTCACTTAGCGATTTTAAATTGTACTTACCCTTAAGCATCGTTGCCACCTCTTTGATCTTATTCTTATTTCCAGTTGCAAAAACAATTGTTGGTAGATCTTGTCCCATTTTTTTTCTCAAAATTTTTCCAGCTGAATTCCTTTCAATTAGTCCAAATACAAAACTCCTCACCCTTTGCTTCCCCTTCAATATTGCTTCAACCTTATCGATGAATTCTTCATCTCGCTTCATGTTTGCTCTAAGCTCTATGGTTTGGCCTAGTTCAGGATGAGGTACTCCATAAATTGCAAAATCTGAAGAAGTTAGATGGCGTATTTGGGCTTCTAGATGCTCAGGATTGTGCTTGATACCACCAGAATTTATGATGTCACTCCCTCGTCCAATCCAAGTAAAAGAAGTAGGAGAATGTAACTCAACTACGTCGTCAGTTTTCAAATTCTGCACTCCACGCTCAGGCGAATTAATTGTCAATTTACCTTCATTAGAGCTAAATTCTACTCCAGGTAATGCTTCATATTTTTTGTCACTCTGCTTTCTCAACGCTATGTGGGTAATAGTTTCTGTCATCCCAAACCCCTCATAAATTCCGGTGTGATTGAAATGGTGTAGCGAAGGAGCGCCTCCAAGTAAAATATGGGTTACGTTGCAAAGACTGTCCTCAACTTTCATGGCTTGGTGAGGAGTGAGTGCACAAAAATCTGCTTTTGGCAGTTGCACAATGTTGAGGTTTGGTTCTAAAGCCTCAATGTTGAGTCCGCTAACTAATGCTCTCAGAAGCATCATCTTACCTGCAATAAAATCCATTGGAAGTGCTAGGACAATCTTATCACCTTGCTTAAGCCCAAAATATTTCAACGTCTGCTTTGCACTGTAAATAGCAGCTTCCCTAGAATGTGTGATCTCTTTTGGTTCGCCAGTCGATCCAGAAGTATTGCATTTAAGAGGCTCGTCAGTATTAATCCAAAAAGCCAAAAACTCTGCAATACCCTTTGCCCAAGCTGGACATTCCTCAGCAAACTTTTCAGTTCCCTTAGAACAAAGTGGCCAACTCAGATTGCCTATTTTAATCTTGGGCTTATGCCAAATCTCATCTGCATAGACTTTCATATTTGAGATGGTGTTGTTCGTGAAAAGATTGCCTGTTCCTAGGCCTGAAACTCCAACGCAGTATTTAGATTCACTTGCCTTTTGAGCTGTCCAGTTCGCTATAACCTCTAGACCCACATTTGATTCTAAAGCCGAAGTACTCCACCAACCAATGCCTCTTTTTTCGGCTTGGGCTATCCATTTGTTTGCCATCTCAAGTCCACCAATCAAACTTGGTTTAAGAATGATGTATTGAGGGCAAGTGGCATCAAGTAAGCTTGACATCTCATCTTCTTCAAATACTCCAATAAGCTCTTCGTCTAATGCAATATCAATGGGGCTGTTGTCACAAATAGTTTTCATTAACCCAAATTGCCCGGGGGCCACAGGCTGCTCAATGCTGTGAATATTGAACTCGCTTAGTTGATTTAGTTTATCTAGCGCCTCAACTCCCCAAGCCCCGTTGGCATCCAATCTTAAAGTGTATTCCGGATGAGGGCAAATTTCTCTAATCTCATTTAGAATCTTTAACTCCTCGTCAAAATCAAGGGCTCCAATTTTAAGCTTGATAGTCTTGAATCCCCTTGCTTTAAGGTCGCGTGCCTGCTCCACCATGCTATTAGCGTCGCCCATCCAAATAAGTCCATTTATGGTTTGGCCTTGGCTGCCTTTTGAAAACGGAGTTGTGAATTCGCTATTGCTTAACTTATTTACAACTGTCTCTACGGCAAATCTCAAAGCTGGCATCTCTTTAGGGATGTCATTTATTTCAAGAGACGTTACCTTTTCTAGTTCTTGTAGTTTTTCTTCCGTTTGTTCAACAGATTCATAACTTAAGCCAGGAATTAAGCTACATTCTCCCCAAACTGTCCTATCGTTTTGCGTGACTTTTAAAAGGAAAGTGGGTTTTTGAGAAAGAGTCTTACGCGAGGTTTGGGCTGGTTTCTTGAAAAAAAGAGGCCTGTTTATTACCTCAATTTTTAATCCTTCTATTCTTGAGCTTATAGGCACGACTAAATGGTTACGCTCATTAACATAAACATTCCTGTGACAAAAGCCATCAACGCTACCTTTTTAAGTTCGGGATCAAGTGATTTAGTGTTTTTTGTTCGCATAACAATTAAAGCATGCTTCATGCAAACGAGAGCTATTAATGCATACCAAATCATCCCTTTCCAGTCTTGTAAAAACCATATCAAAGAAGTCCAAGCTGTTATAAGAACTGCTCCGTGATAAAGTTTGGCCTTTTCAATACCCATCTTAACGACAAGAGTATTCTTTCCATTTGCTTTGTCTCCATCGTGATCTCTTAAATTGTTTAGGTTTAAGACAGCTACAGCCATAAGACCAGAAAATGTAGCAGGAATTAGCCATTCCATTTGGAATGTGTGAGTAAGAAGGAAGGCAACTCCTAGAACTCCTACATGGCCAAAAAACACAAACACAAATAAATCCCCAAGCCCACTGTATCCATATGCTTTTTTACCTATTGTATAGTTAAAAGCTGCACCTATTGAAGCAATTCCCAACAATACCAATCCAACTGCCTGACAGCCCATTGCCACATCTTCGAAGCTGAGGTAAACAGTTGCGCATCCAGCAATGAAGATTACAATCGAATTGAAAACTAATCTAGCTTTCATCTCCTTTGGGGTAATGTCACCAGAAGCTAATGCCCTATCGGGTCTGTTTTCGCCATCAGTTCCCTTCACGAAATCACCATAATCATTGGCAAAATTTGCAAGTATCTGTAATTTGATTACTACGAAGGCAGCAAGACCAAGAATAAGGTAAGATGCTTGAGGATTCTCTTTGAACCCAAGAGCCCCACCAATCATTACACAAGTAGTTGCTAGGGGCAAAGTCCTAAAGCGTGCAGCCTTAATCCATGCCTTTATGCTCGCCATAGCTTATGGGAACTTAGGGTATTTCTGGAAGTCTGGATCTCTCTTTTCTAGGAATGCTTGCTTACCTTCTTGAGCTTCTTCCATCAAGTAGTACATAAGAGTAGCATCACCTGCAAAGTCCATCAAACCACGTTGACCATCTAGTTCTGCATTTAGTCCACGCTTAATCATCCTAACTGCAAGAGGAGATCTCTTCAAAATAGTTTTACACCATTCTACAGTTGTATCTTCAAGCTTGTCTAAAGGAACTACAGTGTTTACTAACCCCATTTTTTCAGCTTCCGCCGCAGAGTATTGATTGCATAGGAACCAAATTTCTCTTGCTTTCTTTTGGCCTACAATTGAGGCAAGATAACTTGAGCCAAAACCAGCATCAAATGACCCAACCTTGGGCCCAGTTTGGCCAAAAATTGCATTATCTGATGCTATGCTTAAATCGCAAACCACATGTAATACGTGACCACCGCCTATAGCATATCCATTCACCATTGCAATAACTGGCTTAGGTAGTGAACGAATTCTCTTGTGCAAATCAAGAACATTAAGTCTAGGAACTCCATCCTCACCTACATATCCGCCAATTCCTTTTACGTTTTGGTCTCCTCCTGAACAAAATGCTTTGTCGCCTTCTCCCGTAAGGACTACTACACCCACGTCATTTCTTTCGCGAGCAATATCCATCGCGTCTATCATTTCAATATTTGTCTCAGGGCGGAATGCATTGTATACCTTGGGTCTACAGATTGTAATCTTTGCAATCCCTTCGAAGAATTCAAATCGAATGTCTTCGTATTCCTTGATCGTTGTCCAATTGCGTTGGCTCATTTTTTTAAAATAGTTTTATAAACTTCAGTACTCTTCAGGCCGTTGGTTACTACTTCTAGTACTACTGCAGTATCGCTATTGCACATTTGCTCAATTGCCCTCTGGGTTTCTTCCTCATTAGTGGCACAAAAGTACTTTAGACCGCAGTAATCACCAGCAGATTTGATGCTAGTTCTGGGTTTAGTTTCAAAGTATTTATCAACCAATCCTATGCTCTCTGGACCATCTAACCATCTGAAAATTTCTCCACCGCCGTTATTTATTACAATCACATTGAAATTCGATGGGATTCTCTCAGTCAATGCAAGCCCGTTTATGTCGTACATAAATGCTATATCACCGCTGATTAGAAAAACTTGCTCACCACTTACTTCTGCGTCTGCGACTGCTGTAGAAGTACACCCGTCTATTCCAGCAACACCTCTATTGCAATGAAATTTTAATGACTTTGGGCAATCAATTAATTGAACATACCTGGCCGAAGTTGAGTTGCTGAGGTGTGCAGTTGATTTTGAAGGAATGGAATTTAAAATTGTTTCAAATGCTTTGAAATCAGACCAAGGAATATCTGAGATTTCTATTTCAAGTCCTACTCGAGCATTTTTCCACAGCTCTATATACTCTTGTGAACCTTTAAATACTTCAGAATATTCTTTAAGCCAAAGCATTGGGTCAGACTTTATCACTGTAATCAACGAACCCCAAGTATCCCAACCCTTGCCAGAAGCGTTAATGTGGTAGTGGTTTGGCCTTTTGTCTAATAAGTAATTTCTAAAACTTTTACTCAGGGTAGGAGTTCCTACAGTAACGATTACATCTGGTTCAAGTTCTTGAGGTATAGCTCCTTCATTGTGGCACAAAAGCAAATCTGCTGAATGAACTATTGCGGCTCCGTGTATGCCAGAAAATCTTTCACAAACTCCTGCTAAATACAAGCCCAAACTTTCACATTGATAAAAGGGGAGAGATCCAGCAACAATCAAAACTTTTACTTCATCAACAAGCAATTCAGCAGGAATTTCAGGCACTTCTTCAACTTTTGAAGTACTCTCAATTAAATTAAGAGTGAAATCACTTTCTGTAAGACCATAGAGAGGCTCTTCAAATGGTACATTTATATGAACCGAAGTTCCTGTAGATGCAATATCGTAAGCCTTTTTTGCTTCAACGATTATAGCTTCTTCGCTCATTTCACTCTCCTCAATCACAACGGAGTAAGAGCAATTTTTCCCAAATACTCCTGCTTGAAAAACAGATTGTCCGTGTCCTTTATCAATTACATTAGTGGGCCTATCTGCAGTTATGCTTATAAGTGGAGTCCGACCGTGAAAAGCTTCTGCTATTGCAGGACCATGATTTAAGGATGCTGTTCCAGAAGTGCATACTACTGCAGCTGGAGTGCCAGTTCTTAGGCCTAAACCCAAAGCATAATAAGCCGCTGACCTTTCATCAATAACAACGTGGGTTTTAACATCAGGATGCGCGTCGAATGCTATAGTTAGTGGCGCATTTCTCGAACCGGGGCTAATAACTACATGTTTTAGGCCAGAAGTAGCAAGTTGAGCTACCAAAACTGAAGCCCCTTTGTGATCTGACGTTCTATAACTAGCCATTTATTGTCGATTGAATTGCTTTGAGTTTAGCTTCTGTTTCTTCCCACTCCGAATCTATATCAGAACCCTCAACAATTCCTCCCCCAGCAAATAATTGTACTCCTCCGTTTTGCCATTTGGCACATCTTAGGTTGACATAAAAAGCACTTCCAGAAGCTGATTCAACACCTAAATATCCTGTGAAGTACTCTCTGCTAAACAACTCATTATGTGTTATAAAGTCACAGGCATTTTTAAGAGGCCTACCTCCAACTGCTGGAGTAGGATGAAGGTCGTTTGCTAGATCAACAATGCTTCCTGTCATTGAACATCTAAATCTAGTTTCTAGATGAATTAATTCGCCATAGACCAAATACTCTAAAGGCTCTATCCTCAAATCTGTAGCCCCATGATCTTCTAGAATCTTCTTGATATAATCCGTTACTAGCCCTTGCTCGTCGTATTCCTTAGTAGTCCAAGGGTTTGTTTCAATCGATTCTTTAGTCCTAGTGCCAGCAAGTGAAACAGTCTCAATTCTATTATCTGACGCTGCTACTAATAATTCCGGAGTAGCGCCACACCAAACTCCTATGCTTGGGTGTTCTAAGAGATAAACAAATGCGTCTTTATGGGTTTGGCATTTGTTTTTAAAGGCATCTTCTACAGAAAACCTACCCTCAATACTCTTTACCCTCGATACAACTACTTTTTCTAATTGCCTTTCTTCTATTAAAGCTAAAGCCTTTTGTACTCCTAACCTATGCTCATCTCTACTAGTAGATTTATTTTCAAAGATTTCGTCTGCTGCAATTGTACCTTTTTCAGGGAAATCCGCCTTAACCACGTGCCCTCTCCACTCTATAGAAGGAAATTCTCCATTCAATTTAAAAGGCACAAACCTAAAGCACGAGGTCCCACTGTCTGAGGCCTCCATTGTATACACATCCTGCGCCCCAGGCGGACGCCACCATATTCTGGGATTATTCATTCCTGGGAACTATCATAACTGTTAGTCTAGAAGTGCAAACTAATCTTCCAAGTTTGTCTTTTATATCAATAGACCAAATATGAATTTTTCCTCCCTTATGTTTCAAAGTTGCAGTTCCATAAACAGTCCCTGAGCTAACAGGTCTAACGTGGTTGGCGTTAATCTCAATCCCAACAGCACCCTTACCATCCTGTTCTACCAGGAAATGCGAACCTAGTGATCCAAGTGTTTCGGCAAGTACGACGCTTGCACCACCATGAAGTAATCCATAAGGTTGGTGAGTTCTGTGATCAACCGGTAATTCACCTTTAACTAAACCTTCTTCAATAGATGTAATATTAAGTCCAATTGATTCGGCTATAGTATTCTTGCTTAAAGATTTTAGATCTAACATAAAATATCGCTTTTATGTATACAAACTTATGAGATTTTACCTCTGAAATCATAGTAAACTCAATGGATTCGAAAAAAAATCACTTTTTTCGAAAAAAACAGGCAACCCTGCGAAAACACATTCGTCTATTTGGTGACATGGTCAATGACTATGTTGGTTTCAATTTTCTTGCAGGTATAGAAAAGGTTCCACCTGGGACCTTTTCTTTTCCTTTAATCTCTATTGCAACCTGACGTAGACTACTGCCTTGGTTTCGAAAAATTCTTCGTTAAACCAATCTGAAATAGGCAAGACCTCTGATGCTCTATTTATTTCCCTAAGCTCAGACTGTAAGTTTCCTCCTTTGAGATAAAGTATTCCATTAGGCAAAGGGTTAATGCACCTATTACTAACCTTATTCTCCACCCATGGTAGAAATTTGTTCATCCTTGTAACAGCTCTGCTAACTATAAAATCAAATTTTCCCAATACTTCGTTTGCCCTTAGGTGATATGCCTTTACATTTTTCAAGCCCAAATCCTGTATTAACGCTTTAACTACCTTGATCTTCTTTCCGATACTATCGCACAGTACAAATTCAACCTCAGGATAAAGAATTGCCAAGGGTAAACCAGGTAATCCACCTCCTGTACCTACATCTAATACTTTAGTCCCATCAGCGAACTTCATTGCCTTTGAAATAGCAAGGCTATGAAGGACGTGGCGCGTGAAAAACTGATCTATATCCTTTCTTGAAACTAGATTGATTTGGGAATTCCACTTTGTGAAGTTCACTCCCAATTTTAAAAACTGAGATTTTTGATCTTCTGAAAGAGAAGGAAAATATTTATTTATGACTTCCAAATTGGGTTCTTAGTGAACTACTTGAATTTGGTTTACAGATCTAGCTCCTTCAGCGTTAAACCAAGTAAATATGTATATTCCTTGTGACCATGAGCTAACGTCTAGTTGAGTTATTCTCACATCATTATTTTGGGCTATGTTCATCGTTCTACCAGCAGCGTCAGTAATAATAAACTCTCCGTCAGATGTTGGAGTCTCTATAATGAGGGTATTGTTAGCTGGGTTAGGGTAGATGGCAAGCTTAGGACCAGTTTGGTCTGTAGAAGACCATGCTGTACAGAATTGGTCAGTCTCTTGCTCCTCAAAAATACCGTCTGATTCAACCATCACATTATTGTCATCGTCATAAACAACCCAAGACCCCTCACCATATTCACAGCATAAACCATCTCCGTATGAATCGTTCATTGTAACAATGTAGCAACCCTCTTCTAAACACATGTCTATAACGATTTGTTCGCCGTTTAAGTCATCCTCATATGGTCCTCCCTCGTAAATCACAGTGCCAAGACGCTTTATAGTCCAAGTTGTTTCAGAACCGTAATCGTCTAACGTCAATACAAAAGTGAAGTCATATGTGTCTCCAGCAAACGTTGAGAATTCTGACTCTGCTTCGTTGTTTAAACCATTGTCGTCTGAAGTGTTATTTGGGTTAGAAACTTCTGCTTCAATTGAGTTTGCGCCATCAACAGGAGTGAATGCAGGAAGAGAAATTGTTTCTGTTTGTCCGGTGCTAAGGTTTCCGTTCCAGTTGATCTGTTGAGAGTTTGAATTATTGATATTGTATGTAATGGTACAAGAAGTAAGATTATTGTTTCCAAGATTGCTCACGATTAAGTCAACTTCAATTGGATCAGATCCACAAATTAAACCTTCTGGCGCTCCAGATATTGTGATGCCAGCATCGTCGTCATATGAAACAGCTCCGTCAGGGTAACCATCCCAAACTGTAATTCCACCTCCCGAAGGATCTAGGTATTGAGACGCGCCATAATCCCAACTCACATCTAGTCTTCCGTAGTAATCAGGTTGGCCGTTGTTTACATTACCTGCACATGCCGCAGATCCTCCGTAAAGTTGTCCAATAATTCTGTGATTGTGGTCAAATAATGGCGAACCAGAAGAACCAGGTTCAGTTACGCCATCCTCCCACTGATTGATGTACCACACTGCAGCTCCACCAGCATTAGTTTGGAAAGGGCTATCCTCTTCAAAACAAATCTTCTTGATGTCTCCACCTGGGTGGTGAATTCCTACAGCAGATTCAGGAGTACTTCCTGAAGCATCAAATCCAGCGTATTGTACGTTGAATGATGCAGGAGGAGTCTCACTAAGTTCTAATAAAGCATAATCTGACGCAGAGTTGCTTACTAGGGTAGATGCGCCACTAACACTTTGGTTTGTTGGCCCTGTGTTACCAGTACATCCAGGACTTTCGTGGTTGAAGTAAAATAGCCATGCCCCTGGATTTCCAAGGCAGTGATTTGCAGTCAAGAAATACGGAGTACCGTCATTTGACGTATTGTTAATCATTGCGCCAGTGCACTGTCCCCAACCGCCTTGAACAATAATCACAACTGATCTTGATTCAGTTTGCCAAGGTGCACCTTCAGGACAATTTACATTTATATTACAAGCTCCAGAATTTCCAAAAGGTCCTCTGAACTGAGCTGCAATTTCCTCAGAATAATTGAGTAAGCTTCTGTATCCGTATACAGCTTGGTCTATCGCAATTGGAGCAGTAGTTCCTCTAGAAATTGGTTGGTGTAATTCAATAATTACTTCAGATCCTGATACTACTCCTGTTGCTAGTCCACCCCAATCTTTTACATTTCTATGATCAAATCGCCCAATAAACTGATGTGTAATTGGAGACCAAATGTATAGGTAAGCTCCTTTTTCTAACCCAAACTCAGAAAACCTTACCGAGATACAAGTTGCATCTTCACCGGTAATTGCTACCCTCCAAACATTTTCATCACCTTCAATCGACCAATAGCCGTTAGCGCTAGGAGTAATATTTACTTCGGTTTCTACACCAAATCTCCAAGGCACTTCCTTAATCTTGTCAGTTACTGCGTCTTCAGCTGCTAATGCTTCTCTATCAATAGCAGGTAGAATAATTTTAGAACTGTTAATACTTTCTGAATTTACTATAAATGATGGTTGTCCGCCATAATTAATTTGGGCTGTAGAAGAAGTCATGCAAGCAATAAAAGTAAGCGCAGAAAGTAATTTTTGTAGTAGATTTTTCATTTTAATATGAGTACCTAAGGTTTGGGTTCCAATTTTCTAACATTAAGACCATTGTGCCATTTGGTATGCCTCTATAGTCTTCAATGCAAAATTTATAAGTTTCTTTTAAATGTGCCCTGCAGGGGTCACCATCAGAACGATGAACAATGCGAAGAGGTTGCTTTGGAGGCATGCTTTTAAGCATTGGGCCATTTGACTCTAATTTGAATTCGTGAGCTCCGCAACCACCAGAATATGTAACAACAGCAACAAGAGTATCCCCCGAGACAAAAACTGTGTCGTAATTAAACTGAGTTTCAGTCAATTCCTTAGATTCTTTTCCTACTAGAGGATTTTCTTCAATAGTCTTGCAGCTCCAAATAGTTAGAGCAAGTAAAGCTATCAAAATGAACTGGATTTTCACATTTTAAAGATAATCTTTATTTACGTCTTAACTCAATTAAGTTTTCAAGAGCAAAATGCTCGTCCCTTAATCGTGCAGCTTCTAAATAGTCCATGTTTTTAGCAGCCTTCTTCATCTTCTTTTCAGCATGAGCCGAAAGCTTGCGCAACTCTTCAATCTTCATTGTTCTCAGAATTGGATCTGACGCTGGTTTGATGAGTTGTGGGTCTGGTTCTGCAGCAGCTTTATTAGGCCTACGAGTAACGTGGTGACTTTGGCTGTGCAAACTGTGCTTCTCCCTTTTTATTTGCTGAGGTCTTTGTCCAGTTTTCTCGTTATATGCTTCTTGTTTTGCCCTACGTCTCTTTGTTTCATCAATAGTCTGCTGCATGCTCTTAGTGATTTTGTCAGCATACATAATTACTTTACCATTGATGTTTCGGGCTGCTCTACCTGCGGTTTGGGTTAGAGATCTAACACTTCTTAAAAAGCCTTCCTTGTCAGCGTCCATAATAGCTACGAGGCTCACCTCGGGTAAATCTAACCCCTCCCTTAAAAGATTGACCCCTACTAGCACATCAAATTCTCCTTCTCTAAGGTCTTGAAGTATTGCCACTCGTTCCAAAGTCTTTACGTCAGAGTGAATGTAACGAGTTGAGATATTTATCCGCTCCAGGTATTTAGTGAGCTCTTCCGCCATCCTCTTTGTAAGAGTAGTAACAAGAACTCTGTCGCCTAATCCAACTGTTTTTTGGATTTCTTCAACGAGGTCATCTACCTGATGAGTACATGGTCTAACATCTATTAGAGGGTCAAGAAGTCCTGTTGGCCTTATTACCTGCTCTACAATTACGCCGCCTGCTCTTTCTAACTCAATGTCTGCAGGTGTAGCACTAACATAAATGCATTGATTGAGCATTCCGTTAAATTCCTCTGCTGTTAAAGGCCTGTTGTCAAGAGCAGAAGGGAGCCTAAACCCGTGTTCTACCAAGTTAACTTTTCTCGATCTATCACCTCCATACATTGCTCCTACTTGAGGAATTGTTACATGACTTTCATCAATAACAAGAAGGAAGTCATCAGGGAAATAATCAAGAAGGCAGAATGGTCTTTCGCCTGGTTGTCTTCTGTCAAAATATCTCGAATAGTTCTCAATACCTGAACAATACCCTAGCTCCTTAATCATTTCAAGGTCATAAAGAGTTCGCTCTTCGAGACGTTGGGCTTCCAATTCGTGCCCCTGATCAAGATGAAACTGCTTGTGTTTCTCAAGATCTTGTTGAATTTCCAAAACACTCTGATCAGTATTCTCTTTACTGCTTACAAACAAATTTGCTGGGTATATTTTAAAGATGTCAAAATCGTGAAGTCGCTTTCCAGTCTCTGGATCAATAGTGTAGAGATCCTCAATTTCATCTCCCCAAAAGCTAATTCTAAGCGCGTGATCAGCATAAGCTAAATAAACATCAACCGTATCCCCCTGAACTCTGAACGATCCCCTCACTAAATCAAGTTGAGTACGACTGTAGAGACTTGCTACGAGCATGTGTAATAATGTATTTCGACTTATCACCATGCCTTTTTTGACTTCGATAACGCTTTTGTGAAATTCGTTTGGGTTACCTATACCATAGATGCAGCTAATACTGGCAACGACAATCACGTCTCTTCTGCCACTTAGAAGGGATGACGTTGTGCTCAATCTGAGCTTTTCAATCTCCTGATTTATTTGGAGCTCCTTTTCTATATATGTTCCAGTTGTTGGGATAAAAGCTTCTGGCTGATAGTAATCGTAATAACTAACGAAGTATTCGACCAAGTTTTTAGGAAAGAAGGACTTGAACTCGCTGTAAAGCTGAGCAGCTAGTGTTTTATTGTGGGAGAGGACAAGTGTTGGTCTGCCAGTTTGTGCTATGACATTAGCAATGGTGAAAGTTTTACCTGAACCAGTTACTCCAAGTAAAACCTGATGTTCAGAACCCGAGTTAATTCCATCGACAAGCTCCTGTATTGCTTCAGGTTGATCTCCTTTTGGAGTGTAATCGCTTGTTAAATTGAATTTTGACTTAGCCACGAGTGTCAAATTTATGAACTAAAAAAGGCCCGCCTAAGCGAGCCTTCCTAAAAGGATGTTATTTACTATTATTCAGCTACAACTTCAAACTTCACAGTTGCAACAGCGTCTTTGTAGACCTTAACTGTAGCTTCATAGGAGCCAAGTTCTTTAATTGATTCGTTTGAAAGTTTAATTTGCTTGCGATCAACGTCGTAACCTTTAGCTTGAATTGCTTCAGCAAGTTGGATATTGTTTACAGAACCGAAGATCTTTCCAGACTCTCCAGCTTTAGCACCAATCTTAACGATTAAGTTATTAAGTGAATCAACAACACCTTGAGCAGCTTCAACAGCTTTTGCCTCTTTGTGTGATTGTTGACGAATAACTTCTGCAACAACTTTTCTAGCTGATTCTGTAGCAGCAATTGCCTTTCCTTGTGGAATAAGGAAGTTGCGCGCGTATCCAGTCTTAACAGTAACGATATCGTTTTTGCTGCCTAACTGGTCAATGTCTTCTTTTAGAATGATATCCATGACGTTTATTAGAATAGGTTGTCAGCAACGTAAGGCATAAGTGCTAGGTGACGAGCTTTCTTGATAGCTTGACCAACCTTGCGCTGATACTTTAAGCTTGTACCGGTTAAACGACGTGGTAAAATTTTACCTTGTGGGTTACATAGCATAAGAAGGAAATCAGGATCCTTATAATCGATGTATTTGATACCTTTTTTACGGAAACGACAGTATCGCTCAGCTTTAGTTTCAATATCGATAGCTTGTAAGTAACGTACTTGCTTATCTGCCATAATTTCTAGAATTAAGCATTTGGAGCATCTGCAGTATCTGCAGTTTGCTCGGCTTTGCGGTTAGACTTGTTGCGGCGTGATTCCGCATATGCGATATGGTGCTTATCCATTGCAGTAGTGAGGAATCTTAGGATTCTCTCGTCGCGACGGAATTCAGTCTCGAAGGGACGGACTGCAGAACCCTCTGCTTCCCACTCAATCAGATGGTAAAAGCCAGTTGACTTCTTCTGGATTGGGTAAGCGAGCTTTCTAAGCCCCCATGCATCCTCGTGGAGGATCTTACCGCCATTGGCAGCAATTGTTGCACGGTACTTCTCAACTGTTTCCGCCACCTGATCTGCAGATAGCACGGGAGTCATGATGAAAACAGTTTCGTAACGATTCATATTAAAATGATTTTAAATGGGGCGCAAAAGTACGCAATACTTGGGAAATCAACAAAGTTCTTGCACAAAAGTTTGAGCTTGTTTGTTGAGTGTGTAAAACTAGCTTTGTTTGGCCCCCGATTCAAAGCGATATTCGCAACATGAGTGATGCGCAATACTTAGTCTCTGCAAGGAAATATCGCCCACAGGATTGGGAAGAAGTAGTAGGTCAAGATAGTATTACTCAGACTCTTAAGCAAGCTATTGCATCAGGCCAAATCGCACAAGCATACCTTTTTTGTGGCCCTAGAGGAGTCGGGAAAACTACTTCTGCAAGAATATTTGCTAGGGCTTTAAATGGTTTTTCTCCAGATGATGACGAAATGTCGTTCAATGTTTTTGAGCTCGACGCTGCATCGAATAATAAGGTAGAAGACATTAGAAGCATAGTAGAGCAAGTTCGCATTCCTCCACAACACGGTAAGTACAAAGTGTACATTATTGATGAGGTACATATGTTGAGCCAGGCTGCATTTAATGCCTTTTTAAAGACTCTCGAGGAACCACCAGCTCACGCTGTATTTATTCTTGCAACTACTGAAAAGCACAAAATCCTCCCTACAATTTTATCTAGATGTCAAATCTTTGATTTCCACAGAATTTCTGTGCCATCAATGGTAGATCATTTAAAAGAAATTGCTACAAAAGAGGGTGTAAATGCATCTGAGGATGGCTTACACGTTATTGCTGCAAAAGCTGATGGGGCTTTAAGAGATGCTTTGAGTATGTTCGATCAACTGGTAGCTTTTGCTGGAAAAGAACTTAGCTACGAGGTGGTGACTGAGCAGCTTCACGTTCTCGATCACGATACATATTTTGAAGTTGTTGACTATGCATTAAACGCGAACATTCCTGATTCGTTAATTCTTTTTGACAACGTATTAGCAAGGGGATTTGATGCACATCACTTTATAAATGGTTTGGGCTCTCACTTGAGAAATCTTATGGTTTGTAGAGATGAAAAAACACTAAATCTCTTTGAAGCGACTCCAGAAGTAAAGGCCAAATACTCTGAGCAGGCATCAAAAGCAGATCTGTATTTCATTGTTGGTGCCCTTGATGTTGTAAACGAAGCAGATACGCAATATCGAACTTCGCAACATCAGAGATTGTTAGTGGAGCTCGCAATTATGAAAATTTGTTCTCTGCAATCAGCGGAGAAAAAAAAAACTGACGACCTAATTGTGCCTGGGCCAATTCCGGCAGCGAGGATTCCTGAAAAAGTAGTTGCTGCAACTACGCCAGAGCCAGTTCAAGCAAAAAAGCCAGCGCCAGCGCCCGAACAAAAGGCTGAACCTCAACCAGAACCAACCCCACAACCTGTAATTGCTGAAGTTGAAATTCAACAACCATCTATAGTTGCAGCTCCTAAGGCCAAGGTTAAACCAACTGGTTTTCTTAGGAAAAAGGGAGTAGCTCTTGCAGGAAAATCAGCTGAGATTGCAGACTCTTCTGAGACTAAAAACACAGTTGAAGAAAATACGATTTGTCCTACATGGACCGAAGAGCCAACTACTGAAAAGGTAAGGGAAGCTTGGGATGACTTTGTAAATAATAAGAGGAAAGAGGATAGGATTAGTCTTGTTGCATCACTTACAATGTGTGAGGTAGTTCTCGAGGATAAGATTGTGAAATTTGAAGTGAAAAATGCGCTTCAAGAAGAGCAGTTAAATATTGAAAGGGCAGGTTTGTTATTCCACTTAAGGCAGTTTGTGAAGTGTGCTGATTTGGAGCTGAAAATTGAGCTAGAAAAAAGCGAGGATGATAGCCCCAAAATGTTCCTCACGGATAAGGAGAAATACGAAAAAATGGTAGAGAAGAATCCTGCGTTGGATGAGTTGAGGAAGAGGTTGGATTTGGATTTGGCCTAAGCCCATACCCATGCGCATTGATAAATACATTTGGGCTATAAGAGTAGCAAAGACTAGATCTTTAGCAAGCTCATTTTGTAGAGACGGCAAGGTTGAGATAGACGGCAAGAAAGTCAAGCCAGCTAGGATTTTGAAAGAAGGCGAAATAATAGTAGTTCGCAAAGGAGCAATCTTTTACAGTTATGAGGTTTTGGCATTTCCCAAGAGCAGAGTAGGCGCTTCGTTAGTACAGGATTACGCAAAAGACATAACTCCTAAAGAACAACTTGATAAACTTGAAATGATTAGATTAGCTAACATTGACAGGCCCAAAGGACTCGGACGACCTACCAAAAAGGATAGAAGGAATTGGGCCAAAACACTAGGTAATGATTGAAGTAGTTCAAGTAGATGCATCGGCTTTAAGGGGCGTTCGCCACAAAGTGCTTTGGCCTTTTATGAATAGTTTAGAAGAGGCTGTGATTGATATCGACTCAAGTGAAGGGGCAATTCATTTAGCGGGTGTTGTTAGCGGAAAAATCGTTGGATGTGCATCGCTTTTTGTTCAGGATTGCGAGAGATATCCTGGATTCTTTGATGGGAGTAAAGTCTATAGGTTGAGGGCAATGGGAGTAGATCAGAATCTTCAAGGTTCAGGGGTTGGGGCTGCAATCATTCAAGAGGCTGAAATTTTGTGCTCAGAAAGGGGGGGTAATTTGATTTGGTGTGATGCTCGTGAAGTAGCTTGGGGTTTTTATGCAAAACAAGGTTTTAATTTTGCATGCTCTGCTGATGGTTATGAGTTTGATGCGTATGAGGTGAGAAATGTTGGGCTTCACAAAATGATGTACAAAAAGATATAGCCTTAATTTTACTGTTCCAAAAGCAAAGGATAATGCCAAAAATTTCGTCAATAGGCAATGCAATGCCTAGTAGTCCTATTAGAAAGCTGATGCCATATGCTAATGCAGCTAAAGCTATGGGAAAAAAGGTGATTCACCTAAACATTGGCCAACCAGATATTGCAACACCAGAGGTAGCTCTTTCAGAATTAAAAGCTGATACAAGAACTGTTGTTGAATACAGTCCTTCTGAAGGTTATGCATCTTATCGCGATGGCCTTTCAACGTATTACAAGGGCGCAGGAATTGACGTAAATGCCGACGAAATCGTAGTAACTACTGGTGGGTCAGAGGCTTTGGTTTTTGGATTTATGTCGTGTATGGATCCCGGCGATGAGGTGATTATTCCTGAACCTTTCTACGCAAATTATCGAGGATTTGCTCAAATGGCAGGAGTGAAAATCGTTCCAGTTACTGCAACAATAGAAGATGGATTTGAGCTTCCACCAATTAGTGATTTCGAAAAACGAATTACTCCCCGCACTAAGGCAATTTTAATTTGCAATCCAGGCAATCCAACTGGCAAAGTTTATGCGCCAGAGGCTATGGATAATCTAGCCCAAATTGTAAGAGATAACGATTTATATCTTTTTTCGGACGAGGTGTACAGAGAGTTTTGTTACGACGGAGCTGTTGCAAAATCTGTTCTTCAATTAGATGATATTGAAAACAACGTTGTGCTCATTGACTCAGTTTCAAAAAGATATAGTATGTGTGGTGCTAGAATCGGCGCTTTGATTACTAAGAACAAGGAGCTGAAGGAAACCGTAATGAAGTTTGCTATGACGCGTTTGTCGCCTCCTACGTTTGGCCAAATCGCATCAGAAGCAGCCCTTAAAGCTTCTGAATCGTATTTTGAAGATGTAAGAACGCGATATGTAAAGAGGAGAGATCTTTTAGTTGAAGGACTGAATTCAATTCCTGGAGTTACATGTCCTAAACCGGATGGTGCTTTTTATGCAGTTTGTAAGCTTCCAATTGATTCAAGCGATGCGTTTTGCCAGTGGATGTTAGAACATTTTTCTCACGATGGAGATACAGTAATGATGGCACCTGCGTCTGGATTCTATGCTACAGATGGCGCAGGAGCAGACGAGGTAAGGATAGCATACGTATTAGATCTACCGCTTTTGGGAAAAGCAGTTGAGTGCTTGAGATTAGCTCTTGAGCAATATCCTGGAAGAACAAATTAGTTTGAATTAAATTCACAACCATGAATAGATTGACTACTAAAACCTTAACCCTATTATTCACTTTATTCATGGTTCCACTATACGGAGCCAAATCCCAAGACACGACTTGGGTTCAAACCTATACTTGGGAAGCCCAAAACAACCCTGAAACTTCCTACGATAGCCCTGGAAGACGATGGTTTGAATTTCCAGCATCAGATAATGGTGAAGAGTACAGAAAGGTTCTCATGTACTACAATCTAAAGTGTTTTGAGGACGGTACTGCTGGTGGTTTGGGATTCGCTTGTGGAGAGTGGGATTATTTGACTTACAATTATTTGTTTGAGCACACTGGGCTTCTTGATTCAACTCATTACACGCATCCTTATTACAAGATAGATAATCAGGATTTTGAGACCGAAAACATAGTTTATGATCCAATTGGAGGAGCTCCATATACAACTGTAACAACTGAGTACACTAGTGTAGTTAATACATATGACGGGACTGAAAACATTGCAGAACAAGAAGATGTAGTGTCTGTTTGGGAAGTATTTGATTTCACTGAAAGCCAAAGAATTCAAATGGTTTACACAGCTGATGAGCTTCTTGAAATGGGGCTTGTTGCCGATCAACCTATTCATGAGTTGAGATTACCAAGCATCGGATTTAGCTACGGACTCACAACTCTTAAATACAAGTTTACTGAGAGTGATGAAATAGCGCATCCAATTCAGAAAGGATGGACTGAAGTTTATAAGTACAATACTGATTTTTCAAGTGATGTAATTTTTGGACTGAATCAACCAATAATTTGGGATGGTGAAGCAAACATTATGTTTGATTTGAGTGTTGAAAATTCAAGCTCTATTTCTTGTGATTGCACAAGCGCTCCAAATAAGGTTATCGCTATGCAGCCGCAGGGTAGGTATGTAAATTTTGACGGGGGAGATTATATGGAACTTCTTCCAAGCGCGTTAGACGATTTGAACGACCAAGTCACTCTTGAGCTTTGGTTAAGGGGCGATGAAACCATTCCTTATAACACAACTGTTTTTGAAGGAGTTAATTCCCTAGACCAAAGAGAATTAAATACACATATTCCTTGGAGTAATTCAAGAGTTTATTGGGATGCGGGATATGACGGTGGATACGACAGAATAGACCAATGGTGTGAAGAAAGTGAGTTAAAAGAACATTGGACTCACTGGGCATTTGTGAAAAATGCTTCGGAGGGAACAATGAGTATAATAAGGAATGGGGAGGTTTGGCATACAGGAGAAGGGAAAGACAACTTGTTTGGCGAAATAACAAGAATGTTCCTTGGGTCATCTGCATGGAATAGCAATAACTACAAAGGTGATTTAGAGGATTTTAGGATATGGAGTGAGGCATTGTCAGCAGAAACAATTGACGAGTGGAGATATATATCAGACGTAAGCTCTCATCCATCGATTTCTAATCTGATGGCTTCATATGACTTTGATGGACAGAATGGGACATTTGAAAATGATATAGCTGGTTCACCTTATGGAGGTTATTACTTTGGTAATGCTGGAAGAAAGGAGCACAACGTAACAGATGCCTTCCAAGATCCATATGTGCCAGGAGGCGAAAACAACTATAGGCCAGCTTTCAAGTTTGTTCAAGCTGATAATATTGTATCGACAGAGCAATTCATTGAAGCTATAGAATACCAAGAGGAAGTCCCTCCAGTAAGTGTAGTTTCATATGAAGTTCAAGGCAATGGAGTTGCTTGGACTGATATCCAATACGGTTGGCCTGAGGGAATGGAGATTATTACGGCAAATGAAGCAGGAGATACTTTGGACTCATATTTACTTGCCGGTGAATCAGTTCAATATGACAACACAACACCTTTAGAATATTTCAGCGAACCTTTTGAAGTAATAAATAGGTTTGAGATTAGCAGATACATAACACCTTACGGGATAAATCTAACTCTGGGGCCTGATGGTTGGACTTGGATTTACGACGTGACTGATTATTTGCCGTTGTTGAGAGATAGTGTAGAGTTAGAAGCTGGAAACTGGCAAGAGCTTTTAGATATGAAGTTTGCCTTCATTCATGGAACACCTCCAAGAGATGTAAAAGGGGTAGATGCGTTTTGGAAGGGGTCTTACGGGTTAAATAATTGGGACGATAATGTCTTGCCTCATTCATATGAAGCAGAAGATGGAGAGGAAATGTTTAAGCTTGTAACTCGTGCGAGTGGACACGGTTTTGGAACTGGAAATAATTGTGCTGAATTCTGCTACAACACTCACTCAGTTAAGGTAAATGGCGTAGAGCATTGGAGTTGGGAGATTATGCAGGAGTGTGCTGATAATCCTTTATACCCTCAAGGTGGAACGTGGATTTATGATAGAGCAGCTTGGTGTCCTGGCGATAAAGTAACCCAACAAGATCTAGAGCTTTCTGATATTGTAGACGACGAGTTTACGGTCGAATATGATATCACTCATGATCCACATGGTAATTACCGAATGGAAGGCCAAATTATTTCATTTGGCGCTCCTAATATGGTGAATGATATAGAACTCATGGATATTCTTGCGCCAAATGACAGGAAAGTTCTCTCAAGGTGGAATCCAGTGTGTGAGGATCCTATGGTTGAAATCAGAAACAACGGAACTAATCCATTGAGTGAATGTGTTTTCGAATATGGAATAGTTGGAGAAGAAACCCAAACATTTGTTTGGACTACAGATGATCCTCTCGAATTTTTAGAGGTAAGGGAAGTTAGTCTACCATATGATCCTCCAGCATATACACAAGGAGATGAAGAGATGTTAGAATTTATGGTCAGTGTTGATTTAGCAGGTGGAATTGATGAAGAGGAAAACGGCTTAGGATATTCAAAATTTGAACGTGTTCCTACTTATGCATACAATGACTTAGATGATAACAGGGTTATAGTTTGGGTTAAAACAAATCTTTCTCCTTTTGAAACATCAGCGGAGATAAGGAATAGAGAAGGGGATTTAGTTTGGTCTAGGTCATATGACATGGCTAATACACATTTTAGAGATACTTTAGAATTGAATGCGGGATGCTACAGATTTACGGTTAAAGATTCAGATGACGACGGAATTAGCTTTTGGGCAAATAATGATGGAGGAGGATATGCTAGATTGAAAAAGGTACAAGGCGGTAATTTCTTCACTATAGAGGAAGACTTTGGAAAATACATAAGCCAAGCGTTTAGATTCGAAACCGACCTTGTGGTAGTAGGAGAAGAATACATTGAAAATATTCCTGAGCCTGAATTGGTTGTTTTTCCAAACCCAACAAACTCAAATATTAAAGTGAGATTGGATAATTGGGATGGTGATGTAATCTGGGAGTTGAGGAATTCCTTGGGATCAATTGTGAAATCTGGAGAATTTGAAGCAGGAAGAGGGTATTTGATAAATGTTGAGATGGAATCTTTTGCTTCAGGTGTTTACTCGTTTTCAGTCAAAGATGAGGTGAGGCATCTTCAAAATTGGGTGGTTAAAGAGTAGAAAACTGACTTTTTTTAAAGTTATCCCCCTAAAATTTAGGGGGGTGTTGATGATTTTATGTGTTTTTATGGTTTGCGCCCCCTAAGATTGGGTGTAGTTTTACAGTTTTAATTATTTTCCCTTAAAACAACCTCAAATCACAACAAGATGAGTTTAAACCGCCAGCAGGTTATGCACGACGTACTAGAACGTCAGCCCAAACTCCCAACACGTCCAGAAAACAAAATCTCTGCTTACTACGGAGAAAATGTTTTCAATAAATTCGTAATGAGATCTTACCTTCCTGACGAAGCTTATAAGGGCATCCTTAAAGCTATGGAAGATGGAACTCCAGTAGATAGAAAGGTTGCAGACCAAACTGCAACAGCTATGAAGGAGTGGGCAATCTCAAGAGGTGCTACTCACTACACTCACTGGTTCCAGCCACTTACTGGTTCTACTGCAGAGAAGCACGATAGCTTCATCGCTCCAACAGGTGATGGAAGAGCAATCGAGAAATTTGACGGTTCGCTTTTAGTTCAACAGGAGCCAGATGCATCTTCATTCCCTAACGGTGGAATAAGAAACACTTTTGAAGCTCGTGGTTACACGCTTTGGGATCCAACATCTCCAGCATTCGTAATGGGAGAGACTCTTTGTATTCCAACAATTTTCATTAGCTACACAGGATTCGCACTAGATAATAAAACTCCCCTTTTAAAAGCACTCGCAGCTGTAGATAACGCTGCTACTTCAGTGTGTCAATATTTCGATAAGAATATTACCAAAGTAAACGCTTCTCTTGGATGGGAACAGGAGTACTTCTTGGTAGATAAAGCTCTTTACGCTGCAAGACCAGATCTTGCAATGACAGGTAGAGCTTTGTTTGGTGCTCAGCCTGCTAAAGGACAGCAACTAGACGACCACTACTTTGGTTCTATTCCTCAACGGGTTGGTGCATTCATGAAGGATTTTGAGTTAGAAGCTCATAAGCTTGGCATACCTGTAACAACTCGTCACAACGAGGTTGCTCCAAACCAATTCGAGGTAGCACCTGTTTATGAGGAAGCAAACCTTGCAAATGACCACAACCTACTTCTTATGGAGCTTCTTGAAATTGTAGCCCAAAAGCACGATTTCAGAGTTCTCCTCCATGAAAAGCCTTTCCCAGGGCTAAACGGTTCGGGTAAACACAACAACTGGTCTTTGGGTACAAACACTGGGGTTAACTTGTTGAAGCCAGGTACCAATCCCAAAACAAACCTCAGATTCCTCACATTCTTTGTAAATACCTTAGCAGCACTTCATACACACGCAGATATTGTAAGAGCATCTTTTGCAGGAGTTGGAAACGATCATAGACTTGGAGCTAACGAAGCACCTCCAGCAATTATTTCGGCATTCATTGGTAGCCAGCTTTCAGAGTTACTAGATGGTCTTGAGAAGCACATTAAAGCTGGAAAATTAACTCCCGCAGATAAGACAGCTCTTAAGCTTGAAATAGGAAGAATTCCTGAGGCGCTACTAGATAACACTGATAGAAACAGAACATCTCCATTTGCATTTACTGGAAATAAATTCGAATTAAGAGCAGTTGGATCTTCTGCTAACTGTGCGGTTCCAATGACAGTTTTAAATACTATTGTAGCAGAGCAGCTTAATAAGTTCAAGGCTTCTGTTGATGCCAGAATCAAAAAAGGAGATGGTAAAGATGAAGCTATCTTGAAAGAACTTCAGTCTTTGATTAAGCAGAGTAAGAACATCCGTTTTGAAGGAAATGGTTATGGTGAAGAATGGGTGAAAGAAGCAAAGAAGAGAGGGTTGTCAAACATGAGAACTTCACCTGAAGCTCTTGGAGTTTGGGGTAGAAAAAACGTAATCTCTCTATTTGAAGACCTTAAAGTTTTAAAGCCAGAAGAACTAGCAGCTAGAAGAGAAATCGAGTACGAGAAGTACATGATGAATAGACAAATTGAGGCAACTATCGCTTGTGATTTAGCCCAAAATACAATCCTGCCAGCTGCAATCAGCTACCAAAATTTCCTTTTAGAAAACATCATGGGCGTTGAAGAGGCTTTTAGTAAAAATGGAACAAAGATGGTTAGTCCTCAAAGAGATCTTTTAGAAAGGACTTCTTCAATTGTTAATGATTTGTATACTTCTCTTGGGAAATTAAAAAACGAAATGGAGAACGCGAATGCTATGAAATCTCACCAAAAACAAGCAGAAGCATACGGTAAAGTTGTGACTCCATTGATTGAAGAATTAGGTGATTCTTGCACTGCATTAGAGGGGTTAATTGACAATGAAATTTGGCCTTTACCAAAGTTTACAGAGCTACTTTTTACATGTTAATTTAAAATTGCTTTCGGTTGAATGCCGGAAATTCAGTATTTTCGACAATTGTAAACAAACAAATTGTAATGCAAAACAACCTGCAAGCAATCCTGACGCGATTCACTGTGTCTTTTCTACTAGTAATCGGTGCAGCTAGTGCCGTTTCTCAAGAGCATCAAAAAGAAGCAGATAAGCTTTATGAACGTCGTGCCTTTTTTGAGGCATCTTCGGGTTATGTAGCTGCATACGCAAAGGAAAAAAATATAGACTCACGTGCTCATTGTGCTTTTTATGCTGGTGAGTGCTACAGACTACTTCATAATTATGACTTAGCATTAGAGTGGTATGACAAAGCTTTAGGACTTAGATATGCTAACACTAATCCCGTTATCTTTCTTCTGTATGGGGATGTCTTGAGAGATCAAGAAAACTTCTTCGATGCCATGGAGTGGTATGAAAAGTATGGATCGGCAGCGGATAGGTCACTTGCAGATGCTAGAATTGAAGCTTCAGATATTGCTGCATTGTCAATTGATGAACCACCAAGCAGATACATTGTTGAACCAATTTATATGATAAACTCTCCATCATATGATTTTGCGCCAATATACTCTTCGAAGAATAACACTTTAGTCTTTGCTTCTTCACGTGAGAGCTCAGAAGGTACTGGTGAAGATCCAATGACTGGAGAAGCATTTATGGATTTATTTTCCACAACATGTGCAAACTGTGATGATAAAGAGGTTTTGAGTGGAAAACAAAAGCAAAGGTGGTCTGAACCAATTCCACTTGGAAACACAATCTGTACTTCAAGTAATGAAGG
>JAYZNI010000043.1:0-15904 GCA_036152255.1 Bacteroidota bacterium | reverse complement strand
AGCTGCCTTAATTCCATTCCAAAGAAATTGTGAGGTTAGGTAAAATTGGTATCATTCCGACTTCCTCTATGGTTTGGTTTCCTTCTTCATTATATGTTACGATGGCAGAGTTAGGGTTAACGTGATTTGTCATATTGTAGGCGCCTAATTGAATATTGTATCTACCGTAGTGAACATTCTTTCTCCACGAGATATTGAAATCTAGTCTGTGAATCTCCCCTAACCTGTATCCATTTCTATTTTCTGGTTGATTGTAAACTACCCACTGAGAGTATGCTCCACCAAGAGGTGTTGTAAAACCTATAGGAACTAACTCATTGGAGATGTTTAGCATTCGGCCTGTTGAATATGTGTAAAGTGCAGAAACACTAAATTTTTCGCTAATATCATAGCCCAAAACCAAGCAGCCGTCATGCCTTATATCAAACGCAAATGGAAATGTCATACCACCATTTAAGTCATCAAATAATCTTGAACTCTTTCCGTAGGCATAGGATAAATTATAATTGAGTTTATTGATGTTGCTTTTTAGCGAAAACTCCAGCCCCACAACAGCACCATTACCGCCTCCAGATATTCCGCGATCTACAATTTCTGATGTAGTTTCATTGAAATCTACATTCTCAGAAAATTCTAAAAGGCCAGACATTCCTCTTAAATACGCATCTATAAATACAGTTGTATTTTCCACAGCATAATTAAACTTTAATCCTGAAGACCAAGACCTCTCAACAGGCAATGATTCATTTGGCGCCAACCATAATTCTGGAATAAACCCAAATGAATTTAAAGTCACTAAATGCACATCCTGTGACGACATCAGGGAATAGAAATTAAACCCAAACCTACTTGTCATTTGGGTCGTAAAAAGAAACCGAGGGTTAATGTGCACCTCACTTACACCATCATAATTAAATATGTTTGCCCGACAGCCCCAAATGAACGATGAATTTGCAAACACATCACCAGAAAATTCGGCAAATCCAGTGTAAGTCAACACGTCTCTATTTTCTGTAAATATTTGATCCTCTATGTTGGGATCATCCTCCCAAAATTCATTTGAACTAGGAGTAACTGTAGTGTTTTTGTACTGAAGACCCACCTGCAATAATCTTCCTTTTGAATACTTTTTTTCTATAGAAACTGTTGACTTTAAATTATCAATTGTATTGTCAAATTCTGAAATAGAATTACGCCAAATCTTTTCTCCTAAATCAGAGTCGTAAAATGGAATTCTATTATTCGTATATAAATCTGAATTATATGTATTCACCATAAATTCTGCAAAAATTATAGCGCCACCAGACATATAACAATTCCAATTCAAAGCAGTCGCCTCATTAACCCAAGACATCTGATTAAAATACCTCCTCTCTTCCCAAACAAAATCTATATCATAATCAACGCCATCAAAGCTTTTGAGATACAGAAATTGCAACTTTTGATTCTTAAACAAGCGACTTATCTTAAATGAAACATCATGAAAACTGTAAACTGGCTTAAGCACCTTTGAGTCATTTGTGTTTACTGAATTATCAATCAGATCTTGGATCAGAAAAAGATTTGAATTACGCAGCCCTAACTGCACAAACGTATTCTCAAGACTCAAAACAGTTTGAACTTGAGTAGAGAGAAAAGAAGACTTAATACTTCCTGAATTTTTACCTTCTTGAGAGAACTCTTCCCTTAAATTAATTTCAATTGCAGGACCTAATGTCCCGCCGTATTTCGCAGGTTTATACCCATTGTACAAATTCACCTCCTCTATGCAATCTGTTTGAAACATAGACAATAGTCCAAACAAATGGCTCGACCCCACTACCGGTACTCCATCAACATAGGTCGTACTCTGATCGTAGTTACCACCTCTGATAATCAGGCCCTTTTGGCCCTCAGTATTAGACTGTACACCTGGATTGGTTTTTAAAGTACTAAAGATATCTGACACCCCCGATACTGATGGAATCTGCTTAATTTCAATAGTCTTTATTTGATTTATATTCTTGGAACTTTCATATTTACTTCCCTCTTCTTCAATTACCACTTGGCCTAAATCATGACGAATTTTCTTCAGTAAAAAATCCATTTCAACATCACTTTTTACATCAATAGTCTCATCAAGATTCTCATAACCAATTGCTGAAATTTTCAAGGCTAAACTACCTGAGCACTCTATCTCAAACACACCCCTATCTCCAGAGGAAATGACTGAGTTATCGTATTGGATAATCGCATTTGGTATTGGCACATTATCCTCTCCAACAACCCGTCCTACTAATGAAAATGTTTGTTGGGAAAACACACATTGGCAGCATAGTACCATAAATAGCAACGAAAATATTTTTGCTGACCCCTTCAATTTGATATGAATATTTTTTGGGGCTTTGACGAATTGGAATATTTGATGATGTAGATTCCAATAAGTGTAGGGATTTGATCCACATCGCCTTCATATACAACTCGCCCATGCATATCAAAAAGCTTACATTCTGAACTCTCGACCAGATCATCTTCTACAACTGAAGTAATTCCAGAATTATTTAAAGAATAAAACCAAAGCATACTGTTTGTGATAGCAGAAAGTGCGCAGTCGTTGTGGTTTGCATCTCCGACATTGTATGAAATTACATCCTCTGCTCCATTTTCAATCATCCAACTTTCTGCCGATAGCGCATTCTGGAAAAACACTTCTTCATCTTGAGTGCAATACCTCATTTGAACAGGCATAGTAGGCACCCATTCATATACATCATTATCAGATGCATGTTGCATAATGATGTGATTAGGATTTGACAATACTTCTTGAATTAGCGCATCAGAAAACAATTCTGTCAGCTCATCAGGGCATTCTGCATTAATCTCGTCAGCAGAGTGAAATCCATCGAGCATGGGTTCAATAATTGAAGCATACGGTTCGTAACATATTTCCGAAAAATCCTCGTATATGTTCCCATAAATTGAATTCCAACCCTTTAGTATGTAAAATAAATACGCTGGATTACTATATGATATTTCCTGAAAGATCATAGGTAATTGTACTCCGCTCATATCGTAAGGTCCACTAAGTGGAGCTACAGCAATTAAATCAAGGTTATCCTCAATCGACTTTGGCATATCATTCATTGCCATTGCCATTGCAACGTGTCCTCCTTGAGAATAACCAGAGATGAACAAGTTGCCATTTGTATTGATTTCAAATTCAGAAAATGATTCAACAAATGCTTGGACTAGGCCCCAACCACAATCGCTTTCACTCTGGGCGTGGCAATATGGATGCATAATTTGGCTTTCGCCCAAACCCACATAATCAGGCATCAAAACAATAAAACCAAGTGAGGATAGAAGATACCCCATATTAGAAATCTCGTTTTTGAAAGATGGTGCACTAGTTCTAACGAACGTCGTACCGTGATTAAAAACCACTATTGGAAACTCATCTTGGGGATTTGAACTAAGAGGTGTAAAAACTGCACCCGAAACATTAATCTGATCTCCTTGAAATGGCATCTCGTAAGACGCCCTGTACATCCTAACATCATGGCTAAAAAGTGCAGCAAGTGGAGGTTCAATTTCCAGATCTTCTATTGCGTGCTCATAGATTTGGCCTTCAAGAAAAACATTGAGAAAATGGAATTCCTGGGCGCTTGACCAAAGTGAGCTTAAGGTAAGTGATATTGTAAAAATGTATTTCATCACATTAGCACTAATGTAGATTTTATTTCTTCATAATTTAATTCAATATCTCCATATGATTCTTGGCCAAATCAAATTGTAGCCAATGTAAAAAACGGTATTATTAAATGATATCTAAACACAATCAAAAAGTTGATTCTTTAAACTTACATAAGCATTGCAATTCTATCAAAATCATTAAGTAGTTTTGTACGATGCATAAGTACACGCTTATCACTGGTGCTAGCAGGGGAATTGGCCTTGAAATGGCAGACTATTGTGCCTCAAAAGGGATGAATGTTTTAATGATTGCTCTTCCAAACGAAGGACTAAAAGAGAAAGCCCAAAATATTTCAAAAAAGTACAGAGTAAAAACCTCAATGTTCGAATGTGATTTAACTGATGTCTCAGAAATAGACAGGTTAAAGAAATGGGTAATTGACAAAGGCTTCAAAGTAAATTTTTTGATCAACAATGCAGGGTTTGGTGGCACCATTCCTTTCGAAGAGATGAATGGAGGGCTTATTGATAATATGATAGGTTTAAATATTACAGCTGGAACTCATTTAACAAACAGGTTTATCCCCATTTTAAAGAAAAATGCACCATCTAATATTTTGAATGTGAGCAGCCTTCTCTCAAACCAAGTTACTCCTTATAAAGCATTGTACACTGCAACAAAAACATTCGTAATTAACCTGAGTGTTAGTTTGGCATACGAGTTAAAAGAAGATAGAATTATTGTAAGCACTTTACTTCCTGGAGCTACACCTACAAATAAGGTTGTTACGGACCAAATTGAGAAGGGAAATTTTGCTGCAAGAGTATCTGTAATGAATCCAAGAGAAGTTGCTGAAATTGCCATAGATAAATCTCTAAAAGGAAAGACCATTATAACTACAGGAATAAAAAACGGAGTTATAAGAAGGTTACTCACAGTAATGCCCGACAGAGTGATTGCTGCAATTGCAGTAAATCAATTTAAGAAAAAAATAAGATTAGAAAAAGAACAATGAATACTACAGGAATAGATCTTAGTTGGATGGATGGCGATATGGAAGTTGTACTTCCAATGATGCTTTGCTTAATGGGATTTTCTGCATTTTGGGGGGTTTCAAAATTAAAGAAAATCAATGACGGATCGGTTAAAAACGTTCTTTTCACAAAGTATTGGGGTTTATTTACCATGGGTATTCTTCCTGCTACAATTGCACATTATTTAATGCCTCACTACTCTTTTGCAGATTACGGTCTCACATACAATCCAGAATCTACAATGGATTCTTTAATTGCAACTTTAGTTCTAGCAGCTCTAACAATGCCATTAGCATATTTGACTGCCAAGAAGCCACAACACCGTGAAAATTACCCTCAGATTAGAGAAACCAATTGGGATAGAAAATTGGTTTTTAAAAACACGCTTGGATGGAGTGCTTACCTTTTAGGTTATGAGTTTCTATTCAGGGGAATACTTTTGTTTCCGTTAGTGAATGCATTGGGAGTTTGGCCCGCAATTGCGATAAACACTGCTATGTATTCTGCGACACATATTCCCAAAGGAATGGACGAAGCTTTAGGCGCAGCTCCACTAGGTATAATTTTGTGTTTGATTACATTGATGACAGGAACTCTGTGGGTGGCAATTATAGTTCATATTTTGATGGCTTTGGCAAACAGTTTCTCATCTGTCTACCACAACCCTAACATGAAATTTGTTTGATGAAGGTTTTACTTACTGGAGGTACTGGTTTTATAGGAGCACATTTAATTAATGCTCTTCTTGCAAAAGGTGATGAAGTTCACACTCTTGCGAGGTCGCCAGAAAAAGCAAAAACGATAGAAAAACCAGGAGTAAAAATTTTCAAGGGCGATATTTTAAACAAAGAAAGCATCCTGAAAGCAATGGAAGGATGCCAACAAGTTTACCACTTAGCAGGCAATGCATCCATTTACGAAAAAGACCCATCAAGGTAT
Source organism: Bacteroidota bacterium (assembly GCA_036152255.1). Classification (GTDB taxonomy): domain Bacteria; phylum Bacteroidota; class Bacteroidia; order Flavobacteriales_D; family Sanyastnellaceae; genus UBA974. The sequence continues at coordinate 10,258 of JAYZNI010000043.1, read as the reverse complement.
TTTACTATCAATGTTGATGGCACTAAAAACATTATGGACGCTGCATTAAAATTAGGGGTGAAGAAAATGGTATTCACTTCTTCTGCAGGAGTTATTGGGCCATCGGTTGGGGGAGTTGTTACAGAGGAAAAAGTAAGGAAAATAGATTTTTTTAATGAGTACGAAAGCTCTAAAGCAAAAGCAGAAGACTTAGTTAGATCTTATGTTTCTGAAAAAAATCTCAACGCTGTAATAGTACTGCCTACAAGAGTATATGGCAATTATTTGATTGGCGAGCCTGCTTCAGTCTCTCTGCTGATCAAAAAATACATAGCTGGTAATTGGAAAATTATTCCTGGTGATGGAACTAAGGTGGGGAATTACGTCCACGTTGACAATGTAGTTGAGGGGCACATTCTTGCAATGGAGAAAGGAAACAAAGGAGAATCTTACATTTTAGGAGGTGTAAATCATTCCTATAATGAATTTTTCGAAATTTTAAAAGATGTGTCAGGTTTGGACTATAATCTCTTTAAAACTCCTATTGCAGCCCAAATGATTTTTGCAAGGCTCAACAAATTCTTTTCACTACTAATGGGTAAAAAGCCTGCTATCACTACAAAATGGGTGCGTCGAGGAAATTACCATTGGGAGGTGGACCCAAGCAAATCTGTCGAGAAACTTGGCGTTAAAATCATTTCCTTGAAAGAAGGTATAGAGAAAACAATTAGTGCTATTTCCTAATTATACCTTATTTTGATTGCATGGAATCACGCGGCAAACTAAGGGTTTTGCATATTGCTAGTTGGTACCCCAGTAAAGTTCACACTTCTCTGGGCAACTTCGTGCAAAGGCATGTAGCTGCTATTTCCACAATGCATCATTGCGAGCTTTGGTATTCTTCTCCTGTTTCAGAAAATAACCCATTGGTTGGAACTTATGAGGAAAACACATCTTTAGGGTTTCTTGAAAAAATCACTTATCCAAGAGTAACAAGACCTGGCGTAAGAGCAGTGACCCGATCTCTTATGAATTTATCCCTAGGAGAGGATGTTAGTCTACCTGATTTAATACACCTTCACGTTGCTTTTCCAGGAGGAAGAGCTGCGAGATTGCTCGCTAAAAAATGGGGCATCCCACTTGTAGTTACTGAGCATTGGACAGCTTATCACGATTCTCAACACATACCACTTTGGAGAAGGATTGCTATGAGGAAAACTGCTGCCTCAACCAGTGTTTTTTGTCCCGTTACAGACCAACTTGGGCGCACTATGAAGAACTTTAAAATGGTAAACAGCATCGGATCTGAAACTTACGAAGTCATTCCGAACGTTGTTGATACTGAAAAATTCCAATTAGATGAAAGAGAAAAAGACGGCATTATGAAAATCCTTCATGTTAGCTCTTTAGAAGAAGCCCAAAAAAACATAACAGGCATTCTTAACACCATCTCAATAATCAGACAATCAAACCCTGATTTCAAATTCTCTTTAACAATTGTAGGAGGATCTGATCCAGAAAGACTAGACAAGATTAGACGTTATGCTACAAGCATGAACTTGGTCGAACCCTTCGTAAAATTTACAGGAACACTTAGCGGGGATTCTGTATCAAGAGAGATGATGAATTGCGATGCAGTACTTCTCTTCAGCAGAAAGGAAAATTTCCCATGCGTTATTGCTGAGGCTTGGGCTTGTGGTAAGCCGGTGATCACAACAAATGTAGGTGGCATAGCTGAGCACATGAATGATCAAAGAGGTATGATGATTGAATCTGGCGACGAGTCTGCTTTAGCAAAAGCAATACTTGATTTAGACAAGGATTGGGACGCAAATGGGATTAGAAAATACGCTGTAGATAATTTCAGCATAGATGCAGTTGCTGAAGCATACACTAGAGCATACCAAAAGGCGTTGTCTATTTCAATCCATTGATGTAAAATTGGAATAATAAAGCATTCAGACCACCACTCACCCAAAGCATTATTGCCATAGCAGTTGCAGCTCCATTAATTCCGTATAGTGGAATGAAATACCAACATGCCAAAACAGTTAATAAAAGTACAATAGTATTAATATAAGTGTTCCAATCGGCTTTACCTACAGCAGATAAAAGATTGCCAAATGGAACTCTTAATAAGTGAGCTCCAAGGCTACCTACTAAGAAAATTCGCATTATACCTGCTCCATTTTGATAACTGGCACCAAAAATTCCCAAAATCCATGGAGATATAAACCAAAGAATAGCAAGAACAATAAATGAAAGAAATCCGAATGTTCTCCAATAGTTGAAAATATATAATCTGAGTTCATGAGGCTTTTTCTTATTTGCTGAATTCTTGACATAATCCGTAGCTGAAACAGAAATTGGAAGTACAAGTGTTGCAATAGGAATTATTATTGCAACTCGATATATAGCAACTGAAGTGGCTTTTTCGCCAACAAACTGACCTATCATAAATACGTCAACTGCATAGAATAGCTGAGCTAGTAAAGCACCTATAGTTGTATAGATACCATACTTCCAAAAGCCAATGAATGTTGAGTCCAGGGTAGCCCATTTATATCCGTCTAGGTTTAGTTTCCATCCGTAAAACAAAACTGCTACAACTGGAGCAATAGCAACTGCTGCTGCATACCCATAAATTCCAAACATACTAGTCAATGCAATTGTTAATACAAGTAAACTAATGGCATATGAGATCTCAATTTTGGCGGAAATACCATTTTTATGAATAGCTCTAGCGTAACTCTTTACGAATTCCATATTGAGTGTTGTCAATACTACAAATGCAAGAATTCTAAAGGGTCCTATACTTTCTGGAATTGATTTACAAAGAATTGGAGCTAGTCCCCAAAGAACTGCAATTAATATTAGTGAAAAGAAAATACCCCTTGCATGAGAATAGTAAAAGAGATTTTTCTTTTCTGATTGACCAGTTGCATCTGTACTGTATCTCAGGAATGACTGATATGTACCTAAACCCATAAATGGAACTAATGCCAAAACCATATTCAACGCATACGAATACGCTCCAAACGCTTCTTCAGAAGTATTTCTAGTCACATATACTACTGCCGCAAACCCCAAAACCTTAGACAACGCGTTTGCACTCATCATCCACAGTCCTTGACGACGTATAAATTCTAGTATGAATTCTCTCGCAGTCATGAGTTTACATACTTTTTTAATGCTATTAACAACGTTAGAACCGATGCCTTATTTGTAATATTCATAGATCCGTAATTTTGCTTTACAAATGACGCTAATGAAGGCACAGAGTCTAAATGCTCCATATTATCTACAAATGTGTTTTCGAAAAACTGCTGGATTTCTTGAGACTCATTAAACCAATATTGAAGTGGAGACATAGAGGAACTTCTGAATTTTGAAAGTGGATATATGAAACGAGTAAGCACGCTCATTTTAAGTTTGGCTAGTTTAAGTGACATACCTCCTACAGGCTTCGATTTGTAACGCTCCCAATTATACCGTATTGCTTCAGGATATTTGGACTTCATCCACTCTAAATAAATATAATGATTCTTTAGAAGAGATGGGTGCAATTGTAGGGCAGTTATTACAAATTCCTTTGATGTAAATGGTGAATACAGAGTGCCATTTACAGTGCTATATGCTGCTGAATTAGTATAGAGGAATCCTCTGTTGTACAATTTGAATAATGTTGACTCAGGTGTTTTATCCCAAATCTCCTTTGCATCTATACCAACACCCTTCATTGTAGATATGCTGTCTAAAGTGTAAATAAAATTGCAGTTTGGGGTATAGAATTCTGCTAAAATTTCATTTCCAAGCTGGCCAGATGCAATAATTCCCTGATTTGTAAAATTCTTTAGAGCATATCTGTGATGAGCGCTTGCCAAATAATTAATTGTACCATCATAATCCTCGACAGAATCTGTACACATGACATAATTTCCTGGGTTTAAATCACAGAAATTATAATTAGCTTTAAAATCGCTTGAGATTTGTTCACTGATTGTGTGATCTAGATATCCTTTTGCTGAGAAGCAAAGTGTATTTATGTTTTCAGAAGATTTTATGGTTTGCATAAAAACCATCCTAGAATCGATACCACCGCTAAGAAGGTTTATTTGATCTGCATTAAGTTCTGAATTTGCCCTAACCATAGCATCCGTAGCTTTAGAAAATACGTCATCAAGCATGTCGATTGCTTTCGATTTGTCAGTAATGCTCCGCTCAAGATTCTGTAGATTATCCCTGTTTATCAATTTAAATTCGCCTTTTACATAAACTAATGAATGCCCTGGCATCAACTTACGAACGCCTTGAACAATTGTTTTATCTCCAAGTATTGATGCATAAGAGAGTAACAAAGCTGCGCCATTTTCATCTGCCCTTATTACAATATCATTTTCTTTGAGAATGCCAATTAGTTTTTCAAGAGAATGTGCAAATGCAAATACCTTATCTGAACTGTAATAAAAAATTGGATGTTGCCTTGCAAAATCAACATGTATGGTTAGAGTTGAAGATTTTTGGTCGAAATAACAACCCTGTACTGGCCCTTCAATTGTATTAAATTTTTCAGGATTGCTTAAAAGCTCATCCACTGGATAGTTTAATTTTTCTAGCCATGTACCGTGGAGAATAGAATTGTTTGTCTGGATTACTTTTTGTGTACACTTGCTTATTTGTGAGTAACCAAAGTTGTGGCATTCGCCTTTTATCACGCCATAAATTCCAGACCTCATTATTAAATCAAATCCAAAAGTGAATTAGCACCAATAGGCCTCATTATTTCAAACCCCTCACCTGCAGCAAATCCGCATGGACGCCCCATAGCTATGTCACGCCCTTTGACATGATCCAAGAACTCAGGCGTAGAAATCGGCGTGCTCGGCTCTTCCGAAGACGGATCAAAGAACTGCGAACTAAACGCCATAATCGCCCTCATTTTCGCATCAACAAAATCACTAGTATCTACAACTACATCAGGACGTCTATCGTAATCCTGAATGTAGTGATAGACTGCATCAGGCCTATGAGGTTCGGGGTTATCTGGCGTATCAATTTTCACTAGCCCAGAAAGAAAACAGGCTTGACTCACTAATTCCGCCCCCTTCCCATGATCAGGATGCCTATCGTGTAATGCGTTAGCTAAAACTATACGAGGTCTATATTTTCGAATAATATCAATTACGACGTGCAAGCTCTCTTCGTCACATTGAAAAAATCCATCCTTCAAGCCCAAATTTATTCGGCCTTCCACACCCAGAATGTTCGCGGCATTTGCAGCCTCTTTATCTCTGAGTTCGGCCGACCCCCTAGTCCCTAGTTCTCCACGAGTTAAATCTGCGATAATCACACTCGAACCGTGGTTTACAATTTTGGCAACAGTACCACCACAACCAAGTTCTACATCGTCAGGATGAGCACCAAAAGCCAAAACGTCATAATCTTTATTCATACAGCGAAGTTACACACCTAAATTTGCACTACAACAAACCCATTAATGAGTACATATATTGAGGAAGTAATCCTGGTCGACAAAAACGATGTCGAAGTAGGAACAATGGAAAAGATGAGTGCCCATGAAAATGGGGGTACCCGTCACAGAGCATTTTCAGTTTTTGTGTTCAATAAAAAGGGAGAGCTATTACTTCAAAGAAGAGCTTTTGAAAAATACCATAGTGGTGGGCTTTGGACTAACACGTGTTGTTCTCATCCACGTCCAGGTGAAACCGTTAGTGAAGCTGCAGTAAGAAGGTTAGTAGAAGAAATGGGGCTGCACAGCAAAGTAGTAGAATTATTCAGCTTCGAATACAAAGCAGAACTTGACCAAGATATGACCGAGTGGGAATTAGATCACGTTCTTCTTGGACTGTCAGATGAAGAACCCCAAATCAACCCAAACGAAGTTGCTGAATTCGCATACAAACCTCTTGATGAAATTGATATAGATGTCAAACAAAACCCCTCAAATTATACCGAGTGGTTTAAAATTTGCTTTGAGAGGGTAAAGTTGGAAATGAACTAAAAAAACACGCAACTTTCGACGATTTTTTACAATTTCGACATTAATCACGCACTTTTTCGAACTTTTTACGCACTTTTTACGAATTTCAAAGCGATTTCACACCATTTTCATCCGATTTGCAATAGTCTACTCAAAAATTGAACTGAGCAGTAATGGGCCTGTGGTCGCTTAGCTTAATATTACAGGTGGTAAAATCAACCGCTGACAATCCATCAGTATACATCAAGTAATCAATTCTCAAACCCTGTAAGTCTCCTATATAAGTTGCTCCTAAACCCAAACCGGCAACAGTAAATGCGTCGTGCAAATTTTCAATCGCATTAACTGCATAAGAAACAGGCGTATCATTAAAATCACCAGCTAACAAAACATTGTATGGTGATATAGAAATGGTTTTATTTAACTCTCTTGCTTGTTTGGCCCTCAGAGAATACGCTCTACTCAATCTAGAAATCAACCTCTTTCTATCCTCTGAATCAGTCCCATCTCTAACGGCATCGTAATCGTCGCTTCCTAGACCCACTGATTGTAAGTGAACGTTTAATACACGCAGTGTGTCAGTTCCGATAATTACATCAACAAATACTCCCCTCGTTATTTCTTCTCCAGATACAACCCACTTTCCATTATTGATTACTTGAAGCGAAGTTGCAATGGCTGTGCCTGAGGTTTGGCCTGAAGTAAAGACAGAATAATTTCCCAGCGTTTTAGAAAGTTGGCCCTTCATCTTTGAGGGGAATTCTTGAAGGCAAAGTATTTCAGAATCATTTTCACCTAGCCACTTCCACAAATCCTTTCGAGTTAAATCGCCCTCTATCCAATTGTATTCGTCCATCCTTCTTACGTTAAAAGAAGTCGCGCTGAATGAATTTTCACTGAGTATTCCTTCGTCAGACGCTATACCTCCAACCGTTTTCTGGATGTCTAAGAATGAGCAAGCAAGAATTATCAAAGGCCAAACCAAACCCTTCCAATACCCCCTTGACACCCTCAATACCAAACCTATAGCAAATGTGAAAAGAGCAAAAGGAAAGACCAATCCTATTAGGGCGTACAACGGCATAGCCTCTGGATTTATGAATTTGCAAAGGCCAGAAAGAAACATCAAAAGTGATGAGGGCATGAGAATTATTCCATCAAGGGATATTCTGTCTAGACTCACTTTTTTGACTGTTTAAAGAGGAATTTCTTTTCCTCCTTTGTTAAGTAATCGTACCCGTGTCGAGATATTTTATCGAGAATAGCATCGATCTTTAATTCGTTTTCTCTTCGTTCAGAATTAAACTGGTCATCGGACTTGGGCCTGTTAGATTTTTGAGCCTTCCTCTTTCTTTTGAAAATTTTCAATCTTGCTCGAGACGTAACCTTTGTTGGAACTAACGTCATTGCTGTATCGAACAACCACTCAAGTGGAGCTGCAAGATTTCTGCCTTTAGAAGATTTTCGTACTAAAAGGTAACCAGTAAAAGCACCGCCCAAATGACCCATCATAGCCGCCATATCATTATCCCTTCTTGCAAAGTAATCTAAGATGATAATTGCAAAGGCAATGTGCTGGAGCTGAACTGTTCCAAATAGAACAAAGTTGATTTTCCTATTGGGATTGCAAGTTGCTGTTGCTGCAATGATTGCAAAAATTGCTGATGAAGCGCCTATGACCCACTTGTCCTCATATCCTGAAAGCTGAGGCAGAAAGTTTACACATAGGATCAAAGTAAAAAGACCCATTAACCCACCCATAACATAAGTGCTAAGGAGTTTGCGAGAACCTACCTCTTCTTGATACATTCGGCCTAGCCACCAAAGTGGCAGCATGTTCACAGCGAGGTGCCACGGACCATCGTGTACAAACATGTATGAAATTACAGACCATGGTCTCTCCTTCAGTACTTCTAAATCTGCAGAGGAGGCAAGCCACAAAACGCCCTCACTCTTCACAAACAGTGAAGTAATTTCTAAGACTAAAAAGACTAGGATATTAGACCAAATCACTCTATAAAGCATGCTGCCGGAACTCCAGCTCCTCTTTATCTCTTTCCACATATCAATAGAAATTTTTTCTATTATTCTGCCACTGCTTTATCAATAGGAACCCGAACAACATACCTCCTAAATGCGCTACATGAGCGACATTATCCCCAGGACTATTACTCATCGCTAAACTGAGCTCAATAAGTCCGTAAATGATGACAAAGTATTTTGCCTTAATGGGAATTGGAGGGAAAAGAAGTATAAGTTCTGTATTGGGAAACAACATCCCAAACCCCAATAATAGTCCATAAACACATCCGCTAGCTCCCACTACTCTACCTGCCAAACCTTCAAAACTTATACTATCAGTTAGTTGAAATACTTCGTATCCAACTGTTGCCTCATAAATGAAAAATGCGCCAATACCACAAAGCATATAGTACTGTAAAAACCTCTTGGAACCCCATGCTCTTTCAAGCGCCGACCCAAAAACAACCAACGCGAACATATTGAAAAAAATGTGCGTTAAACTGCCATGCATAAACATGTGGGTGATAACCTGCCATGGCTCAAAATTTGCACTAAGCGGGTAATGTCCCATCAAAAGTGGCTCAAGCTTTGGCATCGCAGATTGGGCTAGAAATACTAAAACGTTGATTATCACCAAGTTCTTTACTACCGGGGTCATTCTATTAATCATTAGCCTAATATATCATCAATTGATTTTGCATTGAAAACTGTAAATACGCTTTTACCCCGAGGGTTTGTTGCTGGAGATTCGCACGAGAATAATCCGCCAATCATTGCAGACATTTCCTCGTCTGTGAGCTTTTTTGTCTTTGGAATTGATCCTGCTTGAGCCCAAACCGCAGCAAGCCTCTCCCTCCTTCCTTTCTCATCAGCCCAAGATCCATCTCTCAATGCCTCAAGCACCGAGTCAATACAATCGTTTAACCTTCCTGCTAAACCAGAAGGAACTGAAATAATCTCCACACCTCCATCTACCGTTTCTTCAAGCACTAAACCGTATTTAGAAAGCACTTCCGACGCGCCTAACAACAATATGGTATCAGCCTCTGCTAAATCGACTTGTTCTGGAAAAAGCAACTTCTGTGACAATTCACCCGCTTCACCCTTACCATCGTTTAAATACTGCTCATATAATATCCTTTGATGTGCTCTTCTAGCGTCAATCAATATCAAATTTTCACCTTGAGTAGTTACTATGAATCTGTTTTGGAATTGGAAGAATTTAGGCGCCTCGGTTGATTCTATTGCTTCTATTACTTCATTGGTTTCTGAAGTTTCCACTTCAAAAAATTCCTCTAAACTAGCTTCCTTAACAGCACCAGCCCCAAAGCCTAAAGGTTTCCAAGTCCCGCCACCTACTGATGACTTAAATGGATTGTAATTAGGGTTAATTCGTACTTGAGGTTCCTCAATTATTTTATTCGAAGGGAGAGGGTCAATAGAAATCGAAAGTTCAGTATCAAAATCAATCGATGGAGCAACATTATGCTTTCCAAGGCCCCTCTTTATTGTTGATCTAAGAATGGCATATATGGCTTTGTCTTCCTCGAAATTGGCCTCCACCTTAGTAGGGTGAATATTCACATCTATCCTCTGAGGATCAACCTCTAAAAAGACTGTATAAAGAGGGAAATGATCAGGCATCAACACACCTTCATAAGCTTTCATAATTGCCTTATGCATCAAAGGGTGTTTGATGTACCTTCCGTTTACAAATAGAAATTGCTCTCCCCTTGTTTTCCTAGAAAACGATGGTTTCCCAACAAATCCCCTAATCTTTACAACATCAGTAGTTTCATCAAGCGGCACTAATCTTTCATCGTACTTAGAACCAAAAATAGCAACCACCCTCTGTCTTAAAGTTCCTGGTTTAAAACTGAATAAATCACTTCCATTACTCTGCAACCTGAAACTCAAATCTGGATGAGCCATCGCTACCCTTTGAAACTCGTCTATGATATGTCTTATCTCAACCTGATCCGACTTTAAGAAATTCCTTCTTGCGGGCACATTGAAGAATAGGTTTTTAACGGCAAACTGAGTACCCTCTGGACAGGCCACCTCTTCAGTCTCTCCAATATGACTTCCATTGAGAACCACCCTTGTGCCCATCTCTGCTAACGATTCTCTAGTCTTTAGCTCAACTTGTGCAACTGCAGAAATAGACGCAAGTGCTTCACCTCTGAAACCCTTTGTCACAAGGGCTAACAAATCATCAGCTGAGGAGATTTTAGATGTAGCATGTCTCTTAAAACA
>JAYZNI010000042.1:0-19148 GCA_036152255.1 Bacteroidota bacterium | reverse complement strand
GGAAGTAGCTGAGGATTTATAAGACCCGTTTGAGAGTTTAAAAGAGCGTTCTCAGATGTAGCATTTGTACCGCTCCATAGAACACCAATGTCTGGATAGAAACCCTCTAGTTGAAGTAGTGGAGCGTTGTAACAAACCGTCGTGTCAAGACCTGCGTCAGCAACAATAGGGTCGCTAACAATAACTTGTAATGTATCTGTGTTAGTACAGTTTGTTTGGCTGCTTGTAAAAGAATATACAACATTAAAAACTCCTGCTCCAGATATAGAAGGGTCAAATTGGCCAATACTTGAAACCGCCCCGGCTGCATCATCTAAGCCATAAAAATATCCTGTACCTCCTTGAAAAAATCCTGGGCTATATCCTTCTAGTTGGCCAATTACATTGTTTTGATTACAAAATGTTGTGTCGGGGCCAGCGGATACCTCTGGTAGTTCATAAATAAACACTTCAAATGAAAGGTACTCTGCACAACCATTAAAATCTGTGACGAAGATTTCGACTTGATGTGTTCCAATCTCAGCCCAAGAATTATACGCAGTGTACCCGTCTGAAGATATGTTGTCCATTTCTGTTAACCATTCAATAAAGTATGGTCCAGTTCCTCCCTCAATAGTTAATTCAAAGACTCCCGTTTCGTAAAGACACAATACGCTTGGCCCCTCCCAATAAATATTTGGCCTTTCATAGATCTCTAAAAGCATAGCGTCTTGTGTAAAACACGTTTCCTCTCCATATGTATATATGTATGGGTAAATCCCTGGTCCTAAATCAGAAACATCCAGGTTATAATTTGAGTCTATTGAATTATCTATCCATTGACCATTCGTTGGCGTGAACCCAGAAATAGTGAGTGTCGTGTCAATGTCACAAACAGCAATGTCTGGACCAGCATTTGCAAAAACTGGGTCAACAACTGTTACCGTTAAGGAGTCTGTGTTTGAACACCCGTTAGAATCTGTGTAGTTATAATTAATTATTGATGTCCCAACTCCAATTAAAGAAGGGTCAATAGTTCCATTATCCTGATCAATAATGCCTAATCCATCCCAATAACCATTTAAAGGGTCGTTTTCTTCCAAGTTTGTTAATATTGGTTGATCACAGAATTCAATATTTGCTCCTGCCTCAACAATCGGTAAATCATAAACCGTAATGCCTATACCTTCAGTGGATTCACAACCGTTTGCATCAACTACATCAGCAATCACATAGTTTAAACCAAGGCTTGCTTCTGTTATTAATATTGAATCAAGCGCTGACGAGTTTTGCTCGGACCAGCTAATGGAATAATCGGGTGTGCCATTAGTTATTTCTGCAATTAATGTAAGCGTGTCTTCATCACAAATTTCTGGATTACCTAAAATTTCAATTTGGGGTAACGGGTAAGCTAAAATTTCAAACGTCTCCTCAGATTCACACGATACAAATGCATGGTTAAGCACCCCTATAACTGTTTCAGTTGTTGTCTCTGAAATAGTGTACTCTACTGGATTTCCGGTTTGAGAACTGACTTGATTATTGTTTGTCCATTGATACGAGTCCGCTCCAGAAGCTTCGACAATAACTGTATTACCAATACAATCACCAGGAGGCCAAGAAACTTCAATTGTTGGTGTTTCGTTAACTGAAACTGAAATCTGGCTAGTGTGAGAACCACAAATATTAGTAGCTGTCGCCTCAATTGTATGAGTTCCTTCTTCTTGGAAAGCTAACGTAATTGGATCAATTGTAGTGCTAAACAATTCATCATCTACAAACCATTGAAATTCGTACTCATCTAAATTTCCATCATTAAATTCAATCGTGGTTGCGTTAATTATGTCGCCTTCGCATAGGAAATATTCGTCAGAACTAATTTGTACATAGGGCTCGTCAAAAACTTCAATGTCAATTGTGTATTCTCCTACGGGACAAGTTGCCTCTACTGCAGTAGTGTCCCCTGGCAGATTAGCATTGTAATTATAACAGCCCACAATCTGTTGTACGTCAACAATGTATTGAGTTGAATCTACATATGCAAAATCTGGTACATGAGTTAGTGTGATTTCATAATCTCCTTCTTCAAGAAGTACTATAACTGGATCGATTGATTCTGGACCGGTTCCATTTATAAATTCAAAAGGACCTCCATCAACACTCCAGTTTAATGCAATCTCTCCACATGGTAATGGAGGAGTTATGTCGTTTAGGTTAACCGTTAAAGGAGCACATCCATTTTCAGGAAAACTTAAAGCCTCTGGGTTAAGTTCGTCAGGATATACGCATACTTCAAAGGTGTCAGAATCAGAGTCACATACAGGGTGGCTTTCTAACACTTCTATCAAATAAATTCCAGCTTCTTCAAATGTTGTTTCGAAATTTGTAGTTGACTGAGCAAAAACAGGATTTGCTTGGTTTAAGAATGCTGGAAACCCCGTCTCCGTGTCAATAATTTGCCAGTTTCCAGGTTGAGTTAAACAAGTAGTAGAGTTATCGTCAACCCAGGTGCCTGTTTCAGGTGATATCCATACGTATTCAACTCCTGCACAAACAAATGGCTCACCAAAAATTACAGGGTCTGGAGCAGAGTGTATTCTTACTGGGTCAACTGTTGTTATTGAGGTTCCACATTCATTTTGGGCTATAATCTTAAACTGAAAAGAGTTGATAGAACCGTTTGGCGTGGTAAATCCACACGAAGAAGTATTGTATGTATGTGTTACAAAAGGATCGGGGGGGTGAAGTTGTATCTGATTTGCAAAATGTGTCGTTTCTAGAGCGTCAATGACTAAATTCGAGGAAAGGTCAGAACCCGAATTGTCTCCAAAATCAACCCAGTAAACAGTAGAAGGGTCATTGTTGGCAAAATTTAAAACTGGAAACGTTAGATCTGAGGGCCCACAAATACCATCCGTATTACCAGGGTTTGCAGAGCCAATTTGAGGGTTGTTTCCTATAAATAAAGAGTCGACGATTACAGTTAAACAACCATTAAATCCCAACAATTCTACTGTTACAGGATAATATCCAAAATCATTATATACAGGACTTTGTAAGGTAAAATTTGGAAATGGACTTGGTGGGTAAGCTATTACTTCATCTCCCCAATCTATTGTGATTTGTTCAATTCCACCTAGACCATAAGGTACAGGCTGAAACTCTATTTCAGCTTGGATTTCATTTGGATTTCCTGTACAAACATTTCCAATATTAAAATTATCACCCGGGTTTGGCGTGTCTAAAATCTCTACTATTTCTACTACATCGTCAGAACAGCCATTGTCATCAACCACAGTTAAGGTTACAGGAATTGATGTTGACATTCCTCCATCTATAATTATCTCAAATGTTGGACTAGCTTCAAACGATTCTCCATATTCACCATTAGTGCCAAACATCCAATGAAATGTTGGGCCTTCTCCTCCAACTACAGTATTTACAAATGAAATTCCCTCGTTACCACATTCACCTTCATTTTCAATATAAAAATTTGCAATAGGCGGGCCCACGGGCTGACAATCACATGGCCAGTCATCGAATTCTTCAATAAGATCTTCTGTTGAAAATATAGCAGAGCAAGTACAGCTAAATGCATCCTCATCATCAATTTCTGAATTAAAAAAAAATAATGCAGTTATCTCTACTTCGTTGCCATTAATAAGATCTTGACTGTTTATGTCTGTCCATGCCCCATTCTCAATGAAGTCACCATCTAGTTCCCAACTATAGATTACGTTGTAAGTAAAGTCTTCTAATTCAAAATCTGATGAGCTAACATTTAATGACACGTCACAAGGGCCATCTTCAACAAAAACAACGTCTTCTATTTCTACATTAATCTCAATCTCATCACAGATACTATCACAGTCTTGTGAAATTGAATAAAATGGAACAATGAAGAGAAGTAATAGAATTAGTTTAGATTGATATTTCTCAAAGATATTTTTGATAATGATTGGTTTAAGCAGAAACAAAAATAAAAAAAAGTTTGATATAAATGTAATTGTTTAGGCGGTTTGGGCTTTGGCAAGAGGTGAAGTAGGTAACTTTGCGCAAAACCTCGAAAAATGAGTGATGAAGACGGATTAAAAAAGGTAATTAGCCACGCAAAAGAATACGGATTTGTATTTCCTAGTAGTGAGATCTACGACGGTTTGAGTGCAGCATATGATTATGGTCAACTTGGCAGTGAGCTTAAGAATAATCTTAAGCAGTACTGGTGGACAGCTATGGTGAGGATGAATGACAATATCGTTGGAATTGATGCAGCCATCTTTATGCACCCTGCTACATGGAAGGCCTCAGGGCACGTTGATGCATTTAACGATCCGCTTATTGACAATAAGGATAGCAAGAAGCGCTACCGAGCTGACGTTTTAATCGAAGAGTACGTTGGCAAGATTGAAGCCAAGATCAACAAGGACGTAGCTAAGGGCAAAAAGAAGTTTGGCGACGATTTCAACGAAGAGGAATTCCGCACAACAAATCCCAACGTTCTTCGCAGGCAGACTAAAATCGATGAGATTAACTCGAGGTTTAAAGCTGCTATGGACTCAGATAATTTGGCCTCAGTTAAAGCACTTATCGAGGAAGTTGAAATCGCTTGTCCTGTGAGTGGATCTAAGAACTGGACTGATGTTAGACAGTTTAACTTAATGTTCAAAACAGAGCTTGGAGCAGTAAGTGGTGATTCGGGCATGGTGTATCTAAGACCAGAAACTGCGCAGGGCATATTTGTAAATTATTTGAACGTTCAGAAAAGCGGTAGGATGAAGCTTCCTTTTGGCATAGCCCAAATTGGAAAAGCATTTCGTAACGAGATAATTGCAAGGCAGTTCATTTTCAGGATGAGAGAATTTGAACAGATGGAAATGCAGTTCTTCGTTAAGCCTGGAACCCAAGAGGAATGGTACAATCATTGGAAAGATGTACGTAAGAATTGGCACTCCTCTCTAGGTTTAGGTGAGGAGAATTACAGATTCCACGATCATGTTAAACTCGCTCACTATGCAGATGCCGCATGTGATATTGAGTTCAACTTTCCAATGGGATTTAAGGAACTAGAAGGCATACACTCAAGAACTGATTTTGACCTTAAATCTCACGAAGAACACAGTGGCAAAAAGCTCAGATTTTTCGACCCAGAGACTAAAGAAAGTTTTATCCCTTACGTTGTAGAGACTTCTATCGGACTAGATAGATTATTCCTTGCTGTGTTGAGTAACGCATACACTGAAGAAAAATTAGAAAGTGGCACAGAAAGGATAGTACTGAGAATTCCTCCAGCAATTGCTCCTATCAAAGCTGCCGTTCTTCCTCTTATTAAAAAGGATGGACTTCCAGAAAAAGCCAAAGAGGTTTTAGATCAATTAAGAATTAACCATAACGTTCAGTACGATGAAAAGGATGCAATTGGACGTCGTTACCGTAGACAAGATGCAATTGGTACTCCTCTTTGCATAACAGTTGACCACAACACGTTAAATGACAATGCGGTAACTGTGAGGGAACGAGACGGAATGACTCAAGAAAGAGTAGCAATCTCTGACCTAGCTTCATATGTAGATAATATAGTGGGTATGCACACCCTATTTTCAAAATAATGTCACTTTCAAACCTCCAAATCAAGGACAAAAGAGTTCTTGTTAGAGTTGATTTCAACGTACCCCTAGACGAGAATTTCGTAGTCAAGGATGACACTCGCATTAAAAAGGCTCTTCCTACAATTAAATATTTATTAAACGGCGGTGCTTCGGTTGTTTTAATGAGTCATTTGGGTAGGCCAAAAGGTGTGAGTCAAGAGTTTAGCCTTGGTCATATCGTTCCAAAACTTGAGGAATTACTAGAGCTTAGTGTGAAGTTCGCAAAAAATTGTATCGGTGATGCTGCCCTTGATATTACTCAATCATTGAAGCCAGGTGAAGTTGCTCTTTTAGAAAACTTGCGATTTCATCCTGAAGAGAAAGAAGGCGACGAGTTTTTTGCTGGCCAATTAGCTGAAAACGGAGATGTCTATGTGAATGATGCATTTGGCACAGCGCACAGGGCTCATGCCTCAACAACTGTGATAGCAAGGTTTTTCCCGGTAGACAAGGCTTTTGGCAAATTGTTACAAGGTGAAATTGATGCCTTGAGCAAGGTTATGGCAGAGCCAGCTAACCCGCTATTAGCAATAATTGGTGGAGCAAAGGTTAGCTCTAAGCTTGCCATACTAGAAAACCTTATTGATAAAGTTGATAGATTAATGATAGGAGGTGGGATGGCTTACACATTTGTTTTAGCCCAAGGCGGAAACGTTGGAAATAGCTTGGTAGAAGAGGATATGGTTCCTCGAGCGTTAGATATTTTAAAAAAAGCCCAAGAAAAAGGCGTTGAAGTTTACTTACCGAAGGACAGCATTGTGGCTGACAATTTTTCTGCACACGCAAACGCAAAAGCGTCAGCTACTAATGAGATTCCCGAGGGTTGGATGGGCTTAGACATTGGGCCTGAATCTGCAAATAGGTTTGCCGAAGCTGTTCGCACAAGCAAAACAATTCTTTGGAATGGACCAATGGGAGTGTTTGAGTTTGAAAAGTTCTCAAATGGAACATTTACAGTTGCAAAAGCACTAAAAGAGGCAACAGATCTTGGCTGTTACACATTAATTGGTGGTGGAGATTCTGTAGCAGCGATAAATGCAGCCAAACTTGCCGACCAGGTTAGTTATGTTAGCACAGGGGGTGGTGCAATGTTAGAATACCTTGAAGGAAAGGTGTTGCCAGGTATTGCTGCTATGGGTTAATAAGCTACTTCTCAAGGATTTCATTCATAACGAACATGCTTTTTACTTGGGCTATGTTGTCCATAGCAGCGAGCCTATGAGTTATGAATTTATGATAGGAATCCATATCTGCAACCTGAATTTCCACCATATAATCTGAAGAACCCGTAAGGTGGTAACATGCCTTTACTTCTCTGAATTCACCAATACTGTGCTCAAAATCCTCTAGCGCTGCTCTCTCGTGAAGCTTTAGATTCACACTACAGAATGCTCTAATCTCCAGGCCCATTTTTCTCCTGTCCAATTTTACCGTGTAGCCCTGTATAATCCCGTCATTTTCAAGCCTTTTAACTCTTGCAAACACAGCGGAACGGCTAAGTCCAGTAAGCTCGCTTAGATCCTGCATTGAAGAACGACCGTCAAACCTTAAATGGTCGACAATTGTACGGTCTAAAGCGTCGATAAGATTCATTTGTTCTGCAATTCTTGTTTTTCAGAGAACAAATTAGCACAATTTCAATTATTTTCGACAAAATTCATGCATTTGTTCAATTCGAAACATAAACAACAAAACATTTGTCTAATTTTAAAGCATGAAGCCGAACAAAAACCACAGTATAGAAACGCGTTCAATATTTGCTGGATACGATCCTACCGAGAATTTTGGCGCTGTTAAACCCCCAATACATCCTGCATCTACTTTTATTTTCCCAGATGCTAGAACAGGTGCTGCACATATGGAAACAGCCTATGGAAGTGAAGGAGCTGACACTCCACCAGAGGATGGGTTCATCTATTCTAGACTTGGTAACCCAACCCTTAATGTTGCAGAAAAAAGGCTAGCAAGCTGGGACGACACAGATACGGCTGCGTTTTTTGCAAGTGGAATGGCTGCAATAAGCACTGCTTTGATAGCCCACACTTCTAAGGATAGGCCTCTTTGTTATGTTGGCCCACTTTACGGCGGAACCCAACACATAATTGACGACATCTTGCCAAAAATGGGGGTTGATGTGATCCGTATGAACGGCCTTGAAGACCTAGCAAACGTGGACATCAGCTCGCATTTGCCGGGAATGATTTACATTGAAACTCCTGCCAACCCAACACTTCAGGTTCACGATATTGAGTTAGCTACCATGTGGTCAAAGGAGAACTCAACTGAGGAGGAAAAAGTAATTGTCGCTGTTGACAACACCTTCCTTGGGCCGATTATCCAAAGTCCTTTAGACATGGGTGCTCACTTAAATCTTTATTCTGCAACCAAGTATATCGGGGGTCATAGCGACCTTGTTGCAGGAGCGGTATGTGGAGAGTATGAAGCAATGGCCAAAGTGTTCGAATACCGCACTTTCCTCGGAGGAATGGCAGACCCTTGGAGTAGCTGGCTGCTAGCAAGATCAATGGAAACACTGCACGTTAGAGTTGAAAGACAAGTAGAATCGGCAAGAAAAATTCTTGACTTCCTTCAAGAACAATCAGACCTAAAAATCTTCTCTGCTTGGGAAGAGGACCTTACTAAAGCTGGCGACTATAAAGCAGCAGCAATAGTAAACAAACAACAGAAAAATGGCGGGGCGATGATGGCCATTGAAATTCCTGGAGGACGAAAGGCCGCTTTTGCATTCCTAGATTCTTTAGACGTGTTTAAGCTTGCCGTGAGTCTTGGGTCGACTGAGTCACTTGCCGAACATCCTGCGAGCATGACTCATGCAGGAGTAAGCCCTAAGGAAAAGGAAAGAACTGGTATTACAGAAGGTTTGGTGAGGTTGTCGGTTGGCCTAGAAAATGCCGATGATTTGATTGCTGACATTAAGAAGGCACTAGGAGCGGCTCGTTTATCTTTGAAAGATGAAACGAGCTGTGTAAATGGATAACTTGAAACAAATTTTAGGCTGCGCTGTAGCGATTTGGGCTGCTGCGATTAATTATACCCTAGCCCAAACTTATGTGTACACAGATAATCAGATGATTTGGAACCAAATGGCTTGCCATATCGAAGATGGTATTGTGAGAATGGGTCCTGATTGGCGAGGGGACATTAAATATACCGTTCGTAATAACAGGATTTTTAAGGGATATAGCAGCTCAAATTTTGATTTGGTCTACACCTGTAGAGAAGGAAAGCTCTACATAGGTGAATCATATTTCTCAGATGCAATTAGCTACACATTTAACGAGGGAAGGATCTACATTGGAGATAGTGATTTTGAACTGGATTTGGCATACACAATTCGCCCAAACCCGAACTATAGAGGAACTTTGTGCGTTTATAAGGAAGATAGCATTAGCCCATTTGACATAGTCGCATTTTTACAAGGGGAGCCCAAAGAGGTGGAAATTTTTGCTCTGTTGATTTCTTTAGCATTACTCTAATTTGCAGGGTATGCTTCAGGCATGGCTGAACAACACATATTAGCTAACGGACCAAACCCCATGTGTCTAGGCGATAAAACCGGCGATGGTGTTATCAGAGATAATAACATGCTCACGATAATGAAAGATTTTGGGTCAAATACCTTGGTTGGACAGGATGACATAGAAAACGATGGTTTTGGCGGCGCAAACGACATGCTCGTTTTGGTCAGTCTTTTTGGAACGAGTTATTGGGGTTAGTTGGTTTGGACTTAAACCTCCTCTAAACGAAACACGAAATGCTCCATGATTTGGTTTACAAGAAGCTTTTCGCATGCTTCTTTCACCTTTGCTTCAGCCGTGTCTTTATCGGCAGCCTCAATCTCCATTGTAACATGCTTGCCAATTCTTACACCAACAATCTCTCCAAGTCCCATCTGAGGCATTGTGTTACTAACTGCTTTCCCTTGAGGGTCGAGTAGTGCCGGAAGCGGCATGATATCAATCTCTGCGCGAAATTTCATTTCTGAGGTCTGTTTATTTTGGTGCTAGCACAAATGCAAAACACGAGTACAAAAGTACGCACAACGGCGCCGCTGCAAACACATTATTCCAACCAATAAATACTCCCGCAGCAACAAGTGTTGAAAGAGCTACAAACACCTTCCTTTTTTTATCCAAGTGAGCGTCCTCTCCCCATTTCTTAAATGAGAAAAATTTCCTTTTTGAGATCATAAAAATTGGTAGAAAAATTAAGCCCAAACCCGCCACAACAAACATTGCCTGTGTCTCAAAAAGAGTTTCATTACCTCCAACCCAAATGATCATTCCCATCCAAAATATCCCAGAAGCTGGGGCAGGGAGTCCTTCAAAATATTTTCCGTCTGAACCTTCAGAAACGCTAACATTATACCTAGCCAACCTATAAGCTGCTGCAATTGCTATGGCCCAGGGAAAAACTCTAATAAGCTGAGTTAATTCGAGAAATCCAGAAAAAACGTAAGCATCATCGATAAGTAATCTATAGGCAACAAATGCTGGGGCAATACCTCCCGTAACTATGTCTGCTAGTGAGTCTAACTGCAGGCCTAATGGTCCATCTACTCCCAATTTTCTAGCTACTAAACCGTCAAGTAAATCAAAAATCATAGCCGTTAACCAAACTGCAGCCACAATACCATCAGTTAAAGTCTCGTCCGCGGCTGCAACCCAACACACGTAAGAGCCACCTAGTAAATTACCCATTGTCAGAGAGTTAGGAATTATAGCCTTTAGGTTCATAGAGCTAAGATAACCTTCTGCCGCGCTTTCTAGAAGAGTTGTGTATATTTGCAGTCCTCTGGTCCGATGGCCGAGTGGCTAGGCTCTGCTCTGCAAAAGCAGCTACAGCGGTTCGAATCCGCTTCGGACCTCCAGAAAAAATGAAAACCCTGTTAACATTACGTTAGCAGGGTTTTGACTTCTGTGTTCAGAAACATTATTAATCTTCTTTAAGAAATAAATTCTTCTCGTTCTGGCCACAAAAAAGCCTTGATTTAATTTCTTAATAGGTAAAAGTTTCCTATATTAAGAATCCGAAAACCTAAAAACCAATATAATGAAGTATCCAATTCTAATTTTATTAAGCACGATTGTGTGCATTCCAAACCACGCACAAGCTCAACTCTTCAAAAAGAAAAAAAAGAAAAACAAGAAAGAACAAACTGATAATATAGAGAGGGAAGAAAATAATTCAAATTACGTTTATTTCGATGGATTCACTGGATATAGTACGGAATATTCAGAGACTACAGCCGTTAATTGCAATACTCTCGATGCGACGGATTTGACCTACGAAGAAAGTCCTGAATTTGACGACAATTTACAAGATGTAGACTTTGAAGATGTAATTTCAATACCCTACGATTCTTACCAAGCACAAACCGAAAGTGCAACAGCCGTTGATTGTAACACCCTTGATTCGACGGATTGGGCTTACGAAGAAAGTCCAGAATTTGACAATAATGTCCAAGATTTAGACTTTGAGGATATGGTTGCTATGTCTGACGAATCGACGGAAATAAGGACTGAAAGGGGATCAGCTTTTAAACGATTTTCGAATGCTATCCACAGTAAGTTATTTGCCTCAGAACCTGGAAAAACTGACGGGATGTCAATTGCAGCAATGTGTTGCGGAATTTTCGGACTGCTCATTTTCGGATTCGGAGTGCTTGGTATTACGTTTGGTGCCATTGGGATGAAAAACACCAGTGAGAATGGGACACGTGGAAAAGGTATGGCAATCGCTGGTCTTGCCACCGGAACAGCGAAACTTATCCTAGTGCTCGCATTATTACTATAGATGACATTTCCTATTTGCACAAATTAGCTTGTATTTGAAAAAGGGTTTTTGAGAAACCGTAAACACTAGTTATTAACGCAGATAAAACTGTTGTGTTCGCTTCGGACCTCATAGTTAAAAAGGAATGCCCCGTTATCACATAGATAGCGGGGCTTCTTCTTTTTCATATGTATACATTTTGTGGATAAGTGACTCGCATCCTAATCTGTCTCCGCTTCAGCTTCAAGGCTAAAAACAAGAAGTTTGCACTTTGAAATTACATACAACGCGTTTATCCTAAAAATCGAATTTCATCGCATCTTTGCATAGAATTCTATCATTATGAATCTTACTCAAAAACAATCACTCATTGCAATAGCTATTCTTGCTGTTGTTTGCACTTTCCTAGGAGCAAAACTCTACGTTAACAATCAAGCGTACAATAAGCTTACTGGCGAATACGGACAACTAGAGCTCTCAAAGGAACAGGTCGTATTTGACCTAGAAAAGATGCGATTCGCATATGATACGCTTCAAACTGAAAGCACAATGATGGTGGCAGAAATCGCAGCCCAAAGGGATAGAATAGACGGCCTAATTACCCAGGTTAAAAACGGTAACTGGGCTCTGTCAAAAGCAAAAAAAGAAGCAGAAACGCTTAGATCTATAATGAAGGGATACATCGCTACAATTGATTCGATCAATCAACTAAACGTAGCGCTTACAAAAGAAAATCTTGCAATGAAGGAGCGCGTTGAAGAAGTCCAAAACAGAAACAACAAGCTAGAACGTCGTCAAGTAAACATGGAAGAAATAATCGCCGCTGGCCAGGTTTTACAGTGCTCAGACATAAGTGCTGTTGGAGTCCGCCTTCTTTCTTCTGGAAGGCAGAGAGAAACGACAAGAGCTGATAGGGCTGATATGATTAAGGTGTGCTTTACCCTCCTTGAAAACGCAATTGCCGAATCAGGGGATAAAAATCTATACCTAAATGTTTTGGCTCCGGACAGCACTCTTCTAGAGACTGAACAAGGGGCTGGCTTTAGTGCAAAGCGAACTATTGATTATGCTAATGACAGACTAGATGCATGTATTTTCTATACAGCTGATGAGGCTGCTGAGCTTGCTTCTGGAATGTACCAAATAGAGGTATTAGAAGAGGATGTTGTGATTGGTTCAACCATGATTGAGCTTAGGTGATTTTCGCCTGTTAATTAAGGCCAAACACACACAAAGCCGCATAAAGTCACAGCTAAAAAACACCCACATTTGATGGGTGAATACCACTACGGTAGAAATAGGGAAGCGTGGAGAGCTACTTGCTGCAATTCATTTAAAAAAGGCGGGATATAAAATCCTTTGCCAAAACTTTCGGGCTAGGAGGTGTGAAATTGACATCGTCGCATATAAAGACGGGCGCCTGGTCTTTGTAAATGTAAAAACTCGGGGCGTAAGCTCTTCAGAACACCTCTTTGCCCCAAGGGCGCCATAACTCCGAAGGCTGATTTACGCCGCTAATTCATTTGTAAAAACTCACGGATTCGGTTCTAATTCTTGTCGATTTGACCTAATAAGAATTCACAGAGATAAAAATTCCGTTAAAGTTGAGCACCTAGAAGACGCTTTTGACTCTGCATCATTTCTTATCTAGTTATCTTTGTGACCTCAATCATTAGAAAATGAAAAATCAACTAGGTTCAGGCCGCCGAGGAGGCGCCCGGAGAACCAAGCCCGAATCGAAATCCTTTGTCCCTAAGCAAAAGTCTTCAGGAAGAAAACTTAGTCAAAAGGGCCCTGTAGCAAAGTCTACTCCAAAGAAGGGTAAGGGGCATAAGCCAAGCTATAATTCTAAGAGAAAAGCACCACCAAAGCTTAAGCCGCTTTCAGACTCTAATGCTCCAATGAGGCTTAATCGCTTTGTTGCACAAGCAGGCATATGCTCGAGAAGAGAGGCAGACGTGCTAATAGCTGCTGGTGTTGTTAGTGTAAACGGAGAGGTTGTGACTGAGATGGGTTATAGAGTTAGCTCAACTGACAGAGTTCAAGTTGAGGGGGACACGATTAAAGCAGAGACAAAGAGATATATCCTTCTGAATAAACCCAAAAACTTCCTGGCAACAGCAGAAGATCCAGGTGGAAGAAGAACTGTAATGCAATTGATCAAGGGAGCATGCAAAGAGCGTGTTTACCCGGTAGGAAGACTTGATAAGGACACTACTGGCTTATTGCTTTTAACTAACGATGGTGAAATGGCAAAGAGGTTGTCAAATCCCAAAACAGGGGTAAGGAACCTATATCATGCGACCACATACGAGAAGGTTAAAAAAGAGCACCTCCAAGCAATGTTAGAAGGGTTTGTTCTTGACGAGAAGTTTGTGAGAGTAGAAAAGGCAAGTTTTGTAAAGGACGACCCAAGACAAATTGGAATAGAAATACACTCTGGAAGAAACAGGATTGTAAGAAGAATATTTGAGCATTTTGGATATAGGGTGACCAAGTTAGACAGAGTGATTTTTAGTTGTTTGAACAAGAAAGACACTCCACGTGGAACTTGGAGGCATGTAACAGAACAAGAGCTCAGCATTTTAAGGATGACAACCTGATGAAGGACAGCCTGGTCATAATTCCTACCTACAACGAAAAAGAAAACGTTGTTAAAATGCTTGAGACCGTAATGGGTCTTGAGTTTCCATTTGACGTTCTTGTCGTTGACGATGGTTCGCCAGATGGAACTGCACAACTTGTTCAGGACTTGGCATTGGAATACTCTGAAAGGATTCACCTACTAGAAAGAAGAGGTAAGCTAGGCTTAGGCACTGCTTATATAGCCGGATTTAAGTGGGCCCTAAGCAGATCTTACG
Source organism: Bacteroidota bacterium (assembly GCA_036152255.1). Lineage (GTDB taxonomy): Bacteria > Bacteroidota > Bacteroidia > Flavobacteriales_D > Sanyastnellaceae > UBA974. The sequence continues at coordinate 4,867 of JAYZNI010000042.1, read as the reverse complement.
AATATATTTTTGAGATGGATTGTGACTTCTCACACGACCCAAACGATCTTGTTAGGTTGCGAATACCATGTGCAGAAGGTGGGGCTGGAGTTACAGTAGGGTCTAGATATGTAAAAGGCGGTGGCGTTGTAAACTGGCCTTTCTCTAGAAGGTTTATTAGTAGAGGCGCATCAATCTATGTGAATATGATTCTTTGGCTAGGGGTTAGAGATAGTACTGCTGGATTTGTAGCGTATAGAAGAGAGGTCCTAGAGGCGATAGACCTTGACGCAGTTAGGTTTATCGGGTATGCATTCCAAATCGAAATGAAGTTTCGAGCAAAGAGGCTTGGTTATAAAATAACAGAGGTCCCAATTAGTTTTTGTGACAGAGTTTTAGGCACATCTAAGATGAGCTTAGACATCTTTAACGAAGCTTTTCTGGGAGTAATTAAAATGCGATTTCTAAAACAAGAAGTATGTCAAAATCAACATTGATAAGAAATGCTCACGTAGTGAATGAAGGCGCCGTAACAGTTAGTGATGTATTAATCGTTGGGGACAGAATTGCTAAAATTGGAAAGGGATTAGACGCAGAGGGTGCAGAGGTAATCGATGCTACTGGATTTTGGCTTATGCCCGGAATCATCGACGATCAAGTACATTTTAGGGAGCCAGGCCTTACACACAAAGCTGACTTAAGTACAGAATCTAAAGCAGCAGCAGCGGGAGGTGTTACTTCTTTTATGGAAATGCCTAACACCGTTCCGCAAGCTTTAACTCAAAAGCTTCTGCAAGATAAGTATGAAATAGCTGCTGAGGTAAGTGCTGTGAATTACAGCTTCTTTATGGGAGCAAGCAACAATAACTTGGATGAGGTTCTGAAAACAGACCCCAAAAGAGTTTGCGGTGTTAAAGTTTTCATGGGGTCATCTACGGGTGACATGCTTGTAGACGAGAAAAAAATCCTTGAAGGCATTTTTAAAGAAAGCCCTACAATTGTTGCAACTCACTGCGAAGAAGAGGCTGTTGTAAGGGCAAACATGGCTGCTGCAAAGGAGCGTTGGGGCGAGAACGTGCCCATAGATCAGCATCCATTAATTCGTTCTGCTGAAGCTTGCTATCAGAGCTCTTCAAAAGCTGTAGAGCTTGCAACTAAGCATGGAGCGAGGTTGCATATACTGCATATTTCAACTGCAAGAGAGCTAGATTTATTTGATGGCAATAAGCCTCTAAAAGAAAAGAAGATTACTTCTGAAGCTTGTATACACCACCTTTGGTTTACTGACGCAGATTATGCAGATAAAGGCACTTACATAAAGTGGAATCCTGCTGTAAAGACTGAAGCTGATAGAAATGCCATTAGAGTTGCATTGCAAGATGGAAGGATTGATGTGATTGCTACTGACCACGCACCTCATACCATTAAAGAAAAGAGTAACTCATATTTCAAAGCTCCATCAGGCGGGCCGCTTGTACAACACGGGTTACCTGCAATGCTAGAGCTTGTACACCAAGGTGTAATTACAGTAGAAAAGGTAATCGACCTAATGTGTCACAGAGTTTCTGAGCTATTCGAAATAAAAGATAGAGGCTATATCAGAGAAGGGTATAAAGCAGATTTAGTTCTTGTAAACCCCGATGCAAATTGGATTGTAACAGGTGAAAACATTCTTTACAAATGTGGATGGTCTCCTTTTACTGGATATGAGTTTAAATCTCACATAACTGGCACATGGGTAAATGGTGTTAGGGTTTGGGATGGAGTAAATATTTTAACTGAAGAAGGAAATCATGCAGGCGAAAGGCTTGAATTCAATCGTTAAAACGCTTTGTGCGATATTATTCCTAGTAGGGTGCTCTACCGATTCAAGGGACAATCCTTTGGCTTCGCCTTCTGAAGATTCTGGATTGATTCAAAAAGAGCAACTCGTTGCCTTGTTAGCAGACATTCACATTGCTGAGGCTGCTCACAAAACGAGGGTCCTCGTTCCAGAAATAAGTGAAGATGTCTTGTTGGAAAACTACTCTGCAATATTTGCAAATCACGGAGTTACAGCTGAAGAATTTAAAGAGTCATATACTTGGTGGTGGGAACACCCAGCAGCCATGAAATTCGTGCTACAAGAAGTAACCGAAAGGTTAAACAAACTTGATCAGGGCGCCTCTCATTAGAGAGAGTCTGTATAGGCCTTGCCCGTTCTTTTAATTGCTGTGTCAATGTCCTCGTAAGACCAGTTGTCTATGGTTTTTAAAATCTTAGAGCCATCGTATTTGGTATCGAGTTGAGCCATAAGCATGCTTGTTTTATTCGCAAGCGATTTTCTTCCAGTTACAATCTCCAAGAATTTAAAAATGAAGACTACCAGGTTGATCATCCACCCTTTGATAACCTTGGTTGGAGGAGCGGCGTTAACTGATTTGGCAATTTTAGTCATGGCATCCTTATAGCTCAAGTTGGCTCCATTCAATAAAAATCTTTGCCCCCAAGCTCCTCTTTCTGCCAAGGCCAAACAAGCCGAAGCAACATCCATAGCAGACACGAAACCATTAGAGCCTGCTGAGTATCCTGGCAAGCCCTTTGCCGTTTGTGAGAAGAGTTCTCCGGAAGATCTTGAAAAATCACCCTCGCCAATTATGATGGTTGGATTTACAATGAGAACGTCTAGTCCTTCTTCTTGTCCTCTCCATACTTCTAACTCAGAAGCATACTTGCTCCTTGAATACGCTGTAACTAAAGGGCCCTCTTCAAATGGAGTTTCTTCTGTAATAGAGCTCTTTGTAGAATGGCCTAATGCTGCAACTGAACTAAGGTAAACTAGCTTTCTAATGCCAGTAGTTAGCATGGCGTTTACTACGTTTTCTGTTCCGCCTTGATTGATGCCCATTAAGTTTGGCTCATTTGAAGGATGGAAGCTAACTAGCGCGGCTAAATGAAATACTCTATCACAACCCTGTAGCGCAGATTCTATTTCGTCATACTCTCTAGTGTCACCGTACACCCATTCAAGTTTGTCAGTAGAAATGCCTTGGGCGTGTATAAACCTCTCGACAGATTCAACATCGGACCCATCTCTTCTTAGCGCCCTAACAGAACCGCCTTTAGACAAAAGTTGGGCTAATAATTCTCTCCCTACAATACCTGTTCCACCGGTAACAAAATCCATGCTCCAAAGGTAGCTATCTTTGATCGTTGTGAAGCCCTCTGACCACATAGCTAAATTGTTAAAGCGCCTGCCACAAGAGCCAGGCGTATACAAACATTTCGATTCTAAGGGTGAGCTTCTTTATGTTGGAAAGGCCAAAAACCTAAAGAAGAGAGTAAGCAGCTACTTTAATCGCAAATCATACGACAATAAAAAAACTAAAACACTTGTAAGGAAAATAGAGGATATCGAGTGGATAGTAACTCACACTGAACAAGACGCACTCCTGCTTGAAAACACTCTAATTAAAAAGCATAAACCTACCTATAATATCCTTTTAAAGGACGATAAGACTTTCCCGTTTTTGGTCATAAAAAACGAGGATTTTCCAAGGGTGGTTTCAACGCGGCAAACCTCAAAAAACGGGGGTGAATATTTTGGCCCATTTACAAGTAAAAGAAGTATGTATACTCTTCTTGACTTGTGCAAGAAACTATATCCAATAAGGTCGTGTTCGCTAAAGTTAAGTGATAAAAACATACAAAGCGGGAAGTTCCGGGTGTGTTTGGAGTATCACGTTGGGAATTGTTTGGGTCCTTGTGTTGGAAAGCAAGAAAAATCAGATTACGAGAACAGCATAGCTTCAATAAGACATGTGCTTAAGGGGAATTTATCTGAGGTTAAGGAAGAGCTTAAGAAAAGCATGAAAGATGCTGCTGAGAGTTTGGCCTTTGAAAAAGCAGACTTGATTAAATCTAAACTAAAGTCTCTAGAAAAATACCAAGCAAAGAGCACAGTGGTTAATCCAACTATTACGAATGTAGATGTCTTTTCTATTATTAGTGACAGTACAAGTGCATATGTCAACTGCATGAATATAGTAAGCGGTTCGATTGTAAAAGGCCAAACCTTCGAAATAAAAAAGCAGGTTGCAGAAGGTGATGAGGAGGTTCTTCAGTCTGCTATTCCTCTAATTCGTGAGGTTTTTAGAAGTAAGAGTAAGGAGCTAATTCTTCCGTTTGATTTGGGCTTAGAGGAGGGTCTTAGGGGTGTCGTGCCCAAAAAGGGGGATAAAAAGAGGTTGTTGGAAATGTCCGAGAAAAATGTCTTGTTCTTTATGAAGGACAGGCATAAGCAGCAAGAGCAGGTCGATCCTGAGGCTGCTGTGATGAGGCTGCTGGAAACGATGAAGGGAGATTTGGGCTTAAAAGAGTACCCAAGGCATATAGAGTGTTTTGATAATTCAAATATTCAGGGAACAAACCCAACGTCGGCTTGCGTTGTTTTTAAAAATGGCAAACCTGCAAAGAGAGATTACAGGCATTTTAATATCAAATCGGTAGAGGGACCAGATGATTTTGCAAGTATGAAGGAGGCGGTATACAGAAGGTATAGAAGGCTGGCAGAAGAGGGTGATTCCCTGCCTCAACTTTTGATTATTGATGGAGGAAAAGGCCAAATCTCACATGCAATGGAGGCCCTTGAAGAATTGGGTCTCGATGGAGAGATTAAAGTTGTTGGGATAGCTAAAAGACTTGAGGAATTGTACTTCCCCGGTGACTCAGCTCCATTGTATTTAGACAAAAGATCTGAAACACTAAAGGTGATTCAACAGATGAGAAATGAAGCCCACCGTTTCTCGTTAAAACATCACAGGAACAAACGAAGCAAGGGGGCTTTAGGGTCAGAATTGGATAATATCAAGGGTGTTGGGGAGGCAAGCATACAAAAATTGCTTGACGT
>JAYZNI010000041.1:0-11036 GCA_036152255.1 Bacteroidota bacterium | reverse complement strand
GTGTAAAGTCCTTAAAGGGCTCGTTTTACACTGTTATGGGACTTCCTGTCCACCTTCTACACCAAATGCTATCAGAGCTTAAATAGAAATTGTTGGCGATGTCTTAGGGACAATCTCTCCAATAATTTCTGAAGGAAGTCCAGAATCACCAAGAAGCTTAACCACTTCTTCTACCGACTCATCTTCTACCGACACCAAGAGACCACCGCTTGTTTGAGGATCGCAAAGTAGATCTCTTTTAAATCCTTCAGGCAAGTCTAAATTCTCTCCATAACTAGTGAAATTTCTTCTAGTACCCCCTGGCACACACCCCTTTTGATGATAATCCTCCAGAGCTTCTCTATCAAAGGTTGGAACACTTTCAAAATCTACTACTGCCGACGCATTGGATCCCTCACACATTTCTAGGAGATGTCCCATTAGGCCAAACCCAGTAACATCTGTCATTGCATTAACTCCAGGTAATTCTGCCAATCGAATACCAATTTTATTCAGTGATGACATTGATTCAATTGCAGTATTTATGTGTTGATCCTTAACATGCCCTCTTTTTTGGGCTGTAGAAAAAATTCCGACACCTAGAGGTTTTGTAAGAAAAAGTTTGTCTCCAACCTTAGCTGAGGCATTTGCTTTTAGATGACTCAACTTCACTCTACCTGTTACCGCAAGCCCAAAAATTGGTTCAGGTGAATCTATGCTATGTCCTCCAGCAACCGGAATGCCTGCCCCCTCGCAAACTAACCTAGCCCCTTCGAGTACCGCGCCTGCTACTCCAGCAGGAAGTTTATCTATGGGCCAACCAAGTATGGCAATAGACATCAGCGGTGTTCCTCCCATAGCATAAATGTCAGAAATGGCATTTGCTGCTGCAATTTTCCCAAATGTATGAGGATCGTCCACTATAGGCATGAAAAAGTCAGTAGTGCTAACAATTCCAGTGCCATCACCAAGGTCTACAACAGCGGCATCATCCTTTGTGTCGTTGCCAACTAATAAGTTTGGGAAGATAGTTTCCCTGTTCATGCAACTGAGCATATCAGAAAGAACACCTGGTGCGATTTTGCATCCACATCCACCGCCATGAGAATATGATGTTAGCTTAATGTCTGACATTATTTTAAGTTGTAATTAGTTAGAAATTTGCTCAAATGTAAAGCGCAATCTTTTGGGTTTAAACCCTTGCAGTTTACTGGTGTTCTATTAATTGTTGTGCGCCTTTTAAGACCGTGAGAATAGGTTTTATCGTAATAAACTAAGGCAATTTTTGCTGCTATTGCTAAATCTCCTTGAGCCAAAGCTTCTAGAGCTTGTTTTGTGTTTTGTCCGCCGAGTTTAGGGGTAATTCGCTTAAAAGCTCCAGCTAAAAGGCTACGATCTATGTCTCCATACATTTGGACTAAGTGATTCACTCTATCATCCACTGTACGCTCCATTTCAAAGCAGGTACTTTTTATCATTTGTGTGTAAAAAGGCTCGGGAAGGTTGACTTTTCCTATAGTTCGGCTTTCATTTTCTACCCAAATAGGCCTTGGATTATCTCCCCAGGCATCAATTTCTCTCAACCGTGAAAAAAGGAGGTTAGAAAACTGCTTTGATGTAGGTTGCTCGTGTCTATCTAAGTTGCCAAAAGCAGAACCAAAATGTTTGGCCATTCCTTCGAGATCTACAATTCTTTCACCTTTTATTTTATCCAGTTCACCTAAAACTTCAGTTTTAGCAGAACCAGTCAATCCCCCTAGAATAGCAAGGTTTAAGGGTTTGTCATACATTGATCTTGCATATGATTTATACGCTTTATATCCTCCATCTAAAACAATGGCTGGGATAGACGCAGTTCTTAATAGCCATGCAACTGATTGAGATCTCATACCTCCTCGCCAGCAGTGAATTAGAAGTGGGTATTTAGTGGTTTGAGATTCGAAAAGCTTCCTACCATAACGAGCCATTTCAGCCATTTTAGGACCTATTATTTCAAATCCCTTTTCAATTGCTTTCTCCTTGCTCTTTTGCTTGTATAAGGTTCCTATTTCAGATCTCTCAGCATCAGAGAATAGAGGCCAAGAAATAGCGCCAGGAATATGATCTAAAGCATATTCGATAGGAGCCCTTACGTCTATTACAATTCCACCTTTATCAGCTTTATCTAAAAATTCAGAAGTTTCTAGTATTCTTGGAGGAATTATCATAAGGCAAATTTAATGAATGAAAAACGCGTCCCGAGAGACGCGTTTCAAAAGCAAAATAATTTGCTAAAGAATCAATTTTCTTTTTTAGTCTATTCTGTAATAGTCGTAGAATCAGAATTTGCTTTTTCTTCTAATTCTGACATTTCAACTGCCATTGATTCAACTGCAGTAGTATCATCCTCAAAAACTACAACTTCTTCTTCTGTTTCAAGATCATCATCGTCGCCTAAAACTGCAATAATTGAAGCCGATGGACCATAATTGATCTCTTTCTCAACAATTACAGTATGTTCAACCGATGTTGTTGCACCATATGAATCTTTAATTGTTAGAGTAAATGTGTATTCACCAGGCTCGGCTGTGAATGATATAAGCTCTGAATCGTTTGAAGATATTTCAGTGCTTGATGGTTCAACAGTCCAGCTATATTCAATTGGATCACCTTCATTATCGTATGACCCTGTTCCATCTAAAGAAACTACAATAGTCGCTGTACTATCGTATGAATCGTGAGGTACTTGAAATGTTGATATATTTAGACTCTCAACTTGATTAACGTAGCCATAATAAAAGCCTGCTACTGTGGCTATTAGTAATACAATTGTTGCTATACGTTCCATTTGAAAATTAAGAGTTGAGATTCATAAAAACAATAGCGACCCAAGGCAGACCCTTGGGCCGCGTTATTGTTATTTTAATTAAAAATTACTTAGATGAAAGTAGATTCCAAAGTATTAGAGTAGCTATTAAGCCAACAAAACCATCACTACCTAATTGATTAATGAGGTCAGTAAGATTTTTAACAACATTGCTCATGCCCCACATAGCTCCGTCTCCGAAAACTACTTGAACAAGAACAGCAAGGGCGGCAATGCCCAATAGTAATGTGGTAAGACTTTTAATAAATCCACCAATAAATTTAAACACGTTATCCATTATGTATAGGGTTTTGGTTTATAACTGACCCAAATTTTTAGAAAAAAACAAATAGTGTAACTAGTACACCATTTTTTAATTTCACTTTGAATTGTTAAAATCCCCTATAACACTAATTAACACTGAATTAATATGATTATTAGACACTTTTAAAACAGGTTAAATAAAACCAAAAAAGCTAAGTTTGGACACCATGAAGAAATTAAAAATTCCTCAAAATCTGCGGATTTTAACTTTCAGCTTATAAAAAACATCAAAATTTCAGTGAAAATCTCGTCCAGGCTGGGGTATGTATAATTCGCATAAAAGCGACACTACTGAAACATACTCTTCATTGAGTAAATTATTGGCAGATAGCTGCTGTTTAGCTTTAGAAAAACATCAAAACCCGAACTAACCTAAGTTGAGTCAGAGTTTTGGGCTAAAGAAAGAGATACTATTAAAATCGAGTAAAAGAGCAAAAGGACTCTTTTCATTTTGAATGTTAATGCTTCTCTAAATGCTTAGACCAAAGGACTGACATTCCCACAATTGCTCCTAATGAAGCTAAACCAGCTAAAATCCAAATCGGATCGTCATGAGTCTTTGATTGAATAGCAAAAATCCCTAAAACACAGAATATGCTTAGTATAGGAACAACCTGCATCCAAGGTCTTTTATTGGTAAACTGAGAAACCGCCTCTGTTCTCTCATTCCAAACTAATCTACTCAATGCGTCTTGCATGTCACGCCCAAATGCAGGCGCCTTATAAACCGAACCATCAGCTTCCTGAATAGTTACTTCGTATTTAAAATACTTTGAGTTAATATCGCTTTGGCCTATAAGCTTGCAGTCTAATGCTTTACGGGTTTGTTTGTTCATCTTTTGATTTTCGATATGCAAATGTAAGATTGAAATATTCTGTAACTACCTTATGAACGCAATTGATTAACCATGAAGGACATTTCTATATTTAACATCTTTGGAAAAGCTTGGGAGCTTTTTAAAGAAAATTTAAGTGATCTAATTACAATCACATTTTTTTATTTAATCCTTGTCGCAATCTTATACGCAATTGACCCTTCAAATGACAAAGTCGATTCAGCTTTTGATTTAATTCTTTCTATTATTTGTGGCATAGCCCAAATGATTCTAACACTTGGCTTCTACAAATCCATGTTAGACACTGTAGATGGTGATAAACCACGCATAGAAACCCTGTTTAACAACAGAAAACCCACACTTATTCTCCATTACATTCTAGGTTCAATTATAATTGGAGTTGGGGTTCTTGCGGGGTTAATCTTCTTTATAATTCCAGGAATCTTTCTCGCTATTAGACTTCAATTCTATACATATTTGCTGTTAGAACAAGAAGAATGCGATTGCATGAAAGCTCTTTCTACATCTTGGGCTATGACTAAAGGCCATGTAATTAACCTTTTCACTTTAGGCCTTCTTTCATTTTTTATAGTAATTGCGGGAGTAATAGCTTTTTTAATTGGAATATTTGCAGCCATCCCAATTTCTATTATCATGCTCGCACTAGCCTACAGAATTCTAAGTTTTGAGATGCAAGGAAAATTACCTCTCAATCCATAACACTCACTTTCTAAAAGTAGGTCTTTCTGTAATCTCGTGAAATGCTATGCACTTATCTGCATAGTAGTGAAATACTACACTTTTTCTTGTACTATCATGATCAATTACCCTTTCTCCTCCATGTAAAATATTTGCATGCCAAATCAACACATCGCCCTTTGACGCAACAAACACTTCCTTCTTTAACCCCCTCTCATCTATTATCTCCTGTATCTTATCCTCGTAATCTGAATAATCCTTTGGCCCTAGCCAAAACCTACCTCCAACATTCCCAAAATCCTCATTCATCACATAGGGCAACCTATGAGAACCTGGGTAATAATGAAGGGGCCCATTTTCTAAACTCATATCTTCTAGCGCAACCCAAACCGCTATCATCTTTCCCCTAGGAAAAGTAGACATATGAATAGCATCAGAATGTGTTCTTTGATTGCTGCCTGTCTTAAAATTGATACTCTGAAATAAAGTAGTCTTCTCCTTCTGCAAGTGATTCAAAACAGTCAGCAAATCTTTATCTGATCCCATATTCATAATCAAATCAGATTTATGGATCGCAAACATTATCTTATTTTGATACCTGAAACTCGCCTCACCACTTTTAAGCATTCTATCTACCTCATCATTAATTTCATCAACTTGAGCTTCAGAAAAAAACGATTTTATAATTGCATAACCATTATTTGAGAATGAGCTAACCTGTTCCTTTACCGACTGTGGTAATTTTTCAAATTTCGCATTTATCAAATCAACTTCCTGCTGATCAGGTTTAAACAATGAAGAATCAGAGTCCTTGAAATCTCTATCCGAAATCGAGCTATAATACTTTTTCTTTAGCCCCAACTCTTTGTACAAGGTCATATTCCTCTTCAGTTTGGGATACTGAAAAAAATTATACAACTCGTAGAGAAACTTGCTTTTTCTAAAAAGAAACATTGCTTTAATTAGCCCAAAAATAATTCATTAAACTCCTTCATTTTACTACAAATAAAAAACCCCCAATATCTTTTGAACCAAACATCTAAATGTAAGCACAAGGGTAGGCACAGTAAAAAACAAAACCTCGCTATCTCAATGATAACAAGGCTTTGCATTTTAACTATGTGATCCCACAGGGACTCGAACCCCGAACCGTCGCCTTAGAAGGGCGATGCTCTATCCAGTTGAGCTATGAGACCATCCAGTTTTAAGAGTGCAAAGATGCACAAAGTTTTTCCTTTGAACCTAATTCAAATCAAAGTTTAAGACATAAAAAAGCCTTCAAGTAGAAGGCTTTTTTATTCTCAGTCCGTTTAAGGATTACTTAGACATGACAACTGCTTTAGTTCCTGTTCTTTTAACACCCTTTGTTTTCTCTGCTGTCTTAGTACAAGTTGTAGAGCAAGATGACTTTTTGCCTTCTTTAGAACAAGAGGACTTCTGGTCAGCTTTTGAACAAGATTTCTTGTCTCCATCCTTTGAACAACAAGCTTTCTTTTGTAAATCAGCTTTACCTTCGCAACAAGTTTCTGTCTTCTTATTAGAACAAGTTTCGCTACAAGTTTTACCAGTCTTTGCGCAAACTTTCTCAGTTTTCGCCTTATCTGTAGATGCTGAAGCATCTGATTGTGCTGAAGCAGTAAAAGCAAATAATGCTAACGCTCCAAATAGTAATAATTTTCTCATTTTAACCTAATTGTGATATTTTCAGACCTGTAAGATACAATTTTGTGCAGGAACTAAGAAGAAATGTGTAAACTTGCACTCCCGTTTTAACCACTTTAACATTTGTAAAGGGAATTTAGGAGAGGTGGTAGAGTGGTAATACAGCAGCCTGCTAAGCTGTGGGCGAGTAATCGCCTCCCGAGTTCGAATCTCGGTCTCTCCGCTAAAACAAATAAAACGCCCGCATTAGTGGGCGTTTTTATTTGTTTTTTAGCATCAACCCACTAGGACTCCAATCTCATAAAATGTCAAATTAAATTCCCAACCCAAAACTTTGCGATAGAAAGAATGGACGTATATTTGCCACCGCTTTAAACGATCGGGGCGTGGCCCAGCCCGGTTAAGGCGCCTGGTTTGGGACCAGGAGATCGCAGGTTCGAATCCTGCCGCCCCGACAAAAGAAAGCCGACTCAATGGGTAGGCTTTTTTTGTTTTAGATTGTAAAAAGCTTCCTTTTTAAAAGAAAGAACAAAAAGGCGAGAGCTGTGCAAAGCATAGGTTAGCTTTCTTTAAAATCACCACAAATCTAAGTTCAAAAGCAAATTGCATTAAATTTGAATTCTAATCGGTTTAGTTCGGTTGAACTTGTATGTGGAGACGAACGCATTTTCACTATCAACTAAAATTCTCAGCGTACCTATCCGCGACGTAATCACCAATTGCAAGTGATGCTGTAGCTGCTGGCGATGGAGCATTTAATACGTGAATACTTCTGTCAGTGGTTTCTATCCTAAAGTCATCTCGAGTATCCCCAGCTGTATTTAAAAGCAAAGCTCTTACTCCAGATCTTCCTGGCCTTATATCCTCCATAGTTAATGATGGAACCAACCTTTGAAGAGTCTTTAAAAATAACCTCTTGCTAAAAGCCCTCCTATACTCATTTATACCAAAAGACATATTGTTAAAAAATAATTTCCATGTCCCTGAATACCCTAGAGCATCAACAGTATCTCTGAGACTGAAGTCAGTCTTATCATATCCCTCTCTTTTAAAAGTGAAAACAGCATTAGGTCCGCATTCAATTTCACCGTTGGTCATTCTAGTAAAGTGCACGCCTAAAAAAGGAAAGTCTGGATTGGGTACAGGGTAAATTAGATTCCTAACCTTATGTTTTGCGTGATCGTTGAGCTCATAATAATCACCTCTGAAACCAACTACTCTTTCCTTCAATTTTACGCCATCTCTCTTCGCTAATCTATCTGCCTGCAATCCACCGCAAACAATAAGTTTATTTGCTCTGTATTTGGCCTTATTAGTGATAACAACTGTATCCTCTCCATCAGTCTCGAAATCCAAAACCTCTTCGTTGAGATGTACTGCAGATTTAGGCTGAATATCTAAACCAATTTCTACCATTGTTTCAGTTGTTGCTCTGAAATCTATTATTCCAGTACAGGGTACCCAAAGTGCACCAACTCCCTTGCAATAAGGTTCAATTTCTGCAAGTTGTTTGGCAGATATCTTTTCAAGACCCTCAATTTCATTTTGCATTCCAATACCATAGATTTTTTCAAGTGTAGGCATTTCTGATTCGTCTACTGCGACAACAACCTTACCGCAAACATCATGTGGGATATTGAATTCCTTGGCAAACTCTACTAGCTCTCTTCTACCTCTGACGCAGTTATCAGCTTTCAAAGACCCAGGTTTGTAGTATAACCCCGAATGAATAACACCTGAATTATTTCCAGTTTGATGGTCAGCTAGCTTATCCATTTTATCAATTAGAAGCATGGTTTTGTCTGCATATCTCTTCTGCATTTTATAAAAAGTTGCAGCGCCTACTATACCTCCTCCAACAACAATTACGTCATAATTATTCATTGTCTGCAAAGGTAATGCTACAACAACACTTATCTTGGCAATATGTTTCAAATTCTCAACAAAACAGGAGACGAGAAAGTAAAGTGGGGATGGGCTGTTTACGATTGGGCTAACAACGTATACTCGCTGGTAATTACTACAGCGATCTTTCCCATTTTCTACAACGCAGTTACTTCTATTAAAGATGCGGAAGGCCAAGTAATTAATGACAAGGTTTTGTTTTGGGGCATTGAGTACATTAACACAGAACTATACAGCTACGTACTAGCAGCAAGTTTTGTTGCAGTCATTTTACTCAGTCCGTTATTGAGCGGAATGGCGGATTTCGCAGGCAAAAAGAAACTCTTCCTTAGAATCTTTTGCTACATAGGGTCGGCAGGGTGCATTGGCCTTTTCTGGTTCGACCCAAACAATCTCGAACTCAGTATGATTCCATTTTTCTTTGCTAGCCTAGGATTCTGGGGTAGTGTTGGGTTCTACAACGCATATCTACCTGAAATTGCTCCCAGAGAGGAACACGATAGACTCAGTGCAAGGGGTTATTCAATGGGATATTGGAGTTCACTTATTATCCTCATAATTTGCTCAGGAATGATCATGGGTCTGGGCCCTCAGACGACAACATTCTCATTTATTATAGTGGGATTGTGGTGGTTTGGCTTTGCTCATATTACGTTTAATGCACTTCCATATATTGAGAAAAAAGACCTTCCTCCTGGCAACATTCTATTCCAAGGATTTAGGGAGTTAAGAGGCGTTGCAAGGGATCTAAAAGGGGCAACACATATAGTTCGTTACCTCTTTGCATTTTTCATTATGAGCATGGCTATTCAGACAATAATGCTGATGGCATCGAGCTTTGGGATTAAGGAAGTAGGACTTTCAGACACAGAACTAATCATCACAATATTTGTTGTGAACTTCCTTGCTATTCCTGGTGCCTTTGGAGTTAGTTCTTTAAGCAAGAGGATAGGAAATATAAGAGCATTAATTGCTTGTATTATTAGTTGGGCACTCCTTTGCCTGTGTGCATATTTCTTCGCGACTAATAAGATTGGATTTTATTTCGTTGCAGGAGGAATTGGATTTTTAATGGGGGGAACCCAAAGCTTAAATAGAGCCACCTATTCAAAAATCCTACCTGACACAGATGATCCTGCTTCATATTTCAGTTTTTACGAAGTGCTTGAAAAAGGCGGATTAATTATTGGAATGTTTGGATGGGGATACATTGAAGGAATAACAGGATCTATGCAGAATTCTGTTCTTGCAATGTTGATACTATTCACTGTTGCCTACATAGCAATGATGTTAGTGCCTAGAGAATACCGCATTAAGGTTCACTACTAGCGTTCAGAAATAAAATCAAGAGCAACAAAAAAGCCACCGATGAAGGTGGCCTTTCAATTCGTTTAATATTGAGTTTAGTTTAATTCAAATGTTACGCGTCTGTTTTGGGCTCTGCTTATTTCACTATCACGAGTATTTGCAGGGTCCATGTTAGAAATATCAGTAACCGAAATTCTAGCAGAAGCAATTCCTGCTGCCTCTATAAGGCGGCGCACTTGGTCTGCTCTGTTCTTTCCGATTTTCGCATATCTCGCATTTACAGCTCCCTCTGAACGCTCATCGTCATCACTATGACCAATGATGTTGATGCTTATATCTGGGTTAGCCTTAAGAAGCTCAATTACATTATTTACTGTCTCTTTACCAGCTCCTGTTGGAGTACGCTTCAAGAAAGCATAGTAAACAACGCTTGCCTTAATCTTTTCTCTGTCTGACAAATCATCTTCAACAACTGATGATGAACCATATACTAGATCCATATCTCTTTCGTCTGATTTAGAACACTTACATTGTGACTTAGCTTGAATCTCAACAATGCTCACATTGTCAATGTAGTAGTATGCATGATTTACAACAGAACCAGTGATTCCATTTGGACGAGTGACTTTCTCTATGTCAATATTGTTTCTTCCACCAAAACCACCAATTAGAACATACTCCTCTTGGCCTGTTCCTACGAAAGTTCCACAAAACTTCTCCCAACCTTCGGCGTATTGGAATACTTTGTTTGATTTTTGCTTGATATCTGCATTGCGAATCATATCGCCGTTGTTTGGCTGTTCGATTTTTCTATCGCTTAGAACAACACCAATCTCATTTACAGCGTAACGGCTTAAATCAGCAAGACTAATGTCAAATGAAACGCAGTACATAACATCTCTATCAAGTGGTCTAGGAAGCTTTACTTCAAGATATGATCTAGAAAGTTTTGGGTCTTTCGAATACGCACGGAATCCAGCATAACACAGACCATTAGCAGCGTCTTGCTTACCGTAGTTGTTAGTAGGTATACCCACCTTATCTCCTTTAGCTCCCTCACCAAACAAATCACCAGGAACTGATGTAGCTGCAAACCAATCCATGCCCAATTCTTCCATCTGGCCATAAGATTTAAGCTTTTTGATGTTTGTGTCTTCGAATCCTCCGTTAGGTACAAGGTTATCGTCTTGAGCCAAAAGACTCACCGAGCAGGTTGTGATTAATGTTGCAAAAGCAACGCTTAATAGGTTCTGAATTTTCATAGTTGCAATTTAGCATAGATAATGCCAAACTCAGTTAATGCACTAGTGTAGAATCTTAAACACAGCCTCTCTGAGTAACATTCCATCTGTTGTCGTTGCATTTCCTTGGCCCTTTGACTTCCTATCTGCCTCTCTCAAATAACCAAAAATTTTAACGAGTTTCACAGGCGGATAAAATCTAGAAGCCGAAGCATATTCTTTTACAGCATATGGGCT
>JAYZNI010000040.1:0-18968 GCA_036152255.1 Bacteroidota bacterium | reverse complement strand
ACGACCACGGCGGTAGAGTTGTTGATCACAATGCAACGAATGAGGAAATTGAGTTTGGGGTTGCCTCTCTAAAAGCTTGTCCATTTGAAACAGCTTATGCGAGAATAGATGTTGTAAGAGACAATGAAGGTGAGCTAAGTTTATGCGAATTGGAACTCATTGAGCCTGAGCTTTGGTTTAGGAATAATCCAGATGCAGCAACTATCTTAGCCATGGCCTGCAAAAAAATATTAGACTCTAAATGAAGAATTTAACCACAATTTTATTCGCTTTATTAAGCACCCCACTCCTAGCCCAAAATTTCATAGTAAAGCCCTATCTCCAAGACGCTACTCCGAGCTCTATAACTATAATGTGGGAAACAGATTATGGTGATGATAGTGTTGTAAAGTGGGGATTAGATACAAGTGTTGAAAACACAACTACAAGTATTGCAACCAGTACTCCTGCAGGCCACCAAATGCACTGCGTAGAGCTTTCTGGACTTGATAGATTCACCAATTACTATTACAAAGTAATTACAGGGCTTATAGTTTCAGATATTCACATGTTTAAGACTCCACCTTTTGCATCAGATAATAAGGACTTCAGATTTGTAGCTATGAGCGACATGCAACAAAGCTGGGCAGATCCAGAAATATTTGACGAAGTAGTTCACGATGGAGTGCTAGACTATTTAGATTCTATGTACGGTGGCGAAACAGCAGATAACCTTGCTCTAATACTAATACCTGGTGATTTGGTGGATTATGGCAATACATATAATCAGTGGGAAGAAGACTTTTTTGACCCCGCTTCTGATTTGCTTGAATCTGTGCCTCTTTATCCCGTTTTAGGAAATCATGAGGCAAATACAAGTTATTATTTCCAGTACTTTAAACTTCCTGAAAATGGAACTGAAGGATATGAAGAACATTGGTGGTGGAAGGATTACGGTAACGTTAGGTTTATTGGCCTGAATTCCAACTCGCCTTATAATGGTGATGAGCAGTTAAATTGGTTAGATAATATTTTGAACAGTACGTGCAGTGCTGATTCTATTGATTTTGTTTTTGCCGAATTACACCATCCACATAAGAGTGAGCTTTGGACTCCTGGAGAATCTGTGTTTTCTGGAGATGTAGTAGAGAAACTCGAGGATTTTAGCACTCAATGCGGGAAGCCTTCGGTTCACTTTTTTGGCCATACTCATGGCTATTCTAGAGGCCAAAGTAGAGATCACAAACATGTTTGGCTTAATGTAGCAACAGCAGGAGGAGCAATAGATTATTGGGGTGAATGGCCTCAATTTGACTACGAAGAATTCACTGTTTCCGAGGACGATTGGGGCTTCGTTATGATTGATGTTGAAGCAGGTGACGAGCCAAGGTTTACTATCAAAAGACTTTCTAGGGGTGATAATTATGTAGACTTAGATAATGAAGAAATAGACCATTTCACTGTGACTAAAATCGATTACGACATAAGCACACCATCACCACAACATCCAGTAGATATAGAGGTAGCACCAGAGTGTGTGATTCTGTGTGGAACCGACTTCGAAATCGATGGATTTCATGGAGCTACACATTGGCAAGTCACGACGACTCAGGGCATCTACGACAATCCTTCAGTGGACCTGTGGGAACAACATCAAAATTTGTACTTCAACGAAGACACTCAAGCGGGAGAATCACTAACTGATGAACACATAAGTGGAATTTCATCAAACACTCGGTACTGGTGGCGATTTAGGTACAGAGACAAGCAACTAAATTGGACTGATTGGAGCCAAGAGGCAACATTCACAACTGGTGAATCTAACTTCAGCCTGAATCTTGTCCAAAACTCAGGATCAGAGGATCTTCTAGATAACTGGATTACAGATGAAGGCATTTGCGAATCTATGCTAGCCGGCGATTGCGAAGGCACAAACCCTTATTCTGGTCAGCGTTATTTCGCGGTTGGTGGACTGTGCGAAGAAAGCCCTGTTGGCAGAATGCATCAGGACATAGATATAACTGAATTTGCTTATTCTATTGATGCTGGAGGAATGAGTGTGATATACGGTGCAATGATGTCAGATTGGAACGGTGCTGATGTTCCAGATATGAGGCTACAATTCAAGGATCAAAACGACAACGAACTATCTTCAACAGAATACATTGCAGGAGCCCAAACCACCTGGACACTTATAGAACAGCTCACAACCATCCCTCCTCTAACACGAACAATACGTTGCGAGCTTAGAGGCACTAGAAATGAAGGAACTGATAACGACAGTTATTTCGACGACATCTTTGTACGAATAGGAAATGAAATTGAATGCGACTCTTCAATTGTAAGTGTAGACAACTCTATACAAAGACCTCTAAAATTCAACGCATACCCTAATCCAGTCAAAGATAATACTACAATAGAGCTGCCTTATAACTGGGGCACAGAAACAATCATTAGAGTCACAGATACTACTGGAAAGAAAATCGATGCAGAATACAAAATTGAAAATTCAAAGTTGTTCTTAGATCGATCAAATCTTAGTTCTGGTGCATACACAATAACCATAGTAAATGGCAGCCAGTGGGGATCTACCATTGTACTTTTTGAATAATTAAAACGGAACTGTTCAAGTAATCCAAGGAATACCAAATACTTCCTCACAAGGTAGAGCGATAATACCCCAATCCCAAAGTGCAGCTCTCTTTTTAGAAGCACTTTTTAATCCTATGACATGTAAAGGAATATTCTTACGTACTTATCTGAAGTAGTTGATTAATTAGTAGTCTTTTGAGCCTAAAAAGTTGGTAAATATGCCATTCCAATAGATAGGAAAATGTTAATAATAGATTAGTTTTCATTCTATGAATATAGCTCAAACCCATGACCTATATTTGCATTTATCCTCATATTAACAGTCTATGCCACGATCAATTAAGCACTTCACAACAGCCTTTTTGATGGCTATAACTAGCATACAGCTAAGTGCCCAAACATTTGAAAACTTGGATATTTCTAGCGCTGAGGGTTTGGAGATTCTAACATGGAATATTGAGTGGTTTCCCAAGAATGGAGCAACAACTGTAGGATACGTTAAAGACATCATCGAAGGAATAAATGCAGACATTTATGCAATACAAGAAATAGATGACACCACCGTTTTTAAAAACATGGTCAATCAGATTGATGGATATCATTACATTATGATGGATGGGTGGTTTGGCGGTTTGGTTTATGTATACAATACTGAAACAATAGAAGTTCTAGATGCTTATAAGATCTACACTGAATCTCAATACTGGTCACCTCTACCCCGTTCTCCTCTAATACTTCATTTCTCTCATCAGGGAGAAGAGATTTACGCGATTAACAATCATTTCAAGTGTTGTGGAGACAATTATATCAATTACAATAATGATGGGGATGAAGAGATGAGGAGGCTTATTGCAAGTACGCTTATTGAGGAATATATGAGGGAGGAGCTTGAGGGTGAGAGGGTGATTTTGCTTGGTGATCTTAACGATATGATAGACGAAATCGAGGAGACAAACGTTTTTGCGCCGTTTTTGAACAGCACGGATTTATATTGGTTTGCCGATATGGATATTGCGACTGGATCGTCTAGTGGCTGGTCATATCCTACTTGGCCTTCGCATTTGGACCACATCATGGTGACTGACGAAATGTTTGCCGATTTAAATGACCCTTCAACTGAAGTAACAGTAATCGATATCGCTACAGAAATGGGGGGATGGTATTACTATGAGCAAAACGTAAGTGATCATAGACCAGTAGCTATGAGCATGAGGATAAGCCCACTAAGTATTGGCGAAGAATCTACCTCAACGCAAGTTCGTAGACTATCAAGTATTTGCGATTTACTTGGACGTGAATGTCAGGAAGAACCTGGCAAGGTCATTATTTACAGATATAGCGACGGGAGTGTAGAAAGGAGAATTAAACAGTTCTAACTCTAGAAATTCCATCAGCCCAAACTTCAGCCTTTCTTTCTCTCCATTCAACTGATTTTTCAGGTAAAAAGACTTGGTCAATCTCTCTAGTACACTTTACTTCAGCAAGCGTTTTTTCACCAATGGTAATTGAAGCCATTAGAGCAACTCCAGCAGCGGTACTTTCAACAGATTTAGGACGTTCAATATTTACTCCCAGAAGGTCTGATTGAAACTGCATTAGATAGTTATTTGCTGATGCTCCACCATCAACATTTAGGGTGAAAAGTGAAATTCCTGAATCATCTTGCATAGCCTTCAAAACGTCCATACTTTGATATGCTAGAGATTCAAGTGTAGCTCTTATCAATGCATTGCTGTCTGAATCTCTAGTTAAGCCCCATACTGCTCCCCTAGCATTCATATCCCAATATGGAGTTCCTAATCCAGCAAAAGATGGCACAACCATTACTTGAGAATCGGGGTGTTCTTCTGAATGTTTATATGCAATTTCCTCAGAATCACTTGATTTATCAATAATTTTTAGTCCGTCTCTTAACCATTGCATAGCAGCTCCAGCAACAAACACAGACCCCTCAAGTGCGTAAACAACTTCTCCACCAATTTGCCATGCTATGGTATTCAACAATCCTGAAGGCGTTTTTGGAAGAGCAGATCCTGTATTCATTAACATGAAACAACCTGTGCCATATGTATTCTTTGCTGTACCTGGTTTAAAGCAAGTTTGACCAAATAGAGCAGATTGCTGATCACCCATGATTGCTGCTATTGGAATGCCCTTGTACATCCCAAAAATGCTTGCGCTCGCTTTAACCTCAGGCAACATTTCTTTGGGGATGTTCAGCACGTCTAGCATATGATCATCCCAAGACATAGTACTAATGTTGTACAACAAGGTTCTGGAAGCGTTACTAGGATCTGTTGCATGTACTTCCCCACCTGTTAAGTTCCACAACAACCATGTGTCAATAGTTCCAAAACAAAGCTCCCCTCTTTCTGCTCTATCTCTAGCACCCTCAATGTTGTCCAATATCCAAGCAACTTTAGTGCCTGAGAAATATGGGTCAAGTATTAACCCTGTTACTTTTTTACAGTAAGCACCTAGACCAGAGGCTTTCAATTCCTCACAAAATTCTGAAGTTCTTTTATCCTGCCAAACAATTGCATTGTAAACAGGCTCCCCCGTTTTCCTATCCCAAACCACAGTTGTCTCACGCTGGTTTGTTATACCGAGTGCTAGTATCGGATTTGTAGAATTTGATAGCAGTGAGTCTAGTACTTGGGTTTGGGCTTCAAGAATCTCCAAAGGATCATGCTCAACCCAACCAGGTTTGGGATATATCTGAGAAAACTCTCTCTGCTCAATCGCTTCAACAGAGCCAGACTCATTGAATAGAACAGCACGAGTTGAAGTAGTACCTGAATCGAGAGAAATTATGAAATAAGACATATGCGATTTACCTTCCTGCAAAATAAGAAGTAGCCCTGGAGATGCAAGCGTACGAGGTAAAAACAAAAGATGGATTAGCACTAAAAGTCACAAAGTGGAATGATATTGACGGAGGTGGAAAAGGGACACTTATCATAATTCATGGTATTGGAGAGCATCAAGGGAGGTATTCTCATGTTGTGAAACATTTTATTGACCTTGATTATGTTGTCTACACATATGACCAAAGAGGTCATGGCAAATCAGATGGAAAGCTTGGGCATACTCCAGGAGTTAGTTTTAATCTTGACGATTTACAGAGGATAATTGATAGTTCAGAAGGACAAAAATTATACTTATACGGACATAGTTTTGGCGGTATTGTTCTTGTCAACTACTTACTCAGAAAGGAAGATTCAAGACTCGTTGCAGCAGTGCTCAGTGCTCCTTGGATATGGCTTAAAAAGCAACCCTCAAAAATCGATGTAGCACTAGCATCTGTTATGAATTTGGTCTACCCAAGTTTTACTCAGAATAACAAGCTTGACACAACTGCTCTATCTACAATTGATCAAGTTGGCATTGAATATTTAAACGACCCATTAGTCCATCCCAAAATTTCTGCGGGTTTATTCAAAAGCTTCTACACATCTGGCATTTACGCTATTGAAAATGCTGGTAACTTAAGTGTTAAAACACTAGTAATTCACGGGGAGGACGATATGATTGTCGACCCAAATGGCTCTAAGGAATTTTGTAAGAATTCAGATTTAGCTACGTTGAAGTTGTATTCAAATACAAGACACGAGCTTCACAATGATAAAAGAGCTAAAGAAGTTTTGGGATATGTTAGTGATTGGCTAGAGTCTCAATGATCACTTTTCCCATTTTACCTTATTGTATTTTTCTAGTCTAAGTAGCTGGGACATATAGCTCAGAATTAACCTTAGTGCTTGGGCTACAAATAGTGGGTTTAAAATTGTGACAATCGTAATAATTACAATAGATACAGAATAATGCCACAATGTAGTTGCTTCTGAAAAAAGGGCCAAAACTGAAGAAATTCCAAATAGCAATGGCGCTGTGTATTTCAAATATTTTTGGCCATAGAGGAAAATTAACTGAATCAAGCCGATTTTCATCAAGAGTCCTCTATGTTTCTTAAGGATTTGGATTAATCCAGCAGTTATCCTGCCCTGTCTTCTTCCAGAGTAGAATTCATCAAATGGCACATCGTAAACAATGGCATTGGGTTCGTGAATGACCCTTTTACCATTTTTCATAACGTTCATGGCAATTACCAAATCATCTAAAATTGTATCCTTAGGAAGGGGTTCAAAATATTCTTTTTTTAGGGTGTAAAGCGCACCACATACTCCTGTTGTTGAACCCTTGTTAGATTCCCTCAACTTGAGGTTGTTCATCCATCTTCTCGCAGGCGAGTTTTCCCCCTCTAATTCAAGCTGAGATGATACCGCTCCTATGTCTGAATCTTCAAATCTTCTCAGTAGAGCTTTTACTGCACCTTTCGACATAGTTTGACGGACATCACTGAATAATAAAACTGGGAATTTTGACGCCTTTACTCCTAGATTTAAAGCGTTGGGTTTTCCAGACCTTAAATTTACTTTGATTAATTTAACAATATTATTGTTATCAGTGCTTTGCGCTTCATTAACAGAACTATCTATTGAACCATCATCAACAATAATTATTTCGTATTTTCTAACCCTTGCATCTTCCAGCTGATCAATGATTTCATTTACTTTTCTTGCAATGTTTTTTTCTTCATTATGACATGCGATAATTACCGAAACACCATTACCTCCAACTGAATTTTCAATGTCTTTTTCTCTTGACGGTTTGACATTAGGCAACACCCTTAAACCAACGAAATAGTCCATTGCTGGAAGGACTAATAATCCAAGTATGGTATAGTATCCTATTGCTATCATTTAAGGTACAAATATCTCTCTTTTATTCGACACTTATAATCTGAATTTCCATTCCATTCCATTCGACAGAATCACCCACTTTTTTCCCAAACAGCAAACTTCCCATTGGAGATGCTTGCGAGATTGCAAAACACAATCCCAATTCTGTCTCTACTTTACCTAGTGCTACGCCAATTAAAAACCTCCCTTTAGTTGTATTTACTAATGAACCACTCTTTACTGTTTCGCTTATTGAACCTCCAAGCATAGACTCAATGTCTAGCATTTGCTTTTGGGCTTTTGCTTTCTGAGCCTCTGCAATTGCCAATTCTCTTTCCATCATAGCACGACCTGTTTCGTGCTTATCCCCAGCTGTACTCTTGGTTGCTGAGGACTTTGATTGATTAATCGAAGCTATATGGCCCTTAGAAAGAAGTAATTTCTCATTAACAATTTCCATCATCTGTTTGAGAATAAGGGATTTGGATTTGGCCTCTTTCATAGTGTAAAGCTAGGTGCAGGGATATGAAGTTTTGTATTTTTCAGCATGCAAGAGGCCAAACCTAAATTTAGAACCCCTATTACGCTGATTCTTTGTGCTTTGTCGCTTCAAGCACTTTGTCAGCACACTCCTCAAACATCATACGAAGGAGCGCCAAATACTCCATCTTGGGCGAGATTAATGTACGAGAATCCACAGAGCGTTGATCAAATACGAGCTGGTTATGAGGAGTGGCGAAAGGAAAACCCAGATGTAAAAAACCAACACAGCCAATATTATAAGCGTTGGTTAAGACAGGCAGATTGGTCTATGCCATCTGCTGATGAGGCATATGTTCAAGCATACAGAGAGGCTAATTTGATGAGGTCTGGAGAATGGAGCCAAATGGGGCCATGGCATTACGATCCAGAAGTTGCAATGTATTTCCAAGTCCAATCGCCAGGATCATGTCACGTATATACAGTTGAACAATCAGAATCCAATCCTGATGTTGTGTATTGCGGAACGGCAACTGCGGGTGCATACAAGTCAACCGACAAAGGACTAAACTGGGAGCTTATCACTAGAGATATGCCTATAACACAGGTTTACAGCATAGCAATTGACAAGGAAAACGAGGATATAGTATGGATTGAAGGAGGAGGAGATTTGTACAGAAGTGATGACGGAGGTGAGACTTGGACTATGTGTGGACAAGGGACAACTTTCCAGAATTACGATAGATGGTTTAGAACTCTAATGCAAACAGACTTGGGCCTTTTTGCAGCAACAAATAACGGTCTGTGGTTCACTAATGATATGGGTACAAATATGCAATTAATAGCTGATGGAGAATTCATGGAACTCGAACAGCACCCTACAAACCCAAACATCCTTTACACTGTTAAACTAACAGGTTCAAGCACTCAGTTCATGAAATCTACAGATGGAGGAATGACCTTTGAAATTGCAGGTACTGGTTGGCCTATTGTAGGAGATGGTGAAGAACAAAAGAGGGCTGAAATTTCTATTAGCCCAGCTGACCCTAATAGGATTTACGCTCTATGCTCTGGGTCTACGTCTGACGGTAGCGGTTTGTTTGGGTACTATGTTAGCTATGACGAAGGCGAATCCTTTGAATTCTCATGTTGTGGAGATGGTCCTGGAGGCCCATGGGTGGTTGAAGTAAACCCAAACATCCTAGGCTGGAGTGGAGACGGTTCAGGTGATGGAGGCCAGTACTACTACGATTTGGCTCATGGTGCATCGCCTACTGATCCAGAGAAACAATTCTCAGCTGGAATCAGTGTTTGGCGTACTGAAAACAGCGGTGCTGATTGGTCTTTAAACGCTCACTGGGTAACTTGGGCTGGAGATTATACTCATGAGCGATACACTCATGCTGATGTTCACGACATCAAATTCTTCACTCAAGAAGATGGATCAGTAGATATGTGGGTAGCTTCTGACGGAGGGCTTTTTTATTCTTCAAATGAAGGAGATAACATAGAACCTAGAATGTACGGCCTGCACGGAACTGACTTTTGGGGCTGGCAAAGTGGATGGAGGGCGAGCAACGTCATGGTTGGAGGCACTTATCACAACGGTACATTAATTAGAAACGACGACCTATATCACTGGGGATTTGATAGCGACACAAGTGGCGGATGGCTTGCAGAACTTGCTGGCGATAATTTCAGAGGTTTTGTAAATCCAGCCGATGGGACAAGAGGATATCACGATAACGGAGCGTTTAACTACAGCAATGACAGATTCACTCGAATTACTGGAGCTGCATTTGACAATTCAAAAAACGCAAATACTTCGTACTGGTACGGTGAGTATGGAAACTTTGCTTGGGATCCCACTAACTACAACAAGTTTTACTCACCAGTAGGTAGTGAGCTTTGGGTTACAGAAGACGGGGGAGCGAGCTTCACCTTAGTAAACGATTTTGAAGGAGAAAAAATCATTTCTGTAAAAGTCAGCCCACTTGACCCAAACAGAATATACGTTAGTCACAAAAACACAGGAAATTGGAAGATTCATACTTCTGCAGATGGAGGTACAACTTGGGAGATAGTGAGCATTCCAGCATTTACCTCTGATTTCAACAATAACAAGCCCATTTACCTTGATGTAGATGGAAATGATCCACTAAGAGTCTATGCAATTATCCTGGGTACCCAGGACGACTACTTAGTATTCCAATCATTTAACGCAGGAGACACTTGGCAAAACATTACAACTAACGCACTAGACGATGAGCACGTTGTAAGCATAGCACACCAAAGGGGAACTGAAGGAGGTTTGTATTTAGGAACTACAAGAGCCGTTTATTACAAAGATGATAACATGGACAATTGGGAGCTCTTTAATTCAGGACTACCAATGTTTACTGCTGCTACCTTCCTACAGCCAGACTACTGTGGAGGAAATATTAGAGTTGCAGGACCTAGATCTGTACACCAAAGTCCATTTTATTCAGATTCAGAAGTTCAAGCTGCTTTTATGGCGAGCCAAACTGAATTAAACTTAGCTTCTCCTTGCCACCCTAATCCTATTCATTTTTCTGATGTAAGTGTTGCTAAGTGCGAAGGGGCAACATATGAATGGACCTTAGAAGGTGGATCTCCTTCAACAGCATCAGGCACAGACGTATACGTTAACTACACATCAGAAGGATTGTTTGATGTAAGCTTAACTGTTACTCAAGCAGATGGATCATCCGACACAAAGACCTGGGAGGATTTAATCAATGTAACAAATGAACCTGTTACTGATAGCTGGGGTTTTGAAGAGGATTTCGACAGCGGGTTGTTCCCACCAGAAAACTGGAGAATGGATTGTCCAAATCACGCATGGGAACAATCTTTTGATTTACTCGACGAAACAAATGGTGTAGCTCAATTCCCAAACTATTGGGTGAATACTGAAGGCGGATACGACATGCTTATCACTCCAGGATTTGACCCAACTCAGGTGAATACTCTACAATTCGATTATGCCCACATGAAATACGGAGATTACGTAGATGGTCTTGAGGTATGGTACAGACTTGATATTGAGGATGAGTGGACACAATTGTGGTTTGCATATGGTGATGATTTGAGCGTCGAAAACTGCTACACTTGGTTTTGGTATGATGCGGGAGGTGAAGCAGCATGGGAGACAGTGACTTTAGTTCCACCAAATTATTGGTATAGTTCAGATGCTAATTGTGCAGAGATAGCCTTTGTCAATGTTGGAGGTTACGGCAATCACATCTGGATAGACAACGTGATGATTGGCGTCCCAGAGAATATTGAAACAGTACATCAAGCTCCATCCTTACAAGTATACCCTAACCCATCTAGGGGCATTTTCAATGTAAGTCTAGAAAACCATGAAAACATTGTATACACAGTTACTGACTCAATGGGAAGAGTTGTAAAATCAGGTACTAGCAGCAAAAAATTCTCAATTGACTTAACAGACCAAACCCAAGGCCTATATATGCTATCAATCCCCGATATTGCATCTTCAAAGTTGATTGTTAAATAAACTCATGATGAAAAACCTACTAACTACACTTTGTGGCTTATTTATAGTTTCTGGGGTTGGTGCTCAACAATTAAGTATCTACAATCCACAAGATTTATATGACGAGCCAGGAGGATTACTAGATAAGGATATAGTTAGGAGCATGTTCATTGAATTTGAGGATCCTAATTATCATATCATACTTGGCAATGCTTTTTACACAAATCCAGATCTCAGGATTCCTGCTACAGTTACAATAGACGAACAAACTATTGATAGTGTAGGTACCAGATACAAGGGAAATTCTACATTTTGCTTACCTTATGAGGAAGGAAATGTGAAAGTGCCATACAATATGGACTTCAATTACTGGCATCCAGATGCTGATTTGCTAGGATTCCATAAGGTCAAACTTGCCAACGCATGGTTAGATCCGACTTTTGCCAGGGAATACACAGGAGCCCAAATCTACCAGAGATACCTCCCCACTCCTGAAGTAAATCTTATTGCTCTTCATACACAAGGAGAGTACACAGGAATTTACGTTAATACAGAATCAATAAATAAGCAATTCCTAAATAAACACTTTGACGAAAACGATGGAGTACTATTTAAGTGCGATGGCGCAGGTGTTTTCTGTGGAGATCCTGTCCCAAACGCAGGTGAACCTACTCTTCATTGGCTAGGACCTGACACTACTGACTACTACACTAGTTATGATTTAAAATCTGACCACGGGTGGAGTGAACTTGTAGAACTTATTTATACTATCAACTTTGACACAGGAAATATTGAGAATAAGCTGAACGTCGATAGAGTACTTTGGGCTTTTGCTGTAAACCAAACCATTTGCAACCTAGATACATATAATGGATATTTCGTCCACAACTACTACATGTACTTAGCTGAAAACGGGCTTTGGCAAATGATTCCATGGGATATGGACAATAGCTTCGGCGGGGCTCTTTTGGGCTTTGACTACTTCAACCCAAACGCTTTATTCCATTTCAATCCCTACACAGGAGAGGATGTAAATGATAACATCCCTCTTGCAAATCTGCTTCTAAACAATCCGCTTTATAGAAAGCAATACAACGCTCACCTTAGGACAATTATTAACGAAAGTCTTGACGATGTCGCAGTACTTGCTGAGGCAAATGAAATAATCTCTCTTGCTTACGATGCAATTGAAGCCGACGACAACAAGCTGTTCAACATGAATCTTCTCAATCAAAACCTAACTGAAAACATTTTTACAGGTTGGGGTTTTGCGGGTATTAGTTCAACTGTTGAAGTAAGAAGAGATTACCTATTATCGAACCAATGCCCTGAAGTAATAGCTAATGCACCTGGAATTTCTAATGTAGAACTTTCCGAGATTATGTCTGATGCAACTGGTACCTATGTCAAGGTTAGGGCAACTGTAAACGGAGCTACAGAAGTGGATCTTATGGCGACCTTAAGTGAGTACAATAGCCATTTTGAGCCATATGCAATGAATGACCTGGGCGACGGAACTTTTGAAACAAACCTTTACTTTGATTTGAACAACTCAGTTGATTGGAAATTCTACATAAGGGCAATGA
The DNA here is from genome assembly GCA_036152255.1 of Bacteroidota bacterium. GTDB lineage: Bacteria > Bacteroidota > Bacteroidia > Flavobacteriales_D > Sanyastnellaceae > UBA974. The sequence continues at coordinate 6,069 of JAYZNI010000040.1, read as the reverse complement.
ATGACGAAGCAATGACACTTTCTCCTGAAAGAGCTGAGTACGAGTTTTATTACTACTCTACGCCTGTTGAGATTGATGGTATAGCCCAAACCATAGATATGGAGCTTATCCCCAACCCTACCTCAACAAAGTTCTCATTTAGAGGCCTGAGTTCAGTAGACCAAATCAACGTCTACGATATAGGCGGTAGGATTATCCACAGTCAAAACGGTCTTTACGAAGTGAATGTAGAGGGATGGAACGATGGAGTTTACATTGTTGAAGCATCAATAGGCGAAGCAGTAATTAAGAAACGTCTAGTTGTATGCGACTAGTTACTGTAGCGTTACTACTATTTTCATTAGATGCGAGCGCGCGCGTTGATACGCTTTGGGTTCGAAGTACTTCAATGGACAAAACCATTGGAACAATAATCATCACTCCTACTGAATACGAGCAAAACAACGAGCTATATCCTGCAGTTTATATACTCCACGGAGCTGGTGGAGATTATGGAAATTGGTTGAGGAGGATGCCTGAGCTTGAGGAACTATCAAATGAGTTTGGGTTTGTATTTGTATGCCCTGATGGAGAAAAAACCAGCTGGTATTTAGATAGCCCTTTAGATTCTTCGATGAAATATGAAACGTATATCATTGACGAACTTGTTCCAGAAATTGATTCGAATTACCGAATCAACAAAAAGGCAATTACTGGACTCAGCATGGGAGGACATGGAGCGCTTTACTTGAGTTTAAAAAATCCAGAAGTTTTTTCCATTGCCGGAAGTATGAGTGGTGGCGTGGATTTAAGACCCTTCCCTGGGAATTGGGATTTGCCTAAAAGACTTGGAAACCAAGAGAATAATATGACAAATTGGGTTGAAAATTCAATTGTAGTTATTGCAAATTCAACAGACCCAAGCCCATTTCAATTTATCGTCGATTGCGGGACAGAGGATTTCTTTTTGGAAGTAAATAGAGGTCTAAACATGGTTCTTGAAGCAAACGGATACGATTATCAATACTCAGAAAGAAAAGGGGCGCATAATTGGCCCTATTGGAGGGAGTCAATTATATACCACCTAAAATTCTTTGAATCAAAGTTTATTCCACAGTAGTAACTATCTGAAGGGTTTTACTCGCAGAATAGCCATCAGAAGTTGAAAGTCTGTAGATGTAGGAACCTGCCTCTAGCGAACCTAATTCTTGATTCACTAAATGATATCCCTTAGAGTATTGAACATCATTGACCCAGTTGTCTACTATCCTACCATTAATGTCGTATAAATCAATTGACACAGTCGTTCCATCGTTTGGCACATGGAATCCAACTTTTACAGAAGTATTAGCTGGTGCTGGGTTTGGCCAAGCTGGGAATAGTTTGCTGTCGTTATATACAAAGTGATTCTCTTGAACGTTTGAGAATGTTATGTCCTCGTCTCCTTCTTGATACTCCACATATTGTAGGAACATCACATACATTTCGTCAGTTGTAAAATCCCCAAAAGACATTGGTTGAGGCGGGTTGTTAGGGTTGAAAGGATTAGACGACGTGTTGTCGTATGACGCAATCGCATGTATGGTATATCCCTCAGGAATATGAACTAGAGAAGGGTATGTGAATATACCCTGCCAATGAAAATCCCAATCTGGGATATGGATTAATGGAATTGTATCCTGGTTATCAGACGAAGTTGCATAAGCTTCCCAAGACTTTCCCAGTAAATGTGAATGTGGAATAATTGAAATCAAACTAACATCTGTTGGAACATACATAGTTCCGTGAAATTCAACCACCTCATTTGCAGGAATGTAAAATGGAACTGATAGATGCTCGGGAGACATCAATGCATTCTCTATTTCTCTTTCTATAGGTTCGTCAGCGAAGAAAAGATTTATACTAGTTTGGTCTGCCTCCTCAGTGAGGGATTCTCCATAATGCATTTGAAGTAACAAATAAGAGTTAGCTTCCATTATCTTGCCTATTGTGGGTGGTGAAATCAGAGTTGTCATACCAGGAGCCCACCCTCCAAAAAAATCATCTTGTACCTCAACTCCATATGAACCAAAGCTCTCGTATCCTGGATCCTCTGTTGCTGCGTCTAAAGCAATTGCTTGATTAATAAAGTTTATATTGTGAGTATACCCAACTAATGCATGATGAGCTATTGCGCTATTACCAGGACGAATTTCAACAGCGCTAATCTCAGTCTCCTCATTCAGACCAGTTGGTAAAACAAAAACCTGATATTGCTCTGTACCATCACCACCATGAACATAAGGTTCTGGCATTTCAAGAACCAAATCTGGTTCACCAACTTGTGATCCTTCAGGAAAATCTGGAAGTCCAGGATTATTTGCCGGGTCACCCTCAGGCATCCCTCCTGCTACCCAATCAGAAAAAGTTTGGATTTCGTCATCTGTCAAATATCTCTCTCCAATAAATGTTGAATAGTTATGATCTGGAGTCCATGGCGGCATTTGGCCTGATTCAATAACATATTCAATAAATCCACCTTGAGAACTAATCTCTTCATAATTTGTTAAATGCATAGGCCCAAGCTCTCCTGCTCTGTGACATTCAGTACAGTTATCGTAAATAATTGAAGCGATATTTTCGTGGAAAGTTGGAGTTTGGGCTTTAGCGCTTAGAGCAATCAGTCCCAAAACAAAAAATGCTGTATATCTCATATCTAAAAATTCAAGAATGTCAATTTAGTGATAACGTCTCAATTATAATAAGTTCACTTGATGATTTAAATCCTTCAACTATTATTAGCAAACAAACTCCAGTTGAAATTTAGCTCATATCAATTTTGGTTATTACCCCCCTTAAACACCAACATTCCACTTAAAATTATATACTAATCAATTCTGCATTTTTAAACATAATTTTTTTAAGTATCATATTAAATAGTGGTAAACGTTAGAAGTGAAAGATTTACAGTGCACTAGCCCAATCTATAAAACCCTGATCAGTCAAGGCGTTTAAGAATGCCTTAAGATCAGCTCTCTCTTCGTCATTCAGTTCAATTGGTATAATTAGATTACTCTTATTTGGGTGATTGCTTCCTCCGCTTACATAGTGGTCTAAAACATCATCAAGTGTTGCAAGTGACCCATCGTACATATAAGGATGAGTAATAGCAATATTTCTTAAAGATGGTACTTTGAACTTTCCGATATCATTAGGATTATTAGTTAGATTAAACAATCCTGGATCTTCATATTCTTCATAAAGCCCATTATTTAATATTTCAAACCCACTTAACAATTGACCAGAATGACAATTTATGCAACCTTTGTTTTCAAAAATATGAAGACCATTTAACTCTTCACTTGATAGCGCACTTTCATCACCACTTAAATACCTGTCGTAAGACGAACAGCCACTAATTAAAGTTCTTTGAAAACAAGAAATTGCACGAGTAATTACAAATGGAGTTATTACAGAATTATATGCTTCAAGAGCATCATTAACATAGGATTGATCAAGCATTAGAGAATCTACAATATCGAGGATGTTATTATGGAACTCATTTTCTTCTTGTATAGGTACAAGCACCTGCATTTCTAGTGTGGGAACACCACCTTCCCTAGTAAAATAAGGATGATAACCAACGTTAGCTAATGAAGGTGAATTTCGTGTTCCTTCCGCCTCATTTGCTCCGTTATTTGTAGGAAAATTCGTTGCAAAGGCTGTAGAAGGCAAGTGGCATGAAGCACAGCTTTTGTTGTTATCAATAGAAAGCTTAGTTTCAAAAAACAATCTTCTCCCTAGCTCCCACCTCTCAAGAGTTAACTGATTGTCTTCTGGATGGATTACTGCAGGAAAATGACTTGGTGTATCAAGCCATGGATATACTGGTTCTGGCGTGTTTCCAACACAAGAGAAGGCCAAAACAGAAACTATAAAAACTATCTGAACAGGCCTTCGCAAACTATTTTGTTACAACAAGTTTAGTATTGAAAATCCCATCAATTAATACTGAATAAACACCTTCAGGAAGAGATTCAATATTTAATATTGAAGTTGATAATTGTGTAAGTACACACCTTCCGTTTATATCTAAAATGTCTACTCTTGAATTTGCATTAAGTCCAGTAATATGAACAATGTCATTTGCCGGGTTTGGATAGATACTTTTAACATTTTCTCCTGTAAATCTAACACCTAGTGTCTCTGTAGAGAATACATTGTCTCTCATGTTTTCAAGAGCTGTTACAACTGCGTTAGTAGTTTCTGAATGTTCGTACAATCCGCCTGAAATATCAATGTCATTTAAAATTTGAGAGTAATCAGCATTTAATGAACAATCGATATTACCAGACAAAGAAGGTATTTCAAAAGAATGCGTTTGGCTAAAAAGATTAGCATCACCTAGAGCATGTATTTGAACTACATCACTCAAAATATATCCGTCTAAGCATAAAAATCTATATCCAGAAGTCCAGCCCCAGTGCATTGAAGGATTTTGATGAGCTAATGGATGATCGTCAGGATAAGTAGATGGATCAAGATGATTCAATTCTTCTACAACCCCAATTGAAAATGTGATTTGCTCTAATTGGTTCACTTGAAAATTACCCAAGTAGAGAGACTCATCGTCATCTGAATCTACTAAAAACACTAAATCGCCCAAAGATGTTTCTTGGCCACCATCGTGAACCAAAACAAATCCACTCATGTAATAATGAATACGCTCATATGAAAAATGAGACCCTTGTATTGCATAGCTAACACCCGATGCCGCATCCTCATCACCAAACATGTGGTTGATGCTTAGATAAATGTTGGTTTGTGATTGTGCAAGAGAGCCAAATAAAAAAGCAATAACAAGCAATATAGATTTATAAAAATTCATAGCTACAAAATTATATTTTTTTCAGTTGAGTACACTCCGAATTTAAAAATTAACTATAAAGTTTCAAGAAATATACAAACCAGTTATTTACATCAATCATTTTCAAATTTCACAACTGGCAATTGTTTAGACTAGTTCTCCCCTCAAATTAATAAGATCTATTTTAATCATATGGTTACTCGTCTGAATAGTAATGTTTGTATTTGCAGGGTTTGGTATGTTGATACATTATATAATAATATTTCTTCATTCTGTATAAGATATGATTTTTTCAAAATGTGTTCTGCATTCTTCCAATAAAGGTATTAGTCTTTCTGGGAATGGGCCAGGTTTGGGTTTGTATTCTTGAAATCCAGTAGATGCATGAGTTCCATTGTACCAATATGGAGCCCAAATCCCATCTTCAACTCGTGCTCCTGCCTCCCAATAAAGCATCTCAGGTAAAAATTCTATCCCAGCCGCATCACAAATTCTTTTCAATTGGTTTTCTGGATTCTCAAGTATATCTCTAGACTCAACCACAACAAATGGCACACCTAATTTTTGTAATTCTTCAATTAAATCTACATGCGCTTTATAGCCAACATCTTCAAGAGAAGGTTGATCGATTACCTTGTCAAATGACGGAAGCATATCCTCAGGATTTCTAGTCAAAATAACATTCACCACATCTTTAGTAAATCCCAAATCCAAGTCTAATATGTGATGAACCATGTTTTTGAAAAACACTTCTGTTATACCATCTGGAAAATCGCCAGTCATAAAATCTGCAACTCTCTCTCCATTATTTTCCATAGTTGAGAGTATTTCATGATACAAAGGATGTTTCGCCTTTGTCTCTTCAGAAATATTACTTAAATAATGTGCGTATAGAGGTTCATCAAACACCTTGCATTGGGGTCTTTGTGCAAAAGAATACATTAGAGCAGTAGAAATATTCCTTGGCCCTGACCATAGACATATTCTCGCTATACTACTCATTGAAGATTAGTTCTTTGTATAGATTTTGCAATCTGTTTACCATTATATCTGACCCAGCTCCTATTTTTCGGCCATCTATTTTTCGTACTGGTGTTAACCCCCCAAAACTTCCTGTAACAAATGCTTCATCTGCTGAGTAAACATCGAACAGAGAAAAATCCTTTTGGCAGCAAGTAATGTTGTTCTCCTTGCAAATTCTAATAACATTATGCCGCGTTATTCCATTCATGCAATATGCACCT
>JAYZNI010000039.1:0-61231 GCA_036152255.1 Bacteroidota bacterium | reverse complement strand
TATAAAGGTAGGTAACTTTAGTAGTGCTTAGGTAGATTGCACTTGTGATTATCGCAAAAAATATCAGCAAGTCATTTGGCGACCTCGAAGTACTCAAGTGTATTAACCTTGAGATAGGAAAGGGCGAGGTTGTTAGCATTGTTGGATCTTCAGGTGCAGGCAAAACTACTTTACTTCAAATACTGGGAACACTAGACCTAGCATCGGGTGGAGAACTAGAAATCAATTCTACTAAAATTGGTAGTCTAAGTAGAAATGGTCTTGCAGATTTCAGAAATAGCAATATTGGATTTGTATTTCAGTTCCATCGTTTACTTCCTGAATACACTGCCATAGAAAATGTCATGATGCCTGCATGGATTAGAGGAGAAAACAACCCTACTGTACGAGCAGAAAGAATTCTTTGCGACTTGGGGTTAAAAGAAAGACTTAATCATTTGCCTTCAGAGCTCTCTGGAGGAGAGCAGCAAAGAGTTGCTGTTGCAAGAGCGCTTATGAATGAGCCTAAGGTTCTTTTAGCAGATGAACCATCTGGAAATTTAGACTCAGAAAACGCCACTCAATTACACGATTTGTTTTTCGAGCTTAAAGAAAGATTAGGCGTTACAATTGTAATTGTAACACACAACGAAGAACTTGCTGCTAGAGCAGATAGAACGTTGAGAATGTCTGACGGAGCAATTGCTTAGGAGTTAAAAACTGCCGTTTTTACAATCTTATCGTGAAGAGCTTGGTGGTGCGATGCTAGAACTAAAAAGCAACCTAAGAAAACTACCCATCCCAAAAGTGAGCCCACCCATTGAATCGATATTGCGCCCGTTACAATAATTAATAAAGACATCAAATTGGAGATGTTTTTAATTGCCCATCTAGACATAAAAAGGGTAACATCTCCTTCGCTTCCGTCTTCATTTGCTATAATTAATTTCTGAGCCCTCTTTCCTGGACTTGCTCCCGTCACCCCCTCAATTAAGGTGTAAAGAACTGTCCCTACTAAAAATCCCAAAATCCAAATTTGGACATCGTTCATGCTGATATCTGAACCAAACATCTCCAAAGATGTTTCTATATCAAGAAAATCTTGAGAATTAAAATATGCTGAGTTTGATAAGTCAATAAATGAGAACACTTTGGTAAAAGCGAGAATAGATCCAACTATGAATGACAATATCATATCGATAATACTAGCCACTAATCTGGGGCCAAATCCAATTCTTTCCATAGTTATTAATTTTAAGTTGCTCAGCTAATTTACTCTAAACTACTTTAATAAGTATCTTAGCAGAATGAGTAGGATTTATATGACGTCGGTTCTGATGTTGTTGAGCTTAAGCGCTCAAGCACAGTTTTTTGTGACGCCAACCGACAGCATTCATGAAACAATTTATGCTGATTCTACAATTTCAATATTCCAAATAGATTTAGTTAACGAGACAACTGATAGTCTGAAATTGACATGGAAACTTATTGAGGAAGAAGTGACAGAGGGATGGAATTACAACCTTTGTGATCTTGGCGAATGTTATGTCGGAGTGCCGAATTCTGCTGAAATGCAAGCCTTTGGCCCTGGGGATGCGGGGTTTTTAAAAATGCTGGTAAATCCTTTGAGTATTGAGGGGTTTGGGTTTTGGCATTTTTGGGTTTACCCTTCAAATGATCCTGATAATTTTATGGACTTGTACTTTTCAATAAACGCTTCACTTGAAAATGGAGTGACGGAAGAAGAGGCTCAATTTGTTTTGGCCCCAAATCCTGCTCAAGACATAGTCCAAATCATATCAAATCATCCACTGGAGTCCGTGCAACTTTTTGGCCTAAATGGAAGTCTAATAAAAGAATTGAAACCTCAAATACAGTTTTACGATTTAAGTGACATTCCTCCGGGGATTTACTTTATTTCCGCTTCAAATGAAACGGGAAGGATGATCCAAAAGCTAGTAATTAAATAAACTAAGCACTGCATTATGCAACAACCTTTATTATCAAAAGCGATATTTCTATTTGCTGTGATTTTTGGAGCTACCTCTTTTTCTACAGCCCAAACGAGCCCTTCATTCTCTCACCCCCACGCAACTCTTTTAGAAGATGGAGGACAGGGAATCGTGATGAAATTCGACTTTGCTGATCCTGCTTTTATGGAAATTGTTACTCCTGACGGGGATGCGATAATTCCAACTGTTGGAGATGATACTCCTTTACTATTAAAGGGCGCACCAAGATTAACAAAATCGACTGTTGCAATTATGATCGATGGTCAAACAAACACAGCTTTTGAGGTTTTAAACTCAACTTACACTGACTACACTGATATCGAAATCGCACCATCTAAAGGAAATATTTTTAGAAATGTTGAGCCATCTGACCTTGAATTTGTTAAAGGTCCTCAATACGAGGTTGACGAATTTTACCCTCAAAATTTAGCAACACTAAATACGCCATACATTCAGCGTGGGGTAAGAGGTCAATCGGTTTGGGTTTACCCTATGCAATACAATCCAATCCAAAAAATTCTCAGGGTATACTCTTCAATTACAATGCGTGTGATTGAGGTTGAGGGAGAAAGTGAAAACAAATTAGAGTCGGGCTCAACTGCGAGGCTTACTCCAGAATTAAAAGATGCTTTTGCGCATAGATTTATCAATTCCCAAACTGTAAGTTCTAGATATGAATACATTGAGGAGAACGGCAAATTAATTGTAATTACAGACCCTATTTACGATGAAGTTTTAGCACCATTTATTCAGTGGAAAATAGAAAAAGGACTTGAGACTGAAGTAGTATACGCAGACGATATTGGAGGAGTAAATGCCATTAAAAATTTCTTAGCTGACGAATACGAAAACAATGGCATCACTCACGTAATTATTGCTGGTGATGAAGATCAAGTACCTTCTGAACTTGTGACTAATGGTGGGGGAACAGGATACTGCGATCCTTGCTATTCTTATGTTGAAGGAAATGATCACTATCCTGAATTTTTCGTAGGCCGAATGATTACACACAATGTATCTGAGATGGAGAGTGTGGTTGAGAGGCATTTGGCTTATGAGAAAGACCCATTTATGGGTGAAAACTGGTTCAATGATGGAGTGGGAATAGGTTCGAATGAAGGACAAGGAATTGGCGACGATGGCCAAAGTGACTGGCAACATCAAAACGCAATCAAGGATTTGCTACTTGCATATGGTTTTGACCAGGTTTGGGAAGTTTACGAAGGCTCACAGGCTGGATCTTCTGTTAGCTCTGACGGAACTCAAGACGAAAGTGGGAATCCAAACTCAGGTGATATGATCACTATTGTAAACAAAGGCCAAACCCTAATCAACTACTGTGGACATGGATACCACGAAGGCGTAGCAACTTCTGGTTTTGACGTTGATGCAATCGAAGACCTAAACAACAATGGTATGTATCCCTTATTCTTAGCAGTAGCTTGTTGTGTTGGAGATTTTGACGAAGGTGAAGGAAGTGGAGACTGTATGGGTGAGGTTTGGTCTAAGGCAACTAACTCAAATGGAGATGCAATTGGAGGAATTGGAGGAGCGTTCTCTAGCGTGCTTCAAAGTTGGGCCCCACCAATGGAAGGCCAAGACGAAATGAACAACCTCATCGTTGAACAAGGAGCATACGACATTCGCCACACAACTGGCTCAATAATTACACACGGCTGTTGCAGCATGAATGACGAGTACGGATCTGACGGTGATGAAATGACAGACACATGGTGCATATTTGGTGACCCATCAACTGTACTCAGAACAGCTACACCATTTCAACTTGAACTTGTACACCAGGATGTTTACTTCTTAGGAACTCCAACAATTCAAGTGAGCTGTAGTATAGAAGACGCTTACGTTGCAATTACTTCTGGAGACCAAATCCTAGGAACAGCATTTGTCGAGGGAGGAGTTGCAGATATCACATTAAATGAACCGTTAAGCGTTCCAGGTGAAATCTTAATTACTGGAACAGCATATAATACAATTCCTTACCAAGCAACTGTAGAGGTTGTTCCTGCTGAAGGTCCATATGTGATCGCAAACAATCCAATGACTGATGACACCACAGGTGATTTGGACGGAGTAGTAGACCAAGGTGAGTCAATTGTTTTAGACCTCAATCTAGAAAATGTTGGTATTGAAGTAGCCGAAGCGGTTCAGGTAGTAGTGACAACTGAAGACACTTGGGTTAGTATAACAAACGGAACAATTGATGTTGGCGATATTGCTGATGGTGCAAGCTTAATTGCAGAAGGTTTTGCATTCGACGTTGTGCCTGGAGTTGAAGATGGTCACGTTGTCCTTTTCCTTGTAGAGATTACTGATGCTAATAACAATGTTTGGAGCACTCAGTTTAACATTTTCCTCAACGCACCTGCACTTGAAGTAGTGGGCCTTGAAGTAGTTGATGGAGGAAATGGAATTATGGACAGTGGAGAAAATGTAGATTTAGTTTTTGAGATTGCAAACAATGGACACGATTTAGCTTACTCTCTTGAGAATTCTATTTCAATCTCTAACCCAAACCTTACAATCAACAACGCAACATTCTCTTCTGGCAACCTGGATGAAGGAGAAACCACATTTGCAACATTTAATGTAGATGTAAGTCCAGATGCTGGAGCAGGCGAAATTGCAACAATTGATTTCTTAGGTGAGGCTGGTCTTTACTCAACAGAAGACACATTTGTGGAAGTGATTAACCTCATTATTGAAGATTGGGAAAGTGGTAACACAGACCAATTTGAATGGGAAATGGACGGCAACGCAGATTGGTTTGTGACAAACAATGATCCATTTGAAGGTGTTAATTGCCTTCAGTCTGGAAACATCGATGATAACCAAAGCACAACACTCTCAATTGAAATTGACGTACTTGCAAACAGCACAATTTCTTTTGCTAGAAAGGTTGATACTGAGGATTCATACGACTTCTTATACTTTATGATCGATGGCCAAGTCCAAGCAGAGTGGTCTGGAAATTCTGATTGGACTATTGAGGAGTATGAAATCGAAGAAGGACTCCATACAATAGAGTGGACTTATGAAAAGGATTTCATTGTTAGCTCGGGAGAAGATGCTGCTTGGGTAGATGATATCGTGCTCCCACCATTCTGTTTCATCAGTGCTCAAATCACCTCTAGTGGCACAGAAGGTGTTATTTGCCCTGGCACTTCTGTAACATTGAGTACATCATCAAATTATGACGCTCTATGGTCAAACAATGAAACTACTACAAGTATTGAAGTAAGTGAGCAAGGTGAATACTCTGTGACTTTAACTGACGAAGGTGGATGTACAGGGGTTTCAGATCCATACGTGTTGACATTAGTTGAACCATCTCAAGCAAATGCATCTATTAACGGACAACTAGGATCATGCTCCGGCGGAGCCCTAGAATTAGATTTCTGTGCTGCCGGAACATATACAATAACAACTCCAAGTGGAATTGTAGAAATGTTTGAGATCGACGTAAATGAATGCGTTGCTACATCTCTTGATGTAGAAGGGACTTACACAATCGATTTTACAGATGTTTGTGGATCTACTCTTGAAAGTGTAGAATACGAAGTGTCTTACTATGGCACCCCTGAAGCTCCTTCAGTATCTGACATAAGCTTAGAAGCACCAGGCACTGCAGAATTTACTGGAGCACCAGAAAGTGCAAATTGGTACGAAACTGAAACTTCAAGTGAGATTCTAGGAACAGGTTCTACTTTCTCAGTTAATGTTACTGAGACAACTACATTCTGGGTTGCAGACACAGAAACTCACCCAGGGACAGAAGCAGGTGGTGGAAGATCTGAATATTCTGAGATAGGCCAATTTCACAACAACACTTCTAGATTCTTAATGTTTGACGCATATCAAGATTTCACAATTGAATCAGTTAAAGTTTATGCTAATGGTGCTGGGGATAGAACTATTGCCCTTGTAGATGAAGATGAAAATGTAATTCAAGAAGCGACAATTAACATCCCTCACGGAGAGCAAGTAGTCGAACTTGGATTCGATGTTCCTGCTGGAACAGACCATGGTCTTCGTTGCCTTGGTAGCAACATTCAGCTTTGGAGAGATGGAAATGGTTCAAATCCTGGTTTCCCATATGAGCTTGGAGATATGGGTGCTATTACTAAGACAAGCATTCCTTTGACAAACGCTCTCAATTTCTACTTCTTCTTCTACGATTGGCAGATTAGCAGTGATGAAACTTTATGTTCTAGTGAAAGAGTTCCTGTTACTGTTGATATAAACAATTCAGTAGGTGAAATTTTAAATGTTGAATCAATCAACCTTTATCCAATTCCTGCAACAGATATAATTAATATCAATCTAGAGATTATTGGCACTAAAAATTTAGTGGTTACTCTTAGAGATGCTGCAGGAAGAATCATTTCAATTGATAATTGGGTTAATGTTAGTTCAGGAACCCAAAACCTAGATATAAGCTCTTGCAGAGCTGGTCATTACAATTTGACAATCAGTGATGGAAAATCAAGAACTATTACTCAAGTAATAATTCAATAACCGAGTATAAATGAAAGGGCCTCAACATAAGTTGGGGCTTTTTTTATGCCTTTTTTTTAATTTACTATGCACGCATAGTAAATTTGTTGTAGATTTCATGTCCCAATAAAACAGAATGAACAGAGAGGAGATATTAGACTTTTACCTTAGGTGGGCTTGGGTTAAGCTTGCAAAGGTTTACAATGCAGAAGCTGAGCGCAGAGGAATAACACTAAGTGTTGGCTATGCTCTTTTGAGCATTGAAAAGGAAGGTACGCCCAGCACGAAGCTAGGACCTCGAATGGGAATGGAGCCAACATCTCTTTCTAGAACCCTTAAGGGAATGGAGGAAAAAGGGCTCATTGAAAGACGCCCTGATCCAAATGATGGCAGATCAGTAAGAGTGTTCTTAACTGATGTCGGTCTTGATGCTAGGTATCAAGCTAGAGATTTAGTCGTAGGGATAAATGAACGTTTGGCCTCTATGCTTGGGGAAGAAACAATTAAAGAATTAAACACAGGATTGAGAAAGCTAAATGCAGTGCTGGAAGATCCTGAACATCTAACACCTATTAAATAATGAGTGTACCAATAAAGAATCATCAAATAAGGAAGGTAGCAGTTCTAGGGTCTGGAGTGATGGGATCTGCTATTGCAATTCATTTGGCCCAAACCGGATCAGAGGTATTGTTACTCGACTTACCCGCAAAAGAAGGGCCTAGGAATTCTGTGGCAGAAGGAGCGTTGAAGGCTGCAATGAAGTCTAAGCCCTCTCCTATTTACTCAAAGAGATTTGCAAATAGAATTACTTGTGGAAACTTCGACGACGATTTATCTAAGATTTCTGAATACGATTGGATTCTTGAAGTAATCGTAGAAAGGTTAGACATTAAGCAAGGATTATTTGAACGGGTTGAAGAGCATAGAAAGCCAGGAACTCTTATCACATCAAATACAAGTGGTATTCCCATTTCACAATTAAGCGAGGGGCGATCAGAGGATTTCCAAAAACACTTTTGTGGAACACACTTTTTCAACCCACCTCGTTATTTACAATTGTTTGAGGTGATACCAGGGCCAAACACAGATTTTAGGGTTATAGACTTTTTCATGAGCTATGGCGAAAGTGTTCTTGGAAAGCAAAGTGTTTTATGTAAAGACACTCCAGCATTTATTGCAAACAGAGTTGGGGTATTTGCTATTCAAGCATTATTCCACACTGTTAGCGATATGGGAATTAGTGTCGAAGCAGTCGACAAGCTAACCGGCCCTGCAATGGGGCGCCCAAAGAGTGCAACTTTCAGAACATGCGATGTTGTGGGGTTAGACACTTTAGTTCACGTAGCAAATGGTGTTGCTAATAACTGCCCAAACGACGAGCGTCACTCTTCTTTTGCAGTTCCTAAATACGTCCAACACTTGGTAGATAACGATTGGCTAGGTAGCAAATCAGGCCAAGGATTCTACAAGAAGACTAAGGATGAAAACGGCAAGAGAAAAATCCTTGTTTTAGATCTTGAAACTTTAGAATATAGAGATAAGAAAAAGATTAAGTACGCAACTCTTGATGCAGCAAAACAAGTAGATGGTTTAGAAGAAAGAACAAAACTTCTGTTTAATGGTTCTGACGAAGCTGGAGATTTTTACAGGACTGTTTTCACTGATGTGTTCTCATACGTTAGTTACAGAATTCCTGAAATCAGTGATGAGATTTACAGAATTGACGATGCATTAAGAGCAGGATTTGGTTGGGAGCTTGGTGCGTTTGAAAGTTGGGATGCAGTTGGCGTTGCTGAGGCAGCAGCGATTGCAAAGAAAAGAGGTCACGAGGTTGCGGATTGGGTTAATGAAATGCTTTCAGCTGGACATAATACTTTCTACAGAGTAGTCGATGGAAAGCGTGAGTGTTACGATCCATCTTCGAAGGAGTACAAGGTTATACCTGGACAAGAAGGAAGAATCAACTTAAAGTACTTGGGAGAGGACAAGGTTGTTTGGTCTAACAGAGGCACTACCATTAAAGACATTGGTGATGGAATTTTAAATATTGAATTCCATACTAAGATGAACACAATTGGTGCTGATGTTCTGCAGGGATTGAACAAGGTTATAGACCTTGCCGAAGCAGATTACAGAGGCGTTGTGGTGAGCAACGATGGTGCAAATTTCAGCGCCGGTGCAAATGTTGGGATGATCTTTATGCTTGCTGTTGAGCAAGAGTACGACGAACTCAACGCAGCAATTATGTACTTCCAAAATACAATGATGAGATTGCGATATTCTGGTATTCCTGTTATTGCAGCCACTCATAATATGGCTCTGGGAGGTGGATGTGAGCTTTGCTTACATGCCGATAAAGTGATTGCACATGCTGAAACTTATATGGGACTTGTTGAGTTTGGTGTTGGGCTTATTCCAGGAGGTGGAGGAACTAAGGAGTTTGTGCTTAGACTTTCTGATAAGATTAATGAAGGAGATATCCGAATCAATGCTTTAAGAGATAGCTTCCTTACAATAGGCCAAGCCAAAGTTGCAACTTCAGCTTACGAAGCATTCGAATTAGGATACCTAGTTGAAGGAGTTGATGAAGTTTGCGTAAACAGGCGCGACTTACTTGCAAGGGCAAAAGCATCTGCAGTCCAGATGGCCGATGCAGGATACAACACCCCAGTTGAAAGAACAGATATCGATGTTTTTGGTTCAGAGGGAATGGGTATTGTTTATGCTGGCGCAAGTTCAATGGAGGCTGGAAACTATATCTCAGAACACGACAAACTTATTTCTATCAAATTAGGTAGAGTAATGTGCGGTGGTGATCTCACGGCTAAAACAAAAGTTAGCGAGCGATACCTTCTCGATCTTGAGAGAAGAGCGTTCGTGGAGCTCTGCACAGAGCGCAAGACTCTTGAGCGTATGCAGAGTCTAATTCAAAAAGGTAAAATCCTACGTAACTAATAATATCATGGACGCATATATAATTGGAGGATACCGTTCAGCGGTAGGAAAATCGGGAAAGGGAGCATTTCGCTTTATGAGGCCTGATGATTTAGGAGAACAGGTTATTAGACATTTAATGGCTGACTTTCCCCAACTCGATAAAGAGAAAATTGATGACGTTATCGTGGGAAATGCAACCCCCGAAGCAGAGCAAGGATTAAACATTGGTAGAATGGTTAGTCTAATGGGACTAGATACTGAAAAGGTTCCAGGTATGACCATCAATAGATATTGTTCTTCGGGACTTGAATCTATCGCTATTGCTGCTTCAAAAATTCATTCTGGAATGGCAGATTGCATACTAGCTGGAGGTATTGAAACCATGTCACCGATTCCATTTGGTGGATGGAGACTAGTTCCAAACGCAAGAGTCGCTAAGGAAAATCCCGAATGGTACTGGGGAATGGGGCTAACAGCAGAAGCTGTAGCAAAGGAGTTCAATGTTAGCAGAGAAGACCAAGACATCTTTGCAACAGAGAGCCACATGAGAGCTGCTGCTGCAATTGAAAGTGGTCGATTTAAAGCAGGCATTGCCCCCATTACTGTAGAAGAAACTTATTTGGACGCTAATGAAAAAGTCCAAACTAGAACTAACATCGTTAGTGCCGATGAAGGTGTAAGACCAGACACTACTGTTGAAAAGCTATCTAAACTGAGAGCTGTATTCTCTGAGGGAGGATCTGTAACAGCTGGGAACAGTTCGCAAACTTCTGATGGAGCAGCCTTTGTTCTTGTTGTTAGCGAGAAGATGCTAAAGGAGCTCAATGTAGAACCAATTGCTAGATTCTGTGCATATCACGTAAGTGGGTTAGAGCCTAGAATAATGGGTGTTGGACCTATTCACGCTGTACCTAAAGTGTTAGAAAGAGCAGGACTAACAGCTAACGACATTGATTTATACGAACTCAATGAAGCTTTTGCATCTCAAAGCGTTGCTGTAACTCGTGAGTTAGGATTAGATCCAAGTAAAGTAAATGTAAACGGTGGGGCTATCGCACTTGGCCACCCACTCGGTTGTACTGGAACAAAGCTTACTGTACAGCTATTGGACGAACTAAGATTCCGAAAAGAGAAATACGGAATCGTGACAATGTGTGTTGGAACTGGACAAGGTGCAGCCGGTGTTTTTGAACTTTTGAAATAACTGAATTATGAGCGATATAAAATCAATTACAGGAGGAGACTTTCTAATTAAGGAAGTAAAATGTGATGAAATTTTCACTCCAGAAGAATGGACTGAGGAGCATCTAATGATGCGCCAAACTTCAATTGACTTTGTAAATTCTAGAGTAATCCCAAACCTCGATGCTATAGACGATATGCAAGAAGGATTAATGCCTTCACTAATAGAAGAAGCTGGTGAGCTTGGGCTAGTTGGTGCATCAGTACCAGAGGAATTAGGCGGAATGGGTTTGGACTTTAAAAGCTCAATGGTAATTACGGAGGGTATAGGTGGTGGACATTCATTTGCGGTTAGCTATACAGCTCATACAGGAATTGCAACTCTTCCTATCCTTTACTACGGTAATGAAGAGCAAAAGAAGAAGTACATTCCAGGACTTGCATCGGGCAAGCTAAAGGGTTGCTACTGTCTAACTGAGCCAAGTTCAGGATCAGACGCAAACAGCGCAAAATCTAGAGCAACTCTAACAGATGACGGCAAGCATTACATCCTCAACGGCCAAAAGATGTGGATCACAAATGGTGGGTTTGCAGACATCCTGGTCGTATTTGCTAAAATCGATGACGACGAAAATTTAAGCGCATTCATCCTAGAAAAAGATTGGGATGGGATAACTATGAACCCAGAGGAAAAGAAGATGGGAATCAAGGGGTCTTCAACGCGCCAGATCTTTTTTAACGACGTAAAAGTTCCCGTAGAAAATCTACTCTACGAAAGAGGGAAGGGTTTCAAAATTGCTGTAAACATTCTTAACGTAGGTCGTATCAAACTTGGAGGCGTTGTTCTTGGATCAGCAAAGGAAGGAGTTTCTTATGCTGTGAATTACGCTAACGAGAGAGAGCAGTTTGGCCGTCCAATTTCTAAGTACGGAGCAATAAGACATAAGCTTGGCGAAATGACTATTCAAGCTTATGCTCTTGAGAGCGCTGTATACAGAGCAACCCAAAACATAGACGACGCTATCACTGCCCTTAAAGAGGGAGGTATGGAACACGGTGAAGCAACTTTAAAGGGCATTGCCTCATTTGCTCCAGAGTGCGCTATGATGAAGATTTTGGGTTCTGAGGTAACAGACTTTATTGCTGACGAAGCCGTTCAAGTTCTAGGTGGAATGGGATACAGTGCTGAAACTCGTGCAGAGCGTTCGTATAGAGATTCTAGAATCAACAGAATCTATGAGGGTACTAACGAAATCAACAGGATGTTGACTGTAGACATGATCCTAAAGAAGGCAATGAAGGGTGAAATAGATCTTATGACGCCAGCTATGGAAGTTGCGAATGAAATCAAGGGAATTCCAGATTTCAAACCACCATCTGATGACATCTTTGAGCGCCACCTTGATTACATTAGAAAATTCAAGAAGGCAATCTTAATGGTTGCTGGATCTGCAGCCCAAAAGCTAATGATGTCTCTTGCAAAGGAACAGGAGATACTGATGGGAATTGCCGACATGGCTATTTGGGCTTATACAGCAGAATCAATTGTATTAAGAGTTCAGAAGTTGCATAAATCTCAAGGAGATACAGCAGCAGAATTGCCTTTAGAAATAATGCAGACCTATGTACACTCAGCTGCTGATAAGATCAACGTAGCAGGTAGAGATGCGCTAATGGGATTCGCTGAAGGAGATGAGTTGAAGATGATGCTTATGGGAATGAAGAGATTTACTAAAGTTGAGCCATTCAATTGCAAGGAGTCACGCCGTAAAATTGCTGGTGCTTGCATTGACAAGAATGAGTACTGCTTTTAGTATTTTTACCTCATGGCAAAAAAGAACATCATCACCAAGGATTCTGAAAAGTTCCTTGAGAATTATCTAAATAACCCCTCTCCAACTGGATTCGAGTCTGAAGGCCAAAAGCTTTGGCTCGATTACATAAAACCATATATCGATGACTACTTCGTCGACACATATGGAACGGCAGTAGGTGTAATAAATCCCGAGGCAGATTACAAGGTGGTGATTGAAGCCCACGCTGATGAGATCAGTTGGTTTGTCCACTATATCAATCCTCAGGGATATATCTACCTTAGGAGAAATGGAGGATCTGACCACCAAATTGCTCCTTCAAAAAGAGTGGTGATACACACTAAAAAGGGTTCAGTGACTGGTGTTTTTGGTTGGCCTGCGATTCACACTCGTAAACCCGGAAAGGAGGAAACTCCTCAAGTAAAAAATATCTTTTTAGACGTTGGAGCTAAGGATAAGAAAGAAGTTGAGAAGATGGGAATTCACGTTGGATGCGTAGTTACTTATCCAGACGAATTCATCAAGCTCAACAAGAAGTGGTACGTTGGCCGAGCTCTTGACAACAGAGCTGGAGGGTTTATGATAGCTGAGGTTGCAAGACTTTTGAAGGAAAACAAGGTGAAGCTTCCGTTTGGCCTATACATCACAAATTCTGTTCAAGAGGAAATAGGATTGAGGGGAGCCCAAATGATAGCAGAACGCATTCAACCTGACGTTGCAATTGTAACTGATGTTTGTCATTGTACTCACACTCCAATGATCAACAAGATTGAGCAAGGGGATACGGCGGCAGGGAAAGGACCTGCAGTGACATATGGCCCAGCAGTACAAAACAACCTTCTTCAAAGAATTATTGATACTGCTGAGAAGAATAAAATTGACTTCCAGCGTATGGCTGCATCTCGCTCAACTGGTACAGACACCGACGCATTTGCTTATTCAAATAAAGGTGTGGCAAGTGCTTTGATTTCACTACCATTGAGGTATATGCATACAACTGTTGAAATGGTACACAAAGACGATGTGGAGGGTTGTATCAAACTTATTTTCGAAACCCTTAAGAATATCAAGAAGGGAGAGGATTTTAAGTATATCAAGTAATTAATCTAGAGGAGTGCCCAGAAGAGTTATGGTGCATTTAAGGCGAGTGATGTAGTCAAGTTTTGTTTGGGCATCTAATGCTTTTGATGCTTCAATGTCTTCAATTAATGCTTCTAAATTGAGTTCTTCCTGGATCAATTGCTTGCTGAATTCGCTTACTTTTTTATCGAGGTCTGTTCGAAGGTGATACAATTCTGACGCCTCTCTAGCAATAGTCACGATATCCTCCTCAGTCCAAGGATTGAGAATGTACTTGTAGATTCTGCCTTTGTTTATTGCATCTATGGCGTTATCCATTTTATCCTGCTCCGATATCAATATTCTAATTGGATCAGGATGATCTGGCATTATTTGCTCAAAGAAACTAAGGCCAGAAGATGCGAAGTCTGTTTTAGATATTATTAGCTCTATTGATGAATCACTCAAGACATCCAATGCCCCATCTGTAGTAGTAGATACCCAAACTTTAGATGTATCGCTCAACGCCTCCCTCAAAGGTAGGGCAAGGTCAATACTGTTGGCTAAAAGAAGTGTATTTATGAGTGCATTATCCGCCATAGTAAACTTGAATATGTCCTTTAGCAAGGGCGTTTGCCCAATTCCTAAAAGCGACAAATCCAGATTCCGTTTCAGCAGATATAGATTGCTTTTGTAACCTTAATATAAGAAATCCGTAGAGAGCTACAAGCAATTGCTCCACCGGATGTCCCTCAGGTCCAGGTTGTTTTGCACTTATTTCTTTAAGTAAAGGCAGCGCAGTTTCGAAAGATTCGCTATACCTCTTGTCGTCTAAAGGGCCCAAAAGCATTTCGTGCAAATGCGCCAATTCCACCATTGTTTCACTTACCGAAGCAATGTGTCCAGACTCTACTTTTCCTTGGGAACGCATGTCTGCGGCAAGCCCTACAATCCACTCCTTTTCCCTTTCAGGGTCACTACCCTCCGAGTTAGCGGTATCCTCAGCCCACTTTTCCAATACAACAGGATTGAATTGAGCAGCCCTAATCAAATCCTCAATTTGCCAAAGAAATAGAATGTACTCAACTATGTGAGCTTTCTTTTTTGAGTCGGCTAAAATCATTCAGATGCGTTAAGTCTTTCAAGCACTTCGTTAGTCACATTATACGGTTCTGTTCCGTATAAAACTCCCTCTCCGCTAAGCCCCCAATTTAAAATTAGATCAATGTTGTTTTCAGCGGCGTACTCCTCCATAGTTTTTGAAAGAAATGCGCTAACCGTTGTTTGCATTGTTTGCTCTTGATTGAAAACGTTTTGCTCTGCTTCAGCTTGCATTTGCTGCAGAATTGCTTCGATTTCGTAAACTCTTGTTTGAGCTATTTGAATCTCTTCTTCTGTGGCAGTGCCGGAGTTAGCGTATGCGATTAATTCTTGGGCTTCAGCCTGAAGCGGCTCTGCTTCAGCCTTTAAAATTGAATCTACTTCTGCTACGTTTTCTTTTAAAGTACGCTCCAATTCTGCGATGAGATTCATTCCGTTGTGGAGAGAATCGCCGTGCACGTATGCTATGGTTTGGCCTTCAGAATTTGCACTGAATTTAGGGGAAGATTTAAACTGTAAGAAGGTTAATGCTATAAGCCAAACCCCTACAACAGCTAGTACTGCTTTATTCATTTTTTGAAATTGAAGTTAGTTGCTCCCTCATATTTACGAATCTAAAAAGAACATCCTCTGACATTAGAGCTCCATGCTTTTTTACATCTTCAAGAGTTGTTGAGTCCATATCGAATTTGAACATCTGCTCATATCTATCGAGCTCATACCTCAATTGGAATTTATCATTCCAACCAAGTATGGTGATCTTCATTAATGGATGTGGTATCTCAGCAATAATTCGCAAACTAGAAGGCTTAGTTTCCAGAGACAAAGATAGATACTCTATCATCGTCCCAAGCCCTTTTGAGAGGTGGGATTTTTGGCGAAGAGGTAAGTGCAACAGCTCTGGTTAAAAAGTGTATTAATCTGTTATTTACCCTCATATGGCAGACCAATCTTTTGGGGCAAGCTCCGAGCGAAGATTTGATATCCAAAGCAGTTCTTCCCATCGCAATTTTTGAAGATCCCTTGTTGATGCCTTGCTTAATAAATTCAAGTAGCATCCTTTGGTACATAAAGTGAAGTTTGTTCTCCTCAAGTTGAAAGCCAACGAAGAATGCTTCAGATGTATTCTCAGTAACGATGCCACATTGGAAGCCCACAAGTTCGTCTTCCAAGAAGTAGGCAATTACCGGAAAATCATCTCCCCAATGGCGTTTTAATGATACCAAATCCTCTTTGTGGAGTTGGCCTAATGTGAAACCTGCCCTGTCGTAAACCTGCTTGTAAAGTGAGTGTAGTTTGTCAGCATTTTCCTCTACTTCTGCAAGTGACAATTTTTTTAATATGAGCTCCTCAGATCCCCTCAATATGCGTCTAACCTTTGTCCTAGACTTCTTGCGCAAAGCAGAAGTATAATCTTCAAAATTCTCCCATTCTGGTTTGAGATCAACTTCCATAACAGGGTCGAATTCCAAATCAATCCAATTGCAATGCCAAGAACTTTTTCCTGCGATTTTCTCAGGCCAAACCTTATCACTATAATGGTCCTTCACCATCTTAGATTTAGGCGGCTTAGTCCCGTTTATCCTAGGGATATCTAATGCTTGGTGTATGAGTTTAAATTTTTCAGGCTCCGTAATACTTGGGGCGAAACGGTATGCGTGATCCCCACTTGAAAGTACTGTACCAAGAACTCTTACGTCGAATTGAAAGATGCCATCTCCTCTGTAGAGATAGGTTTGGGCTAGCTTGAAAAAGGGCTTGTCAGCCTTGAGGAATTTGCCTTGAGTTTGGCTTATAGCATGAGTGTCCTCAACTTGAGCAATACCAACAATTTCTCCACTCTCATCCACCCACTTAACTGCTTGTAAAAATCTTTGGTCTACATCAAGAGCTGCCTTAATCGACCTAGAGCCCAAGTAAGCGGAAGGATTTTGAGCGAGCATTTTATCCCACTCCTGCCACTCCTCCTCTAACCATTGTTCCGAAGACGATGCTATTTTAATCTCTAAGGCCAAACTATTCTCTCAGTGTTCCACAATTCCTACAGCACATAAACCATGAAAATGCAATAAATGCCATTAACAAGAATGAACCTATTCCACTAATAATTCCTGCGGTTTTGTCCCCAGCAGGTTTGTAGGTCAATTTCACCTCATGGTCTCCTGCTGAAATTGGAAGTGCTCTTAAAATGTAATTGGCTCTAACGAGTTCTGCATCCACTCCATCAACTGTCGCTGACCAGCCTTCAGGATACCAAATCTCACTCATAACGAGTAACCCATCATGACTGCTACTTACTTTGTATGTACTTCCTTCAGGGTGGTATTGTAAAAGCTTAACACTTGATGAAGTAGAATCAGAAGGACCAAAATCTTCAGACAAATAATCTCTAAATTCTTCGTGCACAATTGCTACGTCAGACAACTCTGTTCCATCAATTGAGAACAATTCTTCATCATTAGACTTAACCCAATTCACATTATTCACTACCCACGCTGGCCCAAGTGCATTTGGCAGTTGAATTGGTCTTTGAGTAGCATTGATAATGTATTTGGTATTGAGTATTCCTATACCAGATAAAATCGGGAGGGCACCTTCAACATTTTTAGTTACTTGAACAGCATTAGAAAATCTCTCCAGTTGAGGTTGTATAACATAAGTGATATAATCTTGATACCTACGAAGTTTGGCCCCGTGATAACCTCCTACTGATTTAAAGAAGAAAGAAGTTTTAGCGTCGTTCATAGGATTAGCCCAATTCAACACTCTAAAATGCGTCGTGCTATTCAAAGTCCTAAACATTGCTGCTTCTGACGCTCGCAAATACTTTCCTACTGCAGTTCTGTCATTAATTTTTATTCCTAAATCCTCCTCTATCAAGCCCAAATTCTCCCTGTACTTTTCTGCAAATCCATCAATCTGCATCGCCTCTATTTCAAGAATTTCTCTGTCGTGATCACTTGTTTCATTTGGGAAGATCACATTGATTTCACTATCAAAGGCTTTGTGATATCTGGTGTCAACTGTGTAAATGTCTAGGACCATAATTACAGCTAAAACACTTACAGCAATCTCCCTTTTCAATATGCCTTTAAGTGTGATAAAGACTGCTGCTATAGCAATGATTACTAGTGCAAGAGACCTTAGTACATCTGCTCTAAACACTTCAACTCTGAGGCTAATTAGCTTATTAATCGGATACTGCTCTTTTAAAACATCCTGTCTTATCTCTGATGTGAAATCGAAGATTGTCTCAGGTATGATGTAGAAAACTGCTAACAGTCCAGCTACACCTCCAAGGGAATAAACCCATGGCTTCCACTTACCAGAACCAGCCTCATCCCAAACCCTCTTCAACGACATTGCAACGCCCACCACAACTACTAATTGAATGAGCACCATCATCATTTTAGTATCCCTAAACTTATTGAAAAGAGGGACGTATTCGAGGAAGAAATCAGTCACAAAAGATGCATCCCTCCACGACAAAATAATAGCCAAAAGTGAGGTCGCAATAATGGGCCATCTCATTCTATCCTTCCCTACAAATAGAAAGGCCAAAAGAAGAGCAAACGCTATCGCCCCAAAATAAAATGCACCCCCAGAAAACCTCTGCTCTCCCCAGTATAATTGGTTAGCTCCTCCTTTAATGTCAGGAACAATTGCGCTTAACCATTCGGCCTTCGCAAAGCTGTATTCTAAGATGTAATCTGTATCTAACCCCTCTGATCGTTCTGAGTTTTGCAAGACAGCCTCACCCCTTGTCGTGTAGCGAGAATAATCTTTTGTCATCTTCAAACCTGGAAGCGAAGGTGCTAATGCAACCAACGCTGAACCTATTAATAAGGCTGAAGTAATTGCGAAAGATTTGATTTGGCCTTTAAGTTGAGCTGCAACAAGCTCACAAATTCCAACTGCTGCAATCAAATAAAGCAGATAATATGTCATCTGCAAGTGATTCGCATGGATGTGCATAGAGAGGAAGAAAGCAGTGATTGCAGCCCCTCCCCACATATTGCTTCTAAATGCGTAAATCACTCCTGCAAGAACACCAGGCATCATTGAAATCGCCTTCACCTTTGTCGCGTGACCTGCTGATAAGTAGAGGACATTAATCGAGCCCAAACCAAATGTTGATCCTGCAATAAACGCAACCAATGGAGGTGCTTTGAGACACAATGCCAAAACATATGCAGAAAGCATAGCCAGGAAAAGCGTCATTATTTCAGGAGACATTAGTAGCCTTAAAAATCCCCAAATAGTTTTGGGAAATGTATTGATTCCCGTTCCTGTAATTTGGATTGTAGGCATACCCCCAAACATGCTATCTGTCCAAGCTGGCCTCTCGCCTTCAGCGCTCTCATAGCTAAGGGTTTCGTGAGACATACCAATATACTTTTCCGTATCCCCTTGGACTAGCCTTTTGCCGTCTAGCACAATTGGAGAATAGAATACACAGGCAATAGCGTAAAACGCTACTATGGACAAAATGTGTGGTAGGGCCTTTTTGAGCATGCAGCAAGTTAATACCTGCGGGCTAGTCATCCACTTCTTCAAAGTCTACATAATCTCCGATATTATCGGAATTTGGCTTTTTCTTTTTATTGGTCCTAGGTGGCTCACTCCTAGGTGGCATTGAATTACCTCTTGACTTTCGCCCAAATATCATATCCATCCACCTAAAAATTAACCAGGCAACAACTGCGTAGAAAATGAACCTAGCCATGCAATTACTTACTCAAGTATAAGTTTCTCTCGCTATAAATCTTCAAGAAGAATGGGTCCTTTAGATCAGGGATAAATCTGATTCCCTCACCCGTAGATTTCATCTCAGGGCCAAGCTCTTTGTTCACGTTAGGAAACTTCGTGTAGCTAAATACTGGAATTTTTACTGCATATCCATCGAGATGTGGTGAGTGAGGCATTTCGCTAAGCTTCTTCTGTCCCAACATTACTTTGGTTGCGTGATTTACATAAGGAACTCCATATGCCTTAGAGATGAACGGCACAGTACGTGACGCTCTAGGGTTTGCTTCGATTATATACACCGTATCATCCTTAACAGCGAACTGTATATTTATCAAACCTCTAGTTTCTAGAGCTAATGCAATTCTCTTTGTGTAGTCCTTTACCTGTTGCATAACAAGGTCACCCAAGTTGTATGGAGGAAGTAATGCATAACTATCACCCGAGTGAATTCCAGCTGGCTCAATGTGCTGCATTATTCCGATAATCCTAACGTCTTCTCCGTCGCAAATTGCATCTGCCTCGCATTCCATAGCTCCCTCTAAGAAATGGTCGAGTAAGATTTGATTTTCTGGCATGTGCTTGAGGATGCTCACTACGTGGTTTTCCAATTCATCCTCGTTAATTACGATCTTCATCTTCTGACCTCCTAGTACGTAAGAAGGGCGTACAAGAAGTGGGAAACCAAGTTCACGACATAGGTCAACTGCTTGGTCTGCGTTTTCTACTACACCAAATTTTGGATATGGAATTCCTTCATCGCGAAGAAGTGAAGAGAAACGACCTCTATCCTCAGCTAAGTCTAGTGCGTTGTATGAAGTTCCCATTACTTTGATTCCGTAGCGGTCTAGCTTTTCTGCAAGTTTAAGTGCCGTTTGACCTCCTAACTGAACGATTACTCCCTCTGGCTTCTCGTGAAGGATGATGTCGTAAATGTGCTCCCAGAATACTGGTTCGAAGTAAAGCTTATCAGATGTAGCCGAATCTGTAGAAACAGTTTCAGGGTTACAGTTTATCATGATAGTCTCATAACCACATTCCTTAGCAGCAAGTACTCCGTGTACACAACAGTAGTCAAACTCAATCCCTTGTCCGATACGGTTTGGGCCTGAGCCTAAAACGATCACCTTCTTTTTATCGCTAACCTCACTTTCATTCTCTTCATCTTCAAAAGTAGAGTAGTAGTAGGGAGTAACTGCAGGGAATTCAGCAGCGCAAGTATCTACCAACTTATAGACTCTTGTAATACCCTCTGCGTGTCTCTTTTCGTGAACCTCACTTTCAAGACATTTTAAAAGATGAGCTATTTGTCTATCAGCGTACCCCTTTCTCTTTGCTTCCATAAGAAGCTCGCGAGAAATAGAATCAATGGTTTCATTTTCAATATCCTTTTCCAATAGGACTAGCTCTTCGATTTGGCGAAGGAACCATGAATCCATTTGGGTTGATTGGCGAATCTTGTGGAAGGGAAGGCCAAGCTTGAACGCGTCGTAAATGTGGAACAACCTATTCCAAGACGGGTTGCTCAAACTGTGCATGATGGCATCCTTGTCTGTTAGCTCTCTACTATCTGCTCCCAGTCCATTTCTTCCAATTTCAAGTGATTGGCATGCCTTCTGTAACGCCTCTTGGAAAGACCTCCCTATGGCCATTACCTCACCAACTGATTTCATCTGAAGGCCAAGTGTTCTATCTGCACCCTTGAACTTATCGAAGTTCCAGCGAGGAATCTTAACGACAACGTAGTCGAGAGTTGGCTCGAACATAGCCGAAGTTGTTCCAGTGATAGTATTCTTTAGCTCGTCGAGGTGGTATCCAATTGCTAGCTTAGATGCAATCTTAGCAATTGGATATCCTGTTGCCTTAGATGCTAGAGCAGAGGAACGACTTACACGAGGGTTAATCTCGATAGCAATGATGTCCTCTTTTTCATCAGGCGAAACTGCGAATTGTACGTTACAACCACCGGCAAAATCACCAATGCTTCGCATCATGTGAATTGCCATATCACGCATCTTTTGGAATGTCGTGTCAGAAAGGGTTAATGCGGGAGCAATTGTAATAGAATCACCCGTATGGATTCCCATTGGATCTACATTTTCGATAGAACAAACGATAGTTACATTGTCGTTTGAATCTCTTAGAAGCTCAAGCTCGTACTCCTTCCATCCAAGGAGTGCCTTGTCAATCATCACCTCGTGAATAGGTGAAATGTGTAGACCGTCTGTTAGCTTCTTTTCAAATTCTTCTTGATCGTAAACTATAGCAGCTCCGGTACCTCCTAAGGTATAGCTTGCTCTAACACAAAGTGGAAAGCCAAACTCTTGAGCTACTTCCTTTCCTTCTAGGAAACTCTTTGCTGCAGCTTGTGGTGCCATAGGTATTCCTATCTTCTCCATTAGAAGGCGGAACTCCTCTCTGTTCTCAGTAATCTCAATTGCATCGATATCAACTCCAATCATATTAACGTTGTGCCTCTCCCAAATTCCAAGTTCGTCACATTTGATACATAGGTTTAGTCCTGTTTGGCCTCCCATCGTAGGCAAAACAGAATCAATCTCAGGATGTTTTTCAAGAATCTTCTCTATAGACTCGGGCTCAAGAGGCTCTAGGTAGACGTTATCCGCCATTACTGGATCAGTCATAATAGTTGCCGGATTTGAATTGATAAGAGTAACCTCTATCCCTTCCTCTCTAAGTGATTTTGAAGCTTGAGATCCACTGTAATCAAATTCACATGCTTGGCCGATAACAATGGGGCCACTGCCGATTATTAGTACCGACTTAATGCTCGAATCTTTGGGCATTTTTTTTTTATCCGGCCATTTTCTCGCGAAATTTTTCGCTCAAATGTAGCCAGTTACGTATGCAATTAACCGGCCCAAAGTTAGAACATCATTTAGCCTTTTGGTACAACTATGAAATGCACTTTTTCCACACTAGTTCACAATTGTCGACCTTAGCACTATGAGTAGAGGTAAAAAAGTGGTTTGGGACGATTCAAACTGGCGGTTTGAAGGGTGGATAGTGCCTGCAAAAAGTGGTTCAGTAAATAATGTCGTTATAGCATTTCACGGGTTTGACAGAAACGCTGAGGAGATGGAAAACTTTATGCCGTTTTACGATGATGATACTGCAATGCTATCTATCAATCTCATTCACCACGGAGAAAGCAGACCCTTAGGAGAGAGACATATTTATTCGATGTTAGAGCCAAGCATTCTACTCGATGCAATTAAAAAAAAAGCTATTGAAATGTTTGGTGAAAGAGTAGATAATCTCGAGCTCCTTGGGTACTCGATGGGGTCTAGATTATGCTTCCAGCTTTTAACCGAAAGCACAAAAATATTCAAAAGAATTATTGTTCTAGCTCCTGACGGACTTCGAAAAGGACCTATGTACAAATTTGTAGTAAACACAAGATTAGGTCGAATTTGCTGGAGTCTTATCGATAAGTATCCCAAAACAAACCGCAGAATTATAGACGCACTTTACAAAGTGGGTATGATATCTGGACACAAGCATCACTTTGGCAGATATCACACTGACAATTCTGATATCAGAAAAAGGGTAGCCTATGGATGGGCGGCTCATAAAAAATTTTGGCCTGAGTTAAAAGACTTAGCAATTGCACTGTCTAAGGTTGAGGCGCATTTGGTTTTCGGAAGTAGGGATAAAATTATTCCTCAGAAATGGACCAAAGGGATGATAATTGAGCTCGAAAAAATCGGATGCTCTTCTGTACTATTTCATACAATAGAAAGTGGCCACGTGATGCGTCACGCGGCCACCGTAAATCAAATTTTGGAAGCTATTAAAACTTCACACTCAGGCTAACAAATCCATTTCTCCCAGCTTGTGGGTAAACGAATGTTGTAGACTGAAGATTATCCGCAGTACCAAATGCATTCACGAATGACCAAGCATTTGCGCTGTACATGTGATTGAAAACATTATTTGCAAATAGACTCAAACCAACTTCTTTGTCATTTATAGTCATATTACATCTCAACACCACATCGTGAACTAGGTATGCTGGAAGCTTTCTTAGTTCGTTAGAAGTGTTATCAGTAAATTGTTCTCCAACGTATTTACTCGCAAATTCAAGATCTACGTCATATTGTTCGTTAGAAAATAATTCTCCACCTTCCCATAAATCAATGTTCAGTATGCTTGCCCCTACAATTGATGGCGAAAAAGCAATATCAGATTCTCCAACATTGATTGCATAGCTATAAGTACTATCTGGGTCTGGAATTGCATTTCCTAATGAATCTTCAGCCCACCAGTAATCATCTACATAATAAGAAAAATCTGCGATCTTATTTTCAGAAAGAGTCAAATTTCCTTGCCAAGTAACTCTTTTGCCAATATTAAAACCAGCCTGAATTTCTATACCACGACGATATGATTCGGCAACATTCATTTGAACTGCTGCTCCCGTCTCGTTGATTGCTCCTGTTGGAATTAGTTGGTTTTCGTAATCCATTTGATAAAGACCTAATTCAAATGCGAAGTTGGGCTTTGAAAAACGATAACCAACCTCAATATCAGTCAACTTTTCAGGACGCACCGCTGTTGGATCAGGAGCATCTAAGTAATTTCCTCTTGATGGCTCTCTGTTTGCAATTGCAATAGAAGAGAAAAATCTGTTGCTTGAGTTTGGCTTGAAGTCAAACCCAAACTTTGGGTTTAAGAATTTAAATTCATCGTTAATGTCGATTTGAGATTGTACTGGGGTTCTATTGTCTTCCTCATCATAAATCACATCGTAATTATCATCTGTCAAAGCATAAAAATCATTATTTGTTCCAGCAGTAGTGTAATTTACAGCCCTTCTCTGAATCTCACCTTGAACTCTTAGTTTACCACTTTCGCTCAGCCAAGTCATCCTCATGTATTGGCTGAAATCAGACTTGTCACCTACAGAAGAGTAGTAAGTAGAATCATCTGGCATGTTTGCATATGCAGTATCAACTTCGAGGAGTCGCCCAAAGTGATCACCTACGTAGTTGGAATACATACCTCCGAAGTCTACATTTAACTTACCAAATTCTCTTTGGAAATTAAACATACCCCCACGCAATGTGTTATCAAGCCATCTACGAATAACAAAGTCTCCAGGAGTATTGTTTTGAGTTAACCCAAACCCTAAAGGATCTGCACCAATAATTTGATTTTCGAAATACCCTTGACCTAGTGTTTGAAATAAAGAAAAGCCCAAATTTGCCTTTCCTAGAGCTTGCTCAACATGAAGCTGGTGGTGAGTCTGAGTGTAATCATCAACCTCATCAGCGTAATTGTAATAATTGTGTTGACGTCCGTTTGTAATAAGATCATTGACCCTAGCTGTATCAGCACCGTATCCGTAATCATAGCTTCCATAAGCCCAATTCAAAATTGTAGAATCTGAAACTCCTTCTTGAGTTACAATCTCTGGAACACCATACCAAGATTGGTAAGTACGCTCCTCACCGTTCATAGCAGTTAGACTGATTTTACCCGTTTCCCATCTCTTAGTAAGCGAGCCGTACAAAGAGAATAGTTCTGAAGAAGCTCTATTTACATAACCGTCAGAAGTAATTTTAGAAACTCGTCCATCAAAAGACAACCCTTTTTCATTAATCCCAGAATTCCACATTGCAGATTGCCTTCTAGAATTAAAAGAGCCAAACCCAACCTTAGCTTGAATCATAGGCTCAGCCACCTTACCAAGAGTGTTGATTGCAATTGATCCTCCAAAGGCGCCAGGTCCGTTAGTGCTGGTTCCCACACCTCTGCTAATTTGTAAATCGCTAATACTGCTTCCAAGATCAGGCAGGTCAACCCACCATACTCCCATAGACTCTGCGTCGTTAAGAGGAACACCGTTAATTGTTACATTGATACGAGTCGCATCTGTACCTCTGAGACGCATGCTTGTGTATACAATTCCGTTACCAGCATCTGAGGTGACAACAACAGAAGGGGCGAAACGAATCAAGAATGGTAAGTCTTGTGCAGCGTCTCGGTCACTTATTTCTTGTTCAGAAATATTAGTGTGTGCAAATGGCGATCTTTCGTCAGAACTAACTGCTTTTACAGCTGCTGGTTTAAGAACATTAATCGAGTCGATTTGGGCTTGGGAAAAAGCCGGCGCTAATAGAAGCGTGAAAAATAGAATGCGTCGCATTTTTAAATTAATTTGTTTGGACGCAGAGTGCTACTTTTGAGATACACTATATTTTAGACAACTTCCTTCCCGTATGGGCAGGTTCTAAGGGTATAATCTCAGCCTAGTGGCACCCCTGCATCAATGCAAAGTTAGCTATATTAGTAATATGATGACACCAGAGTTTCTTGAAGAATGTTCACAACGCGCTGTTGAGGCAGCAGGTGTAGCGTCTAGAGAATTGCTAAGTGTCATAGCATCCTCTGACGAAGAATTGAACATTGAATCAAAGAAGGATGGATCACTAGTTTCAGATGCTGATTACGCATCCCAAAAAGTGATAGCATCCATTCTTTCTCACCTTGCAATCCCCATTCTTAGCGAAGAAGCATCGATTCCTGAACACGAGGAAAGAAAGGCTTGGGATTATTATTGGCTAGTCGATCCACTAGATGGAACAGAGAGTTTCTTAGAAAATAGAAGTGGTTTTGCTGTAAATATTGCTCTTTGCGACAGAACAGGCCCCATAATCGGAGTGGTTGCTGATCCACTAACAAATACCATTTACCAAGGCGTTTTGGGCAAAGGGTTATCAATAAGCCAACTCAATGGATCAAATCCTCGAATTATAAATCTAACGAGAAGCACTAAGGTGTCTAAACCATATACTCTAGTTACTTCATGGATTGAAAAAGCTCCAGTTTCTATGCTTTGTCCTCCTTGGATAAAATCCACTGACGTTATTACTAGGCCAGTAAGTGGGTCGTTGAAATTCTGCGAAATTGCAATGGGTAAGGCTGAGATTCACGCGCGAACCGGACCTTATATGGAATGGGATTGCGCTGCTGGAGATGCAATTTTAAGGTCTGTAGGAATTGAAGTTTACGACATTAATACACACAAGAGGATTAAGTACAATTCTGAGGATCTAAGAGTGAACGGTCTCTATACTTCTAGGGTATGATTATCTATAAGGACCGTCGCCAAAAGTCGAATACATCTCAAGATAATTGGAGTACCTCTCCTCTGAGATTTGGCCTTCCTTAACAGCAGCTTTTACAGCGCAACCTGGCTCATCAATATGAATGCAATTATTGAACTTACACTCTTCTAATTTTTGGAATATTTCAGGAAAATGATGATTGAGCGTTTCCTTTTCTAAAGTAATAAGCCCAAACCCTTTAATTCCGGGCGTATCGATAATAAACCCACCACCTGGCACCTCGAACATCTCTGCAAAAGTTGTTGTATGCTTTCCCTTTGCATGGAAATCACTCACTTCGCCAGTCTTCAAATCAAGGCCCGGAACTATACCATTTATGATTGTGCTTTTACCAACTCCACTATGACCAGATAGAAGATTTATCCCATCATTAAGTGATTGTTTTAATTCGTCAATCCCTTCTCCTGTTTTAGCACTGACCCTCATTATTTCATAACCAATTGAAGAGTAAATCTCTTCGAGTTCATTTTGGCGTTCAGCACTTACCCCATCCAAAAGGTCAACCTTATTGAATACAATTGTCGTAGGAATTCCATAAGCTTCAGCAGTCACTAAAAATCTATCAATGAAACCAGATGATGTTCTGGGTTGAGCTATTGTTACGATCAAAAATGCCCTATCTAGATTGGAAGCTACTATGTGGCTTTCTTTGCTCAGATTAACAGACTTCCTTGCAATGAAATTCTTCCTCTCCTCAATTTTTTCAATAATCCCCGTTCCGTCAGATGATCTTGTAAATACTACAGAATCACCAACAGCAATGGGATTTGTAGATCGTAGACCTTCGAGCCTAATTCTTCCCTTTAGATTACATTTAATTGTCGAACTACTAGAATCTTGAACGTCGTACCAAGATCCAGTAGATCTAAACACAACACCAGTTTCTTTTCTCGATTCTATCAAGACGTCAGTTCTTTAAACGCCTCTTCCAATCCGCCCTTATCGTTTACAAATTTCGATAGCTTTTCGTCTGCAACTATCTCACCCAACTTGATCATGACAACCCTATCACACATGGCTTCCACCTCTTGCATGATATGCGTGCTAAGCATTACCGTCCTTTCCTCTCCAATAGATCTTATCAGAGCTCTTATTTCTACAAGTTGATTGGGATCAAGACCTGACGTTGGCTCGTCTAAAATCAATACTTCTGGCTCGTGAATGATTGCCGCTGCAAGACCTACTCTTTGTCTATATCCCTTTGAAAGCTGCCCTATCTTTTTGTGAACCTCTGGAGTTAGTCCAACCTTTACAATAACATCTTCAACTTTTTTAGAAGAATTGTCCAGACTGTAAACTCCAGTAACAAATTTCAAATACTCCCGTATGTACATTTCTTCTGGTAGTGGGTTGCTTTCAGGCAAATACCCAAGCCTTGATTTGGTCTCAAGTGGTTCTTCGTCCACATTAAATCCACAAACTTCAAGTCTACCAGAATTTTGTGGCAAGTAGCCACAAATGAGTCGCATTAAAGTTGATTTACCCGCACCATTTGGCCCTAGTAAACCCAAAACCTGACCAGAGGGTACTTCAAGACTAACATTATTTAAGGCGAGTTGCCCTGAAAAATACTTTGTTACTTCTCTGACCGCAATTGACATGCTGGAAATTACATCATGCCACCCATTCCACCAGGCATTGCCGGAGGAACAGCCGCTCCTTCTTCTTCGATGTCAGAGATTACACACTCAGTTGTAAGCATCATTCCAGAAATTGAAATGGCATTTTCAAGAGCTACTCGAGAAACTTTAGTGGGATCAATAACACCAGCTTCAAGAAGGTTTTCAAACACTTCAGTTCTTGCGTTGTAACCAAAATCTCCCTTTCCTTCTTTTACTGAGTTTACTACTACAGCACCCTCACCGCCAGCGTTAGAAACGATTTGGCGCAATGGCTCTTCAACTGCTCTTAGAACAATTTTAATTCCTGTAGTCTCGTCAGCATTTTCACCTTCGAGCTTATTTAGTTTTGATGCAGCTCGTATATAAGCTGTTCCTCCACCAGGAACAATACCTTCTTCAACAGCTGCTCTTGTAGCATGAAGTGCATCGTCAACTCTGTCCTTCTTTTCCTTCATCTCAACCTCTGTAGCTGCGCCAACGTAAAGTACCGCTACTCCTCCGCTGAGTTTTGCTAGACGTTCTTGAAGCTTTTCTCTATCGTAATCAGACGTTGTTGACTCGATTTGGGCTTTAATCTGTACCACTCTGGCTTCGATTGCCTTCTTATCTCCTGCACCGTTTACTAGCGTAGTGTTATCCTTGTTAATAGTCACTTTTTCCACCGAGCCCAAATCCTCAATCGATGTGTTCTCAAGCTTAAGACCAGTCTCTTCAGAAATCACTTGACCTCCAGTTAGGATAGCAATATCCTTGAGCATTTCCTTCCTTCTGTCTCCAAACCCTGGAGCCTTTACAGCTGCAATTTTTAATGATCCTCTGATCTTGTTTACAACAAGAGTAGCTAAAGCTTCACCATCAACATCTTCTGCGATGATAAGTAGAGGTCGTCCACTTTGGGCTGTTTGTTCTAGAACAGGAAGGAGATCCTTCATGTTGCTAATCTTCTTGTCGTAGATAAGGATGTATGGATTGTCTAAATCTACCTCCATCTTCTCTGGATTAGTTACGAAGTAAGGACTTAAATACCCCCTGTCGAATTGCATTCCTTCAACAGTGTTTACAGTCGTATCCATTCCCTTGGCCTCCTCAACAGTAATAACTCCTTCGTTTCCTACTGTCTCCATAGCTTCAGCAATAAGTGACCCAATATTATTGTCGTTGTTAGCAGAAATAGTAGCTACCTGCTCAATCTTAGAATTGTCAGAGCCAACTTCCTTGCTCATCTTCTGAAGCTCAGCAACGATTGCAGACGAAGCTTTATCCATACCTCTTTTGAGATCCATTGGATTTGCGCCAGAAGCTACATTACGCATACCCTCAGTAATTAAGGCTTGGGCTAAAACTGTAGCAGTAGTTGTTCCGTCTCCTGCAACGTCGGCAGTCTTACTAGCAACTTCTTTTACCATTTGAGCTCCCATGTTTTCTACAGCGTCCTTTAGCTCAATTTCTTTTGCTACTGATACACCATCCTTCGTTACTGAAGGAGCGCCAAACTTTTTATCGATTACCACATTTCTACCCTTTGGGCCGAGTGTAACCTTTACCGCATTTGCTAGAGCATCTACACCTTCTTTCAGTGCTGCTCTTGACTCGCTATTGAATTGAATATTTTTTGCCATCGTTATATAGTTCCTAAAATGTCAGCTTCACGCATTATCATATAGTCCTTACCATCGATACTTAAATCTGTACCCGAAAACTTTCCATAAAGAACAGTTTCTCCAACTTTCACCGTTGTAGGATCGTCTTTCTTACCTGGTCCAACAGCAACTACCACTCCTCTCTGTGGCTTTTCTTTTGCTGAGTCTGGAATAATAATTCCACTTGCTGTAGTTTCCTCTGCAGCAGCTGGTTCGATTAGCACTCTATCTGCTAATGGTTTAAAATTTACTGACATATTATATTTTGTTTTGAGTAAGCTTATGCCAAATATATGCCAAAACTTCAAGGCACGACATATCGTCACTTATACTGAAAATTCGAACAAATTGACTTAATTATTCTGCCATTTCTGCAGCTGGATCAGGTGCAACTGGATCTTCTGTAGGTTCCGCTGGAGCGTTCTGTTGAACTGGCACCACAGCTTCTGGAATTAGCGCATCGTCAATTCCAACTTCAGTAGTTCTATTTCCGTTGTATACACCTGCAAGGATGCAAGCAACAAACAGAGCTACAACTAGGTACCAAGTGCTCTTTTCAAGGAAATCAGTCGTACGCTGAACTCCACCCATTTGGGCTCCGCCAGTAAAACCGGAAGCAAGACCACCTCCTTTAGGATTTTGAACAAGAATAACTGCTCCAAGAAGGAAGCAGATGATTAAGATTACAACGGTTAAAAATGTTCCCATGGTAAGTACTATTTATTTCTTAGCTTTTTGAGCTGGGCTGCAAAGTAAACACTTTTATCAGGGAATTTCTCAGCTAAAAGCTTAAAAGCTTTTCTCGCCCTTCCAATTTGGCCCTGCTTTGCGTAAAGTTTAGCCATAGTTTCAGTAACTAGACTAGGATCTTCTTCTAAACCCTTAGACGCCCACTCTTCTACTGGAGAATCAACATCTCTAATCTTTCCAATTTGATGATTTTCCTTTGCAAGAAAAGCATCAATAATAGCCGCAGATCCTCGTTCTACGCGAGCTTCAGCCCTTGATACCTCACCAAAATCAGTTGCCTTTGCCCTCTCTTCAAGCCACTTTCCAAAAAGTGACTCTGCTCTTCCTCCCTCTCTAATTTGTGGCTCTTCAGAGTCAAATTCTGGCTTTGGCTCTTCCTGAATTTCCACTGTGATTTCCTCTTCGAAAATTTCTGCTGAATTTTTTTCCAATATTGATGAAATGGCTTCAACCACCTCCTCTCTTTCACTATCGACATATTCAACTACCTCTCTTACTTCTTTTTCTTCCGTATGCCAAATTAAATCAACTAACTCCTCCTCACTAACCTCCTCTAGCTGCTCTATTTCCTCGTGAATTTTCTTTGCTTGTTCAACAAAATTTTCACTAAACATAATGTCAAAAAGAGCTTTTCTAGAAGTGCAGTGAGCCGCAGCGGCTAGTAAGTCCTTTCTTTGGTCTAGATGTCCTGCTTCCTTAGAAGCTTTTGCAAGCAACATTCTAAAAGGCCCGCTATATGGATAATCCTCAACTAGTTTGGCAATATCATCCCTCTTCTCTGCAAGAGATGCGTTGTCTAGTGACATTAATTCGTTGAGATTTTCTACGTTCATCTTACCAATTTCCTAAACTAGCATTAAAAATGTCTTGTGATAGTAGGTCGGCTATTTCTTCAACTACAAAATCTGTATTTGAGTTAATATCTTGGCTACTTGGCAGATCGTAAAACCTATTGAATTTGCTTTGAAAACTAAGCTTATCATCCTTAGTGTTTGTGTAGACCACATCAACTGTAATTGTAATTCTATTCGCTCCAGCAGTTTCGTTACCCTGAACATTTATTGGCTGCACTTGCCATCCAACAACCTTTCCCTCAAATGTCAAATCGCCTCCATCGTCAACTAGCTGAAGTGTAGACTGTCTCTGCACTCTATCAATTAATGCCTCGCTAATAGAAATTGACGTCGACGCCGAAGCAAGCGGGTGTACTGTTTCAAAATACTTGATTGAAAACGTAGACCCTCCAGAAGTAGCAGCGCCATATGGCGAGTAAATACTACATCCAACAAATGCAATTGCAAAAAAAATAAGTGTTGATAAATAGAATCCCCTCATCACTTTAAATCGTATTCTTTTATTTTCCTGTAAAGGGTTCTTTCAGATATTCCCAACTCAGCAGCAGCGAGTTTCCTTTTGTTTTTATGCTTGTCAAGGGCTTTTATTATAAGTTCTCTTTCAGAATCTATCAAACTCAAACTCGAAGATTCAAGTTCAACCACGTCATGGACTACAGGACCATTTGGGTTACTAAATCTAACTGGCATATTTGAAATTTCCTCGTCTGTAAATGCTCTTTGGACAGCGTCTTTGTCTGCCTGTGAGATTTGCCCTCCGCTTTTAATAATGTCCAAAACAACTCTCTTCAAATCGTCTAGCTCTCCCTTCATATCAAAGAGAACCTTGTAAAGCATCTCTTTCTCATTTGCTCCAGCTTCACCCTGTTCAAATCCATCGCTCCCTGTGGTAATTCTAACTGGTAATCTAGACCTATGAGTCTCTGGCAAATAACTTAGAATTGTATCAGAATCAATCTTTCTTTCAGCCTCTAACACTGACATTTGCTCAGTGATATGCTTTAGCTGCCTAATATTTCCAGGCCAAAGGTAACTCTCCAGAACATCGACCGCATCAGGACTTAGTGATAATGGCGGCATCCTGTGCATCTCACTGAAATCAGTAGTGAACTTTCTGAATAGAAGGTGAATATCTCCTGCTCTTTTCCTGAGTGGTGGCATGTTGATCGGAACCTGGTTGAGTCTGTAGTAAAGATCCTCTCTAAACTTTCCTTTTGAAAATGCCTCTTCGAAGTCTACGTTAGTTGCAGCTACGACTCTTACATCTGTTTTTTGGGTTTGTGAAGACCCAACTTTCATGAATTCTCCTGACTCTAAAACCCTTAGCAACCTTACTTGGGTTGTCATTGGAAGTTCTGCTACCTCGTCTAAGAAAATTGTACCTCCATCAGCTTCCTCAAAATAACCCTTCCTCGATTCTGTAGCGCCTGTAAAAGCACCTTTCACGTGGCCAAATAATTCAGAGTCTATAGTACCCTCAGGGATAGCTCCACAATTAACAGCTATGTATTTTCCATGTTTCCTAGAACTAAATTGATGGACTATTCTAGGCATAGTTTCCTTACCCGTTCCACTTTCACCAAGGATGAGAACCGATAAATCAGTAGGCGCTACTTGAGCAGCAACGAATATCGCCCTATCCAAAGTGGGGCAATTTCCGATAACTCCAAATCTCTGCTTTATGGCTGACGTATTCATGCCTCAGATGCTTCAGTTGTAATAGTGCCAAACAAAGTATTAGCAGTACAACGATTGGTTTTTACAGTTACGTATTTTCCCTTCTCAGCATTTTCCTTAGGGAAGATGACCATAGAATTGTAAGTAGTCCTACCGCAAAATTCTTCTGGATTCCTCTTGCTTGGTCCTTCTACAAGAACCTTCAAATTTCTACCCAACAAACCTTGAGTTCTCTTGAGAGCTTGCTCCCTTTGAACTTCGATAATCTCTGTCAATCTTTCACCCTTTACACTCTCTGGAACATCGTCCTCATACTTTCTTTCTGCCAGTGTTCTTGGCCGTTCGCTGTACTTAAAGTGATAGGCTAAAATAAACCCTACCTCTTTCAATAGCGAAATGGTTTCCTGATGCTCTTCTTCTGTTTCTCCACAGAATCCAGCAATGATATCTGTCGACAGCTCGCAATCCGGAATAATCCTTCTAATCGCTGCTATTCTTTCCATATACCACTCACGTGTATATCCTCTGTTCATTCTTTTAAGCATTGTGCTTGCTCCTGATTGAACTGGAAGATGGATGTATTTACATAGGTTATCGTACTTAGCAATTACGTGAAGTACATCGTCTGTCATATCCTTTGGGTGACTGGTTGAGAATCTGATTCTTAGATCTGGGTGAACCTGAGCCACCATCTCTAAGAGCTCTGCAAATCTTATAACTGATTGATTGAGATCTTTGATGTTTCCCTTATTGTCGATATTCCACTTGTAGGAATCTACGTTTTGGCCTAAGAGAGTAACTTCTCTGTAGCCCTTGTTGTATAAATCCTGGGCTTCAGCAACTATGCTTTGTGGATCGCGACTGCGCTCGCGACCTCGAGTAAAAGGCACTACGCAAAAAGAACACATATTGTCGCATCCTCGCATAATACTTATGAATGCTGTTACTCCAGAATTATCTAAGCGCACTGGACTAATCTCAGCGTACGTTTCTTCACGAGAAAGAAGAACATTTACTGACTTTTGGCCTCCTTCAACTTTTTGAATCAGGTTTGGGAGGTCTCTATATGCATCAGGTCCAACAACAAGATCTACTAGCTTTTCTTCTTCTAGAAGTTTATCCTTAAGCCTCTCTGCCATACAGCCAAGCATTCCGACAACAAGTCTTGGGTTATTCTTTTTATAGCTTTTAAAATTAGTCAGCCTGTTGCGGACTCTTTCCTCTGCCTTTTCACGAATAGAACAAGTATTGATCAAAATTAGATCTGCGTCCTTTTCTTCTCTAGTTGTTGAATATCCGTCCTCAGCTAAAATTGATGCGATGATTTCAGAATCAGAAAAATTCATCGCACAGCCGTAACTTTCCAAAAAGAGTTTTTTACCTTTTGAATTTCCGTCTAGGACTAGTGCTTCACCCTGTCTTGACTCGTCAATTGTTTTGTCACCTAATCTCATAATTTCATTGCAAAGATAATATGTTAGATGATAGGTGACAAATTGTC
This sequence comes from Bacteroidota bacterium, assembly GCA_036152255.1. Classification (GTDB taxonomy): domain Bacteria; phylum Bacteroidota; class Bacteroidia; order Flavobacteriales_D; family Sanyastnellaceae; genus UBA974. The sequence goes on along the minus strand of JAYZNI010000039.1, from coordinate 26,688 downwards.
ACCCCTAAAGGGGTACCCTGAAATTGACAAAAACTTCTTGCTAATTCTTGCTAATAAGATGTTGTAAGAAAAGAGATTTTTATTTCTTTGCCTTCGAAATTGAAAATCATGCCCACGAATCTTGTTATAGTCGAGTCGCCAGCCAAGGCCAAAACAATTGAAGGTTACCTAGGAAAAGACTTCGTAGTGAAGTCGAGTTTTGGACACATTAGAGACCTACCCAAAGGAAACAAGGCTATAGATATTGACAATGATTTCACACCTAAATACGAGATTAGCGCGGACAAGAAACAGGTCATACAGGATCTAAAGAATGAGGTTAAGAATTCTGAAGTTGTTTGGCTAGCAACAGATGAGGACCGCGAGGGGGAAGCAATTTCTTGGCATTTGGTTGAAGCTCTTAAGCTCAAGCCAGAAAACACAAAAAGGATTGTATTCCACGAGATTACAAAGCCAGCAATTCTTAAGGCTATTGAAAATCCTCGTAGTGTAAATAAAAATTTAGTTGACGCTCAACAGGCACGTCGTGTACTCGATAGATTGGTTGGATTTGAACTTAGCCCTGTACTTTGGAGAAAAGTAAAACAGGGGTTAAGTGCTGGTAGGGTACAAAGTGTTGGGGTTAGAATAATCATCGATAGAGAGCGAGAGATTGAAGCTCACGTAGCTTCTTCAAAGTTTAGAGTGGTTGGAGAATTCACTACTCAAGCCGGCAAAGTTTTAAAAGCAGAATGTAAAAAGCGTTTTGATACAGAGGATGAAGCCCAAAACTTCTTAAACACTTGTGCAGGTAGTAGCCACAAAGTGTTTGGCCTAGAGACAAAGCCGGCTAAAAAGAAACCAACTGCGCCGTTTACAACTTCTACGCTTCAGCAAGAGGCATCTAGAAAGCTTGGGTTTTCTGTGCAGCGTACAATGTCTGTAGCCCAAAAGCTCTATGAAGCAGGTCGCATCACTTACATGAGAACAGATTCTGTTACCCTTAGTGATCAGGCTCTAGACGGTGCAGCAGAAGCAATTGCAAGCAATTATGGAGAAGATTATTGCGAGCGCAGGACTTACACAAATAAAAATTCAAGTGCTCAAGAAGCACACGAGGCGATACGTCCTACTGATTTTGGTCTAAGTAAGCACAGTGGAACGGCAGACGAAGAAAAATTATACGGTCTGATTTGGCGACGTGGAATAGCATCCCAAATGGCAGATGCAAGGCTGGAAAAAACAACTGCAACAATTGACGTAAGCCGTTCACCAGAGCAATTTGTAGCTAGAGGAGAGGTAATCACATTTGAGGGTTTTTTAAAGGTATACCTTGAGGGGACAGATGATGAAAATGACGAGGAAGCAAAAACCCTTCTTCCTGCAATGATAAAGGGTGAAGAGATGGTTCGAAACTCAATAACAGCAACCCAAAGATTTACAAACCACCCTCCTCGTTATACAGAAGCAAGCTTGGTAAAAAAGCTTGAGGAGTTAGGTATTGGACGTCCGTCTACTTACGCTTCAACAATTAGCACAATTCAAAAGCGAGAGTACGTTAATATGCCCGATAGAGAGGGGAAAAAGCGAGAGTACAGAGTTCTCACCCTGAAAGGAGGAGAATTGAGTGCTGAAACTGCTTCCGAAAACACTGGAGCAGAGAAAAATAAATTAGCTCCAACTGATATTGGGATTGTAGTTAATGACTTCTTAATCAAGCATTTTGGCAACATCTTAGAATATAACTTTACTGCTGACGTAGAGAAGAAATTCGACGTAATTGCAAAAGGCCAAGATAATTGGCAGGACATGATTCGAGATTTCTACAAGCCATTTAAAACTCAAGTTGACACAACACTTGAAACTGCTGAAAGAGCTTCAGGTGAGAGAATCCTAGGTAAAGATCCAGAATCTGGTAAGCAAGTTCTTGTAAGAATTGGAAGGTTTGGGCCTATGGCGCAACTTGGAAAAGCTGATGATGAAGAAAAACGTTTTTCTTCGCTCAGAGCAGGCCAAACTCTAGAGTCAATCACCCTAAACGAAGCTCTATTACTTTTCAAATTACCAAGAGATCTAGGCGAATTTGAGGGAAAGAAAGTTGTTACAGACATTGGTAGATTTGGCCCATATGTAAGGCATGATAGCAAATTCATCAGTATCAAAAAAGGTACTGATGACGATCCATATACATTGACTTTGGATCGAGCAGTAGAACTTATTGAAGCTAAGCGCGCAGCAGATGCAGCAGCACTTCTAAAAGTTTTCGAGGAAGATCCTGAGGTAAGAGTCATCGAAGGCCGCTGGGGTCCATACATAAAAGCTGGAAAGGCCAATGTGAAAATCCCTAAAGGAGAAGATTACTCAACAATCGATTGGAATAGGGCTCAAGAGCTCATTGAAGAATACTCTAAACGCCCAAAAATAAAGGGACGAAGAGCAAAAGAAAAGAAGAAATAACAATCGAATGTGGACTCAAATCTAAAATCCGCGTAAATCTTGAAAAAAACGGACCGTTATTGTGCCCATCTGTTTGAATTTCAACAATGAGCGGAAAGATTTTTGAGTTTTTACAACCAATAGACAATCCATTCTACGGCAACCCAGAGGGTTCGGCCCGAATTGCTGAAAGAATTGATATGCACAGATTCGACCACGAACCTGAGGTCGAAGGCTGCCGCGTAGCTTTAATTGGTGTAAATGATGGAAGAAATAGCGGAGATAACGAAGGTTGCTCTGGAGGGCCAAGCGTCATAAGAGATCATCTCTATCGTTTGACCCCCCACTCGAAGTGGTCAGCTACTGTAGATCTAGGAGATATCAAGACTTCATTTACTGAAGATGAAACTGAAATAGCACTTATTGCCATTATTTCTGAATTGATTCAGATGGGTATTATCCCAATAGTTTTAGGAGGAGGCCATGACCTGACTTACTCAATGTATTCTGCTTTAGAAAGTCTTGGAAGGCCCATTAATGTTGTAACCGTCGACCAAAGACTTGATTTTGGCGGAGATCCTCAAGTTTCTACTTCTAGGAATTACATGAACAGGGTTGTTCTTCACGAGCCAAACTACCTTTTTGACTATGTTAACGTTGGTCATCAAGGATATCTTTCAGACCCAGATACCCTAGAATTACTCGAGAAATTGCAGTTTGAAGCAATTCGATTAGGCCAAGTACACGCGAACACAAAATTGCTCGAACCTACTTTTAGAAATGCTGATCTTATTTCAATAGATATGGCATCAATCCGAGCAGCCGACCACCCTGCATCTGTTCACGCAGGACCCAACGGAATTTCAGCGTCTCAAATATGCCAAATCGCACGTTATGCTGGATTAAGCGACAGGATACTTGCTCTTGGAGTTTTTGAACACAATCCAGATTTAGACGATAGAGGAAGAGGTGCTCAACTGACAGCCCAAGTGGTCTGGCATATGCTAGATGGAATTTTCTATCAACCAGGAGATCATCCAAAGTGTAGCGCTGATGAATACACTCGCTATGTTGTTGATTTACCAGGTAATGACCATGAAGTTGCTTTCTACAAATCGCCTCGATCAGATAGATGGTGGATGGACGTTCCTATTCCCACCTCGAAAAAGAATAACAAGGATCACCATCACCTTGTGCCATGCTCTTATGAGGATTATGAGGAGGCATCAAGTGGACAATTACCCGATAGATGGTGGAGGACATATCAAAAATTAGCATGATGGTATCGAAAAATTCCGTATCTTGCCACACTTCGGGTAGTGTCAAAACCTGTGAAAACATTTGAAATCAACGAGTTAACATGATTCGTAACTATATAATATCCTTTGCATTTGTTATGCTAGCGTCATTTATGAACGCTCAGCAGGATCCTCAATTCACACAATGGTTCATGGATCCAGTGGTTTCAAACATTGCTGCTGCTGGTCAGTCTAATCTGACAAACATTAGCGCTATTTACAGACAGCAATGGGTAAGCATGGATGGAAGACCAGAAACTACACTTATAAATTTTGACACAAGATTTGGCGAAGGTCCTGTTGGACTTGGAGGTCAAGTATACCAAGAAACAATCGGTAACGAGAATAACACAATGATCAAAATTGGTCCTTCTTTTACCTTCAACCCAAATTCATCTGGAACAAAAATTAGCGCAGGAATTGGATTCACATTCTTGAACAAGAAAATTGGAGACAATTATGCATGGTTTCCACCAGATGGTCCGTTAGCTGAGAATCCAGATCCAGCTATTCCTAGCGAAGTTACTTCTGGATTGACTTTTGACCTTGACTTTGGATTGTTTATTAGAAATTCTGACAAGTACTACGCTGGAATTTCTTCAACAAGCTTAATCCAAAGCGCATTTACAGATTTTGGAATTACACGTACTCGTCACTATTACATCATGGGTGGATATAATTTTGATCTCAGTGGAGATGCATTAGTGCTTAGAACTAACTTTCTTACCAAAACTGATTTATCTGCTACAGCTATTGACTTTAACATTAACGCCCTAATCAACGATATGATATGGGCTGGTGTATCATACAGACCTGGAGACGCTATAGCTCCTGTTCTTGGATACCAGCTTAGAATGGAAAAGCAAGAGCAAATTACTGCAAGCGAACAGTTCTTCAGAATTGGGTATTCTTATGACGTAACGACTTCTGAGCTCCAGACTTATTCAGCTGGATCTCACGAAATATTTCTTTCATACGGATTTATGTTTAAGACTACTCCTATCCTTAATAAATACGCTAATCCTCGCTTTTTATAATATTTCATTATTAAAAAGCGTATATTAGATACTACCTGCAAACGAAATTAAAACAACTCAATATGAAAAAGTTCCTTCTGTTTTTCATGGCTCCAGTTCTGCTTGCTGGATGTTACATGGGACCCCAGGGTGAGCTCGTTGGGGTACAACCCCGTGAATACTGGGATCAAGCCAATCCATACGGCATGAACTACGTGCACTTTGGCTCATTCACAATGGGCCCGAGTGATCAAGATGTGCCATATGCATTAAATACACGTTCAAAGACGGTTACTATACCTGCTTTCTACATCGATATTCACGAGATTTCAAACAATGAATACCGTCAGTTTGTAAACTACGTGCGAGATTCATTATTCCTAAATACTCTAGCTGAAAACGACGACGATCGATACTTCTATGCTGAAAATGCTGCGGGTCAAGAGCTAGATCGTTTTATCGACAAGGGATATATTCTTAATTGGGAAGAACCTATCGACTGGACTGATGAAGATATTTTCGACCTTCTCTACGATGAATATTATCTACAAGGATCTGATAGATTCTACAATAGGAAGGAAATTGATACTCGTAAATTGAATTATAGATACTACTGGTTTAACCTTGAACAAGCCTCAAGCAAAGAAGAAAGAGACGAAGAATACGGAGAGGTTAACGAGTTGAACCAACTACATTCCGTACGACGTTACTCAGACCGTTCTCAGTTTGTTATCGAGGAAACAATTAATGTTTATCCAGACACTCTAGTATGGATTCACGATTATGCTTACGCATATAATGAGCCGCTAGCAGAAAACTACTTCTGGCATCCAGCATATGATGACTATCCTGTAGTTGGAGTTACATGGGGTCAGGCTGTTGCGTTTAACGCATGGCGAACTCAGACTATGAATGAATGGAAAGAAAAGAATGGCGAGACATACATTCAAAAGTTCCGTTTACCATCTGAAGCTGAGTGGGAATATGCTGCTCGTGGTGGCAGAGACCTTGCTCCATACCCTTGGGGTGGCCCCTACATTAGAAATGACCAGGGTTGTGTTCTAGCAAACTTTAAGCCCATGCGTGGTGACTACGTAGAGGATGCAAATGCTTACACTGCACCTGTTGAATCATACAGTCCAAACGATTTTGGCCTTTTCAATATGGCTGGAAACGTTGCAGAATGGACTAATACCGCATTCGATGAAACTGTATACGATTTTGCTTTTGATCTAGCGCCGGATTATGTTTACCATGCAAAGGTTGACGATCCTCCAGCTCTACACAGAAAAGTGATTCGAGGGGGGTCTTGGAAGGACATAGGATACTACTGTCAGACAGGAACTCGTGCATACGAATACAGTGATACCGCTAAAGCTTACATCGGATTCAGATCAGTTATGTCATACCTAGGTCGCGGAAAATCTGGACCTATGGATGAATGGAACTAGTCTAATTATACAGAAATAATACCTTGACCCATATTTGGGAATAAATTGAAACTAATCCTACAAGAAAATGAAACCAGGAAGTAAAAGTTGGAAAAAATTAATGTCTAAGCTCTACGGATGGGGAGCATCTATCGTAATCCTCGGAGCGCTATTTAAAATTGAGCACTGGCCAGGTGCTTCGCAAATGCTAATCCTTGGTCTTGGAACAGAGGCAGTAATTTTCTTCTTCTCTGCATTTGAGCCACTACCAAAAGACGATCCAGATTGGACTCTAGTATACCCACAATTAGCTACTGGTGAAGATTCAAAAACTGCTGTACAGCAATTAGACAATCTTCTTGAGGATGCAAAAATTGATTCCAAGCTTCTTAAGAACTTAGGAGATGGAATGCGCAATTTAGGAGATCAAGCAAATAAGATGAGTGATATGGCTGATGCAGCTGGAGCAACTCAAGAATTTAGCGACTCATTAGTTAAAGCTTCGAACAGAGTTAATGAAATGGCTGATACATATGAAGGTGTATCTAATTCATTAACAGGACTTGTTGGTTCACAAGACGCTAGCATAAATGCTGGAGACAACCTTCAGAGAATGAATACTAATCTTGACTCGTTAAACAACATGTACGAGATGCAGCTTGAGCAACTTAAAGAAAATAAGGCTCTATTCGATGGAATGGGTAACCTTATTAAGACTCTTAACGATAGTGTTGAGGACACAAAAGCATACAAGGAGCATATTGCTGAACTAGCACAAAACCTTGCTACTCTTAACACTGTATACGGAAACATGCTAAATGCTATGGGCGGTAGCCGTAGTTAAGCTCTCTATACCTAAATAATTATTTAAGTTATGGCAGGAGCTAAACTATCACCACGACAGAAGATGATTGGGATGATGTATCTCGTCCTAACCGCTCTTCTTGCCCTAAACATTTCAAAAGAAGTCCTAAACGGCTTTGTAAAGGTTGAAAACAGCCTTATCAATACTCAAGCAACAATTGCAGATAAGGTGGATGATACTTTTGGTACATTAAAGTCTAAGTATCTAAACAACCAGGAAAAAGTTGGCCCTTTCTACAATAAAGCAGAAGAAGTAAGTTCTGAATCAAAGGAACTTGTTACATACATCTCTAAACTTAAGGCAAGATGCATGTCAGCTTCTGAGAAAACTCTAGAAGAACAAGAAGAATTAAATTTCTCCAAGTATTACGGTGTTGATGAGCAAGGTAGAGACACTGTGTTAAATCTTGAGCATATTACTATCAAGGATGAATATATGGCTCTAACTGCATACATGGTAGGTTCTGACCCTCAGAATCCAATAGGAGCTAGTGATGATTGGTATGAAAGTGCAAATAATATTTCTAATTGGAGCGAAGAAGGACAATGGTCTGCAAAGTCTCTACGTAGAGTATTGGAAAAATACCGTGACAACATATTGAATATCAAGGTTATAGATATCGATGGAAATGTACGAGTTATTCCAGAAACTCTAAAGAAATCAATCGCTGAAAGATTCTCATTTGAAAATGAGGTTGAAAATGGTGTTGACGTTCTTTGGGAGGCAGCCAATTTCTATGACGTACCTCTTGCGGCAGTTATGCCTTTAATGTCAAAAATGATAATTGACGTTCAGGATGCTGAAGCAGAAGTATTAACATGGTTACTTGGTGGTATTGAAGCAAAGAGTTTAAAATTCTCTGAGGTTATGCCTCTAGTAATTCCACAATCTAACTACATCATTAAAGGTGATACTGCTAGAGCAAATATTCTACTAGCAGCGTTTGATCCAACAAGGGTCCCTGAGATATATGTAGAACAGGAAAAGTGGAATGGTGAAGATTCAACTGAGATTGATTACTCTGGTCTTGAAGCATTACCTGTAGATGGAATTGGAAATGGTCAATTAGCTTTCTCTACACGAGGAATGAAGTTAGGCCAATACCAATATAGAGGTTTAATACGATACCAAGGTCCCGAAGGAGACATGCAGTCTCAAGATTTCATTACGCCTGTATTTACTGTAGCTGAAGCTGCTCTTGTAGTTTCACCTACAAAGATGAACGTGTTCTACAGAGGTCTTCCAAATCCAGTTGACGTGAGTGTTCCTGGTGTTGCGAATGATAAGTTGAGAGTTAGCATTTCTTCTGGTCATAAGATTAGAAAGCAACCTGATGGCTCTTACATAGTTGAACCATCAAGCTCTAATTCAAACAAAGTCGCAAAAATTTCAGTTAAAGGTGAAATGCCTGATGGAACTATTGCCGATCTTGGTAAAAAAGAATTCAGAGTCAAGAGAATTCCTGACCCTGTTCCATTCTGGTCTGGTAAGCGTCCATCTAATAGAACAATCACAAAGAATGAAGTATTATCATTTGCGCCACTTGCTGCGAAGATGGAAAACTTCGATTTCGATGTAAAGGTTAGAGTTAAAAGCTTCACTATCCGTGTTAGTAAAGACGGTACATTTAAAGAACTTACATCTGGAAATAACAGATTAACAAGTGATATGAAAGCTCTTCTAGAACGTGTTAGAAGAGGTAATACGATATATTTCGAGGACATTGTAGTTGGTATGCCTGATGGTACAGAGCGTATTCTTGCTCCAATGAAATTGAAGGTAACTACTTAAAATAGTTTCAATGATGAGAAATTTTTTCAAATACTTACTGCTCCTAGTAGCTTCTGCCCTATTTACAGTAAATACTAATGCACAAGTACACAACGTACTCGATGGAGCTTATGTAAAAGAGACAAACCTCACAAAACGAGTGATCCCATATCCACACTTACGTGAAGCAGATGTGATGTATTTCCGTCGCATTTGGCAAGAAATGGATCTAAAGCAAAAAATTAATCATCCATATTACTACCCTGTTGAGCCAATTCAGGATAGAAAGAATCTCTTTGATGTTATTCGCGATGGATTATTAGTTGAAGGCTCTCTTGTAGCTTATAGTCCTGGTCCTGCAGGTGACAATGATGAGTTCACACTACCATTAACAACTGACAGTATCTACAATATTCTAAATCCTATTGAATACACTAAGCAATGGGATGATGATGGTGAACTCATTGGTACTACTCAAACTAGAAGACCTATTGAATCTGAAAACGTAACTCGTTACAGATTGAAGGAAGATTGGATTTGGGATAGACAACGTTCTGAGAGATATGTAAGAATTATTGGAGTTGCTCCAATGATTGAAGGATTCGACCAAGATGGCGAAAGCATGGGATACTCTCCTCTATTCTGGTTGTACTACCCAGAGTGTCGCTATGTATTTGCAAACGCTGACGTATTCAACTTATTTAATGACGCTCAAAGACGTACTTATGAGGATTTATTCCAAAAGCGTTACTTTTCAAGCTATATTATTAAGGAATCAAACGTTTACGACAGAAATGTTAGCGAGTATGCTAGAGGAATGGACGCCCTAGCTCAATCTGAAAAGATTAAGGAAGAGTTATTCATTCTTGAACACGATTTATGGCACTACTAAACAGTAGAATGCATTAGTATAAAACGGGGAGCACTTGCTCCCCGTTTTTTATTTACGACCTTTGCGACCGCATGCTAACAGTAACACAACTTGGAGTTCATTTTGGCGAGAGATCTTTATTTGAAGGTCTTAACTTATTTGTGGGAGAGAAGGATAGAATTGGACTCGTTGGGCGAAATGGTGCAGGTAAATCTACCCTGCTTAAATTATTAGCTGGAATAAATAAGCCAAGCGAAGGAACTGTAAGTTACCCCAAAGAATATAAGATTGGTTACTTGCCACAAGAAATGGAGCATAATGAAAATGTAAGCATTTATGATAACGCATATAGCGCATTTGATGAGATTAAAACCTTAGAGTCTAGACTTGAAGAGATAACTAATGAAATAGGCAGTAGAGAAGATTACCAATCTGATGAATACTCAAGATTAATTTATGAGTTAACTGAGTGTAACGAAAGGCTTGATGTAATCGGTGCTGGAAATCTAGAGGAGAAAATTCAAAGAATTTTGCAGGGTTTGGGCTTTGCTCCAAGTGACATGGAACGCAAGATGAGTGAATTCAGCGGAGGATGGAAGATGAGAGTAGAGCTAGCTAAGTTGCTTTTAATGAATCCAAACCTTTTGCTTCTCGACGAGCCAACAAATCATTTGGACATCGAGTCGATTGAATGGCTTGAAGAGTTTTTAAAATCATATCCTGGATCGATAATTCTTATTTCTCACGATAGAATGTTCTTAGACACTTTGACAGAGAGAACTATTGAAATTAGTCCTTACAAACTTTACGATTATAAGGCACCATATTCAAAGTATCAGGTTTGGCGCGAAGAAGAGAGGGAGAGGCAGGTACAGGCTTATAAAAACCAGAAAAAGTACATAGACGAAACTCAAGTGCTAATTAATAAGTTCAGGGCGAAAAAGAATAAAGCAGCTTTTGCTCAGACTCTTATTAGAAAATTAGAGAAGATCGAAAGAGTTGAAATTGACAAAGACGATAACACTAGTATAAAGTTTAGGTTCCCTCCTGCCCCTAGAACAGGAAAGGTGGTTTTTGAGGCAAAGGGAATGGCGAAATCGTTTGGCTCGTTGGATGTATTTAAAGATGTGGACTTGATTATGGCAAGGCAGGATAAAATTGCCTTGGTGGGGAAGAATGGTGCGGGTAAAACGACTTTGACTAGGATACTTTTGGGCTTAGAGTCTTATGATGGCGAATTAAATGTTGGTCACAATGTAGACATCGGTTATTACGCCCAAAACCAAGCTGAAGAGCTCGATCCTAAGTTAACTGTGATGGAAACTTTAGAGGAGGCAGTAACTAATGATTTTGAAGTAAATGTTAGATCCATGTTGGGGGCGTTTCTCTTTTCTGGTGATGACGTAGAGAAGAAAGTAAGTGTTTTAAGTGGTGGTGAGAAGGCAAGGTTAGCAATGTGTAAGCTCCTGCTCCATCCATATAATGTTTTGATATTAGACGAGCCTACAAATCATTTGGACTTAAAGGCAAAAGCTGTTCTAAAAGACGCACTTCAAAAGTTTGATGGTTCTCTTATAGTCGTTTCCCACGATAGAGATTTCTTAGCTAGTCTAACAGAGTTTGTTTATGAGGTAACCCCTAACAGGTTAAAGCAATACATAGGGGACATTAAGAATTTCCTTCACGAAAAACACGCTGACAGCATAGGCCAATATGAAGCTTCAAAGACTGGAGAAAGAGTTCTTAGCAAGGGGAAGAGCTCTGCCAAAGCAAAGAAACCATCTGAGCAAAAAGCTAGAAAGGAAGAGAGAAAGGTAAAGGACAAAGCACTTAGGCAGGCTATCAAAAAAGTGCAGCGATTAGAAAAATATGTATCAAAAGCTGAGGAAGAATTAAAACTTAAAAATGCTGAACTTAGTGAGGTGGATCCTTCAGATAGAAAAAGGATGACTGATTTAATTTATGAATTTGAAGACGTCCAAAAAAAGCACGACCAGCTTCTACATCAATGGGAAGATGCTCTTATTGAAAAGGAAGAATTAGAAAATTAATCATCTAGCGATTCCGCCTAGATATGTCTTCCACTTTTCTATCACCTCTACCATATCGCTAGGTAAATCAGAATCGAAATTCATAAACTCACCTTTTTCAGGGTGTTTAAAACCCAATGTTTTAGCATGCAGAGCTTGACGCGGCAGAATATCAAAACAATTTCTTAGGAAGTTATTGTATTTCCCTCCTGGAGAACCCTTCACTGCAACATTACCTCCGTATCTAGGATCTCCAAATAGAGGATGTCCAATGTATTGCATATGAACCCTGATTTGGTGAGTACGACCCGTCTCAAGTTTGCATTCGATTAGAGTAACAGGGCCTAATCTCTCAATAACTCTGTAATGTGTAACTGCGTGTTTACCCTCCTCACCTTCGGGGTACACAGCTTGAACTGTTCTGTTTTGTCTTGCCCTACCAACGTGACCTTCAACAGTACCATCCTCACTCACATCACCCCAAACTAAAGCGTGGTACCTCCTCTCAACAGTCCTCTCGAAAAATTGCTCACTAAGATCTGTAAGAGAAAATTCTGTTTTGCCTAGAACCATTAATCCAGTAGTATCCTTATCCAATCTATGCACCAATCCTGGTCTTGGTGTTGGCGATCCAGGCATAGAAGGGATATTCTGAAGATGATGAAGAATGCCATTAACTAATGTGCCAGAGTAATTACCATGGCCAGGATGAACTACAAGATCTGTTTGCTTGTTGATTACAAGAACATCATTGTCCTCGTATACAATATCAAGATCCATCTCCTCTGGAAGAAGCTCAAACTCATATACTGGTTGTGGCAATTCTATTGTTACTATATGACCTGCCTTAATCTTGAAATTTGATTTTACTGGTTTTCCATCAACCCTTATATAACCACTTTTAGCAGCAATTTGAAGCTTATTCCTACTAATATGTGCAATGAGATTCATAAGGAATTTGTCCACTCTCAAAGGCTGTTGGCCTGGGTCGGCAACGAGCTTGTGATGTTCAAATAACTCCTCTGACATGTTATCGTTGAATTACAAATTGATGGTGCTCAACCTCGAAGCCCTTTTTTGTTTTTAGCTGTAATAAGTATATGCCCTCAGATAGCGAGCTTACATCTAAAGAATTAACTCCTGGGAAGGTTTGGCCTCCTGCTAAATGTTTTCCATTTAAGCTGAATATATCCCAAACCAATTCATCAGATGCATTAAAGATCAATTGAGAAGATGTTGGGTTTGGGTAAGGAGAAGTGATTAATTCAGAATTTTGAAGTTCTGGCACATCTACAGCAAACTCCTCTCCTGCCCTTAGCACAGGTCGAAGCATAAGCGACCCCTCAATCTCAGACACAGCCCAAGAGCTACCAGGGCCCAACATATAATGTAAATTCCCAATATTCGCATTAGTGTTCTTATCTAATCCAATGTTTAGCCTTTCAATATTTTGCTGAATTAGCCCAATGTGAATTACTCCACTTACTTCTAATGGCTCGTCAAGAGGGTAAAACGCAAACATATCGTAACCCTCTGTGAAATAAACTGGATTGTGAAATTGATTCGATGCAATCAACAGCTCGCCAGGAGTGCCTGGTAGCAAATCATCATCTCCCCAAACCTTTAGTACAAATGTTTCATCTGAAGCATTTTCATAGAATGGTGTAAAATGTATAAATACTCCATCGAGAGTGTCTGCCTTGGCCAAAGGAAATCTCACTGCTAATTGGCCTCCAATTGCATCAAGAGCATAAGCCTTTTCAGCAGTCCCGTCATCATATGCATAGTAGTTGCTAAATACTTGGTTAAATCCTATTGAGTCATTATCAAATACGCCCAAATGATTTGTCTCATATCCGATCTCCTCTTCCCAAAGACTTACCTCAAATACCGATGTAGAATCAGAAAGAGAAGTGTCAAAATTTACTGTTGCACTATTTCCATTTTCATCTACGAGATTTTCTAAAAACTCAGTTGTAAAAGTTCCTACATCTACACTTACGTTTTGGATTGACTCACTTGTGAATTTATTTGGTTCGGCACCATCAACACTGTGCCTTATTGTAATTCCTGTATTCTCCTGATTATTTAATCCAATGCCAAAATTATTTGACTCTATCTCAAGAGAATTCCTCATATAAAGCTCTGGCAATTCAGAAAAGTGAGTCCATGGCATTGCTGAAAAATCCTTGAGTAAGGAGTAAGCCGGCTCGCTAAAGGCAATTTCTTCAGCAGGATTACCAGTTGCCCCACCCTGATCCACTAAGACATAATCGATATGCCACACATCGGCATTACCCATTAAAGTCCCATAATTTCTAAACCTAAATTGAAAAGTACTGTGAAGGTATTCTCCTGCATCTATTGGAATTATAACTTGAAAAAACTCATCTTCAGAATAGTACTCTGTTTCATAATTTTCATATGTATCTTCTATAGATTCTCCAAGTTCAATAAGTTCTAAAACTTCTTCAGTGATGTCATTTCCAAACTGATCGTAGTAATGTAAAATAAATGTAGCTTCCCAAACTTGAGTCCAAATATCTCCTTCTAAACCAATAGATTTAAACTCTACTATCAATTGATCCTCTTCAAAGTCTGGAGCATTACCTATACCACCTGCTTGAAGCCAAAACGAAAGAGTTACCTCATCCTCTGAGGTATATCCTTCAAGGTAAATTTGCCTTGAGGTTAATGTATCAGCCCAACCGTGAACATCAGTTCCATTAAACTGATATGGATATCCTCCAGCATCTAATCCGTCTAAAGTTGCTACTCCAATTGTTGGAGCGTTTATAGAAAAAGTTTGGGTTCTTCTTACTGGGCTTGTTTCCCATCGTATTAAATCGTGGTCACCATCAATATTTTCTTCCTCAAAGCTAGGCCAAGCGAAATCATCTAAAAATGGTAATGACATTGGGAGAACTCCTCCTCTTGAGGTTTGGGCTTGGGAGACATCCCTATCCAAACCTGTTGGAACAAACTTTAAATCTCTTTCTATCTCCTGCCCCATTGCAGAAGCAAAAACAAAATGCACACAAAAAAGGGCAAATATTTTAGTGATAGAATTCATGTTATGGCTTCTCAAGAAATAGGTCTATTGCTGTCCCTGCTTTGGCAAATCCAGCACTTGATTTTGGGAATTGACTAACTACTAACGCATTTAGTGTATCATTTCTTGTGAAGAGTGAATCGCCGTATTCTATATAACCTACAGATAGCGATGAGTTGCTCAATCTTTTCGTTGCATCTCTAAGATTAAGTCCTATAAGCCAAGGAATTCTAACCTGCTTATTCAGGACCTCTCCTATTATCAAAGTGATCGAAGAACCTCTCTGTAGTCTGTCTTCTGGTCCCAAAGAAATTTCCCTGTGCTCAACTCTTACAACCTTACCATCTAATTCTGTATTTGCTTCAGTTTTTACACTAAGCTTGAAGCCTTTTCTCTCAAGAAGGCTTTGGGCTAAACGGGCGTCTTGGCCTTCCTCCACACCGATTTTTTCATCTGGAGGTGTTACTCTAAAGGTAGTAAGGTATACAGGCCTACCGCTTTTGACATTGCTACCTGCAGTTGGACTCTGTTCTAATACTGCACCAGGGATTGCTGATGCATTAAAAACAGAATCTAGATGAACAGGATGAAGATTTAGATTTTCAAGAACTTGAATTGCTGAGTCCTTCATTAATCCCTCAACGGAAGGTACAGTCCTTTCAGACCATGGACGACTATTCAGGTTCATCCCCAGCCAAGTAAAGCTCAAAATCAAAATCCACGATATGCCTAAGCCTAATAACGATTTAAGCATTGCTTTGGATTTTATGAAATTGAGCAGATCTCTCATTACAGGTCTAACGCTTCTTCTAATCCGTTGTTGTAGTATGCAGTTAATTCTTCACAGAATCCAAACAGTACATCATCAATAACTAGCTTTCCTTTGGTTACGTGTCCCAAAAGAACTGCAGGCACATCATTTGCCTCGCAAATTTCATAGAACTCGTCGCAATCTTCTTCATCAATTGTTACAATGATTCGGCCTTGGGCTTCTCCAAATAAGAAACCGTCGATTCTAAGTTCATCGTCACTAACGATATCGAAGCCAAGTTGGTTTGGCATAGACATTTCAAGTAAGCAAGTAAATAGACCACCATCACTAATGTCGTGAGCAGCAGATACTAACTTCATATTAATCAAATCTCTGATACACTTATGAAGTTTGTATTCAGCATCTAAATTGAATTTAGGAGCTGGGGTATTTTTCTCACCCACCATGTTCGCTAGATATTCAGAGGCATTTATACAATCAGACATTTCGCCTACATGGAAAATGAGATCTCCTTTCTGCTTAAACTCTAAAGACATGTGCTTTTCTCTATCCTCAATAACTCCAACCATTCCTATTGTTGGCGTTGGGAAAACAGACTTTGCAGTTCCATCAGGATTTACAGTTTGGTTGTAGAAACTTACGTTTCCTCCAGTTACTGGGGTGCCAAACTTCTCACACGATCTACCCATTCCCTTGATTGCACCAACGAATTGCCAGTATACCTCCTTGTTATATGGATTGCCAAAATTCAGACAGTTTGTAATTGCAGAAGGTTTAGCACCTGTACAGCTAATGTTTCTTGCTGCCTCTGCAACTGCGATAGCAGTACCCGTTTCTGGATCAGCTTGAACGTATCTAGCATTACAATCAACTGTTAGGGCTAGTCCTTTTTTAGTTCCTCTAACTGAAACAATACCTGCATCAGAAGGTCTATTTGTTGTTCTGTTCAGAGTTCCAACCATGCTGTCGTACTGTTCCCAAACCCACTTCTTTGAAGCAATATTTGGTTGACAAATCAAATCGTGACTCAGGTCAACACATTCCTGGATAGTAGGAACTGGAATTGAGCTTTGGTCGAAAACTAGGTTTTCAGCAAACCAAACTGGTTCCTCATATTCTCTTTCATAGATAGGAGCTCCTCCGCCAAGAACAAGAGGTGATGCAGCTACTTGTGCAACGATTTCACCATCTAGAAAGAATCTAATATCATCTCCTTCTGTAACCTCACCAATGTGTTTTGCGTGCAGGTCCCACTTAGAAAAAATGTCTTCTACAATTTTCTCCTTACCCTTCTCCACAACAACTAGCATTCTCTCCTGAGATTCTGATAGTAGAATTTCAAAAGGTTCCATGTCAGCTTGTCTTAATGGAACTCTGTCTAGGTGTATATCCATACCTACTTCACCTGCGGCACTCATTTCTGAAGTTGAACAAGTAATACCCGCTGCACCCATGTCCTGCATACCAACTACAGCGTCAGTCTTTGCAAGTTCTAATGTTGCTTCAAGAAGAAGTTTCTCTTGGAATGGGTCTCCAACTTGTACAGAAGGTAGGTCATCGGCACTATCCTCAGTAATATCTTTTGAAGCAAATGACGCTCCTTGAATTCCATCCTTACCCGTATCTGATCCTACGATGTAAACAGGATTTCCTGGGCCTTTAGCAGTAGCCGAAATAATTTCATCAGTATTCAATATTCCTGCAGACATTGCATTTACAAGAGGGTTAACTTGATAGCATTCATCAAAGAACACCTCTCCTCCTACAACTGGAATCCCAAAACTATTTCCGTAATCACCAATGCCCTTTACCACTCCCTCTAGATGCCATTTGGTTTTAGGATTATCTGGATCACCGAATCTCAAACTGTTTAATTGAGCAATTGGGCGGGCACCCATGGTAAAGATATCTCTATTGATACCTCCTACTCCTGTTGCAGCGCCTTGATAAGGCTCAATCGCTGAAGGATGATTGTGAGATTCAATCTTAAACGCACAGCCCAATCCTCCACCAATATCAACAATACCAGCATTCTCCTCACCTGCCTTAACAAGCATGTGTTCTCCATCTCTTGGAAGTGTCTTAAGCCACTTAATTGAATTCTTGTATGAACAGTGTTCACTCCACATAACAGAGTAAATACACATCTCCGTAAAATTCGGAGTTCTCCCCATAATTTCTTTGATCTTATCAAACTCTTCAGGTGTCAAACCCATATCCTGGGCTTGGTCAAGTGTTGCTGGTTTTTGCGATGCCTTCATATGAGCAAATTAATGCGATTAGTGTCAGCCCATAAAGGTAGCAATGCAATCTTAGGACACAGCCCTTTCAAGCTTTAACTTTCGCACATGAGAGCAGTTATTCAGAGGGTAAGTTTTGCTAGCGTAAAAGTTGATGATGTTGTAATAGGCCAAATCCCCTCAGGACTCTTTATTTTACTAGGGATTGAAGACGACGATACAAGCGAAGACGTAAGTTGGTTAGCAAGAAAAATTACTGGGCTAAGAATCTTTTCAGATGATGATGGAAAGATGAATTTGGATTTGGCCGGAATTAATGGCGAACTATTAGTTGTAAGTCAATTCACTCTACACTCTTCTACTAAAAAGGGCACTCGTCCTTCTTTCATAAAAGCTGCAAGACCAGAGAAAGCAATTCCTCTTTACAATGAATTCATAAAAGAGTGTCAAATCATCACAGGATCAAAAATTGAAACCGGTGAATTTGGTGCTATGATGGACGTTGAATTAGTTAATAATGGTCCCGTTACCATCATAATTGATACTAAGAATAGAGAATAACCTATCTAGGTATAATACAAACAGGGATTGGGTTCATCTTATGCTGATTTATCCTGTTTAGTCTTGAGAAAATCTCAAACACTTCTACCTCCCTAACAGTCAATTCATCATGTGTTAATTCACCATTTGCAATCTTCTTTGCTTGAGCCATTGCCTTTTCTAATTCAGGATAAGATGCTCCTATTTGGTCTTCATCATTCCTATCATCTCCCCAAAGACCATCTGTAGGAGCGGCTTTTATAATAGAAATTGGCACTCCAATGACGCCTCCAATTAAGTAAACTTCTGATTTAACAAGATCTGCTATGGGACTTAAATCAACACCTCCGTCACCGTATTTTGTGAAAAATCCCACTCCAAAATCCTCAATCTTATTTCCAGTTCCTACAACTAATGCATTTCGTTCTTGGGCTAATGCGTAAAGAGTTGTCATTCGGAGTCTTGCTCTTGTGTTTGCTAAAGCCAAACCTCCACTTCGATCTTCAACTATCGGCAATGAGTCCTTCAAACAATCGTAAACTTCAGTAAGCGACACATTTATTGAGCTGACATTATCAAATTCAGAATCCAATTGGCCTATCAATTCATCAGATCTGATTAGTTCAGACTTAGCTTGATGTATGGGCATATTTACTAGGTAGGTCTTACGTCCAGTTCTTGCGCAAAGTGTAGCAGTAACTGCTGAATCAATCCCACCTGAAACACCTACTACAAACGAATCTACACCAGATTTTTCTGAGTAATCATCTAGCCAATTAACTATATGTTCAACTACTAATTCAGCTTTAAAAGACATAACGACAAGTTAAAATATTAATCCTAAAACCAACTCAAATGCCTTGTCATTTCCAGTGATTAATTCTTGGGCGATGTTTCCTTCAATGTTTGACGGCAATCCTTCCTCATTTAATACCACCTGGTAAGATTCTTTATGAATATTTAAAAATGCCGAATTGAAATTAACGCCAATAATCAATGATAGGTATTCATTCAACTCTCTCTCTACTCCAGCTCCAACTATATATGAGGCCCTTAATAACTTAAAGTCATCGTGAACTTGGTAGTTAGGGTCTGTATAGGAATTTGTTTCATAAGGAGTCCATTCTCCTCCTTCTGATATGAATCTATTTTGGTTTTCAATATTTGAAGAAATCCCAATGTTTAATCCAAGCCCCACGGCTACTTGTCCATATATAGTTGAGTACCCTATTTGCTTAGATCTAGCTTTTAGTGCAAGAGGCAATTCAACGTATTTAAGTCTGTATTCTCTAGAAGAACTTTGTATGTAAACATCTTCCTTTATTTCAGGATCGTAAAACATCATCTTCCCACCTGTATCAAATACATGGAGCCCCGAACTGAAAGAAAGCCAATCGTTTTGAACGAAATCAATTATCAAAGCATAGCCAAAATTTCCGTTGACACCATCAGTTGTGTGAAACCCATCAGTAGATTTTAACCAACTTACATTTGGCGTCATTGAAAGACCCAGTCTTACTTCTTGAGCATTTAAATTACTCGAACTTAAAATAAAACTTAAGGCCAAAATGAAAATTGGCACTAGCTGATCGTGAGTGGTTCGCATAAGTGTTCTCATCTTTGCGTATAATTAGGTAAAATTAATAGTAGGCAACATGGATACAAGCAAAATGTACAGCACTTTATTGAGATGTCAATTGTGGACAATCGCAATATTTTGCTTGGCTTCATGCTCAAGTGACAAATGGGAAGTTGACCCAAACCAAGTCGATCTAGGAAGAGACTTTAGAGTTAGAACATTTTATAAAGACATCAGAAATCTACCAGAATCTGATAGCACAGCTATCGAAAAACTCATAAGAGTGTATGGTGAGTTTTGGGGTGATTACAGTGAAGACATACTTAAGCTTGGGCCATTTAACGATTTAGCAACTGCGGCAAAATTAAGACGATTCTTAAATCATGAAAGTACAGTTGAAACTCTAGCTGCAATTGACACAACATCCGGTTCTGATGCTAAGGTTGCTGAAATAAGCCAAGAACTTGAGAATGGGTTTAAGAGATTCCACGCCTTACTACCTAGCGAACCAGTGCCCGATGTAATTCTAATGACCAGTGGTTTTAATTACGCTATTTATCCTAGAGAAGAATATTTGGCCATAGGCCTTGAGTGGTTTATCGGCCATGAACATCCGATTTTAGAAAAGCTTCCTCCAGAAATGTTTCCTCAATACAGAAAACTAAGGATGCACCCTGATTTGATTACTGCAAATGCTCTTAGAGGATGGATGCTTGTAAACTTTCAAAACAGAGGATATACTGGAAGGATGTTAGCAGAAGACATTCTGTATTGGGGTAAGGTGCTTTGGCTTACAAAAAGATGCTTACCAGAATTCCACAACCATCTACTTTTAGATTGGACACCAACAGAGTTAGAATGGGCAAAAGCAAATGAAGAATCCATTTGGATTGAACTTCAACCTTCTGATGTGATATTCGAAACAAACAGAACTGTTTATAACAGATGGTTGACTGAAGGGCCATTCACACGAGCTGGATCCATTCCTCAAGAAAGTCCAGATAAGCTTGGAATCTGGATGGGATGGAATATTGTTGAAGATTACATGGAGGCAAATCCAGAAACAACAATTGAGGAACTTTTTGCAGATCGAGAACCTTCAAATTTTTTAAGAACATATAGACCATAATTATGGCAGAAAATAATATTGAAATCAAGGTGACTACTGATGAAAACCATGTGCCAACTGGAATTCATTGGACTGCTCCAAATGAAAAAATCAATGCAAAAAGCGCAAAGGCAATGTCCTTAGTTTTCTGGGATGAGGACAGTTCTTCATCTATGAATATGGATCTTTGGACTAAGGAAATGAGCGTTGAAGAAATGAGGCATTTTGTATGCCAAAGCATGATGCTTCTTGCCGACACATTAGAAAGAGCAACAAACGACAAGGCGCATGCTGAAGCAGTAAGAGGATTTACTACTGAGCTTGCAAAAAGAGTTGGCGTATTAGAAGAGTGAATTCGTCTGCTCGAAGAAGTTTAACAGTTCTTCCCTTCCCTCCTTTGTCTCTGACGAAGTAATAAATACAGGCGGCATTTTATGCCACTGTTTGAGCATCTCTTCAGTATAATCAGCTAAGAATTTTGCTTTTTCACTTTTGTTGAGTTTGTCAACTTTAGTGAATACTATCGTAAATGGCAGACCTTCTTCACCCATATATGCCATGAAATCTAAATCAACTTTTTGGGGTTTTAATCTAGAATCGACGAGCATCATGATGCACATTAAATTTCTTCTGCCTTCTAAAAATTGTTTAGACGTCCTTTCCCATTTAACCCTGTCTGACTTGCTCACTTTTGCATATCCAAAACCAGGAAGGTCTGTTATATACCAAGAGCCATCATCTTTTTCGCCTTTTTTTGGAGCGTTGATTTCAAAATGATTTATTAGCTGAGTTTTTCCTGGCGTACTGCTAATTTTTGCCATGCTTTGTCTTCCGACAATCATGTTAATCAGCGATGATTTACCCACGTTTGATCTGCCAATAAATGCATATTCAGGTTTGTCCATTGGAGGACATTCTCCGGGGTGAGCACTACTCTTGACAAATGAAACTGAATGAATATCCATCACGCCATAGCTATACCCCTAGAGTTGTACCAACTATCTAAAAGGCGATTAAACTCTTCAGGGTGTTCCATCATTGGAGCATGACCGCATTCGTCAATCCAAAACAGATCTGAATCAGGAAGTTTTTCGTGAAACAACTCCCCAACATCAGGAGGTGTTACAATATCATTTCTACCCCAAATAATACAAGAAGGTGTTTTCATGTTTGGTAGATCCACCTCCATATTATGACGAATTGCAGACTTAGCAATCGATAAAATTCTAAGGATTTTATTTCTGTCATTAACCGCCTCAAAACACTCCTCAACTAATTCATCTGTTGCGTGCTTTGGGTCGTGAAATGTAACCTTCACCTTATTTCGAATGTATTCCTTATCCTCCCTTCTAGGAAATGAATTCCCAAACGCATTTTCGTACAAACCACTACTTGCAGTAAGAGTCATAGAAGCAACTCTTTCAAGATGATTTTTAGTGAAAATCAATGCAACGTGTCCCCCAAGGCTATTACCAAGAAGATGTACTTTTTCAAGATTCAAGTGATCCACAAATCCCTTGATATGCTTTGCAATTTCTTTTGCCGAAGTCTTTCTCAATGGAAGCTCGTAAATAGGTAGCATAGGAGTTAGTACTCTGAACCTCTTGCTAAAATGCTCACGTACTTGAGTGAAATTGCTCAATGCCCCAAACAATCCGTGGAGGATTACCATGGGCTCACCGCTTCCTTCGTCCAAATATTTAAACTCACCTGACTCTAATACAGTACTTTCCATTAGTTCGGATTTAGGGTGCCAAACTACGGCACATAGGAATTAATTCTACCAAATTGAGCATTTAAACTTCCACTTGACGTTGTTCACATCGATTGTTGATATCCTGTTAATTCAGAAAAATTCAATTTTTCCAAAAACCCTTTAAACCCTTGCAATTTCTGGGTTTCTAACTTTTGGTTGTTAAACACTTTTCCACAAAGTGGTAGAAAGTGTCAAATCGTGGGAATAAGTGGTAAATCTTGACTAATTTTGAATTTGCAACTCATTGCCCAGGTAATGCTGAATCTATTAGGAGAACATAAGTGCAAAATCGACGCTAAAGGCCGTCTAATGTTCCCTGCTCGTTTGCGAAGACAGCTAGAAAACATCATACATCACGGGCTAGTAATCAATAGGGACATTTTCGAAAACTGCCTGGTACTTTATCCAAAACCTGAATGGGATAAGGTAAATGGCGAAATGACCCAACTGAGCAGGTACAACAGAAAGCATCAAGTATTCCAAAGAAAATTCATGAAGGGAGCAACTCTAGTTGACCTTGATTCTTCTGGAAGACTGAACATTCCTACTGCCCTACTTGATTATGCAGGTATCGATTTGAGCAAGAGCAATGAAATAATTGTTTCTGGTCTTGGAGAAAAAGTAGAAATCTGGACTGTTGAAGCATATCAAACACAAGTATTAAACGACGAGGACGACTTCGATTTTGGAAACCTAGCCGAAGACGTTCGAAAAGACATTGATCCCAACCTACTGACGTGATGACAAACACCTCCTACCACGTGCCGGTACTACTAGACGCCTCAATCGAGGCTCTTAATCTCGGCGACGGCGGGGGACTTTGGATGGACGCAACTTTTGGAGGGGGAGGTCATAGCAGATTGATTGTCAGCAAACTCAACAAGGATGGCAAGTTGTTTGGCTTTGATCAAGACCAAGACGCAGTAGCAAATTCAATAGACGATAACAGGTTTACTCTAATTGAATCAAACTTCAGATATGCCAAACAATTTCTAAGTCTTCACGGAGCAACATCCCTGAATGGAATACTCGCCGACCTTGGAGTTTCGTCACATCAATTCGACACTGCAGAAAGAGGATTTTCATTGCGAATGGAAGGTCCTTTGGACATGAGAATGAACCGCGAGTCAGGCATCTCGGCTGCGGAATTAATTAAAGAATCTACTTGGGAAGAATTAATGGCTGTTTTAAGGATGTACGGGGAAGTGAACAGGCCCGACAGACTAGCAAGAGCCATTAAAGCCGCTTCTGAAATCTCACCCATTAATACTACTGAAGACCTAATAAAGGTCGTGAGCAAACACGCTCCTTCAGGAAGAGAAAACAAATACTATGCGCAAGTTTTTCAGGCGTTAAGACTTGAAGTTAATGATGAGCTAGGTGCATTAAGAGATTTATTAGAACAGGCTACTCAACTCCTAAAGCCTGGTGGGAGATTAGCAATAATCTCCTACCACAGCTTGGAGGATAGACTCGTAAAGCACTTTATAAGGTCAGGAAATTTTGAGGATAAAATCGAAAAGGATTTAAAAGGCCAAACTCTAGCACCATTCAAGCAAATTTCTCGCAAAGCGATAGTTGCAACTCCAGAAGAGGTAATGGAAAATCCAAGAGCTAGATCTGCAAGACTCAGAGTTGCAGAAAGAACCACATTTACTCCTGCACTATGATGAAGTGGTTTAAGAAAAAAGACGAGCAAAGTCCTTCAGGACCTAGTGGCAACAAGCGACTAACTGAAGAGCAAAAGGCAGCGCGTGAAGAAGCAAAAAAGCTAGCACTTGAAGCTGCAGAAGAGGCAAAGAGAGTAAAGGCAGAAAAGGCACAGAAGGTTAGAGATAAAGCTTCTAGATCTTCAGCGGAAAACAGAGCCAAAATTGCTGCTGAACAGAAAAAAAAGAGGGCAGAAAAGAACGCTACTGGAAAAATCCTAAGAGACATAATCAGTGGTCGATTCCTAACTGGAGATGGTGTAATCGCTCATATCCCTTTCCTATTGTTTCTGTGTGGAATTTTTCTTGCCAACATAGGTTTGGGTTACAAGTTTGAAAACATCGAGCGCGAAAAGATGAAGACAAAGAGGGCGCTTGAAGAGGTGAATGCTGAGTACAAAACTTTGATGTCTGATTTGGAATCTAGGTTGCAGCAAAGCAGAGTGGAACAGGCCATTGTGGATTTGGGCTTAGAGCAGCCATTGAGTCAGCCAATTTTATTAGACGAAAACGGAGATGAGTAAGGGAGGAGGCCAAATACAAACCACTAGGTTTTGGATGATTTTCGTCGGCTTCTGCATTATTGCTACTGGCATATTCTCTCGAATTATCGCCATACAGTTTGTAGAACACAATCATTGGGAAAACAAGGGTGCGGAGTATTCTGAAAGCGTTAAAACCATTGAGCCATCAAGAGGCCAAATACTAGCGAAAGACGGATCGTTACTCGCAATAAGCGTCCCTGTTTACAATCTAAGTTGGGATAGTCAGTGCGAAGCAATTAATTGGGATGTGTACGGTAGGGACAAGGAGGAGTTGTGCCATGAATTGTCTAAAATATTAGGCAAGCCAGCAGATCACTATGCCAAACTTTTAGACAAAGCAAGATTAGCAGAGAGTAGATATCAATTGTTTGGGCGAAACATACCCTACACTAAGTACAAGGATTTAAAAAACATTCCATTTATCAAGCTTGGGAGGTATAAAAGCGGTTTTGTCTTTGAGAGAAATGAGATTAGAAGAAAGCCTTTTGAACCCCTTGCAGGAAGGACTATTGGGATAGACAGAGACAGTCATAGAGTTGGAGTTGAACTCGCTTGGAATAAGGAGCTCGGCGGTGTTGAAGGCAAGCAATTACAGCATAGAATTTCTGGGGGTGAATGGCTACCTGTTACAGACGACTTTATCTCAGAACCACAACAAGGGTTAGACGTTGTAACTACAATTGACATGCACCTTCAAGATGTTGCTACTTCATCATTGTTAAAGCAATTAAAAAAGCACGAAGCTGGATGGGGAATAGTCGTTCTAATGGAAGTTGAAACAGGATATGTTAGAGCAATATCCAACCTTACTAGATCAGAGGGTTCAAATGGAAAAGTGTATTACTCTGAATCATTCAATCACGCTTTAGGATCTGCTGTAGAACCTGGATCTACTTTCAAGTTAGCATCACTAATGACGTGTCTAGAATCTGGCAACATTCAATTGACAGACAGCATTGACACAGGAAAAGGTATTGCATACTTCCATGGAAAACCAATGAAAGACTCGAATTGGGATCACGGAGGTCATGGGAAAATTTCTATCAAAGATGTATTCTCTATGTCGTCAAATATTGGGTCGGCATTAGCAGTAAAGCAATGCTTCAGTGTTGAACCCCAAAAATTCTTAGATGGACTTCAAAGGATTGGCATAACAAAACCTTTAGATGTTAATCTTGTCGGAGAAGGTGTGCCACAAGTTTATTCGACAGTTGGCGAAGGTGCTTGGTCTGGCTTATCTCTCACACAGATGGCAATAGGTTACGAAGTAACCCAAACACCACTTCAAACTCTTGCACTTTATTCTGCTGTAGCAAATAATGGCAAATTGATGAGGCCTGTATTTGTGACTGAAACCCAACGCAGGGGTGAAACAGTTGATAGATTTGGCCCAGAAGTAATAAATGAAAGAATATGTTCAGCAAGCACTTTAAACGATTGTAAGACCATGATGGAAAGCGCCTGTGAACCAGGTGGGCATGGTACAGCTACAAATGTTTTTAACAAGAGTCCATATACAGTTGCTGGAAAAACTGGCACTTGTAAAATTGCTCACAACGGTAGCTATGAAGACGGAAGATATAGGGCCTCATTTACTGGGTATTTCCCTGCAGACAATCCTATTTACTCTTGCATAGTAGTTGTCTCTGACACAAAGAGTGGCTCGTACTACGGTAGCACTATTGCAGCTCC
>JAYZNI010000038.1:0-13586 GCA_036152255.1 Bacteroidota bacterium | reverse complement strand
GAAATAGAGGCCTTAAACACGTTGCGTTTTTAATTGGCGGGCCATATGGTTTTGACCTAAGTATAAGAGAAAGGGCAAATGCTACTTGGGCTTTAAGTCCACTAACCTTCCCTCATCAACTAATAAGAATTTTCGCTGTAGAGCAAATATATAGGGCTCACACTATTTTAAAAGGTGAGCCCTATCATCATCCGTAATGAATAGTATGTTTTATTGAGCAAGTATTGTAACGTGGTTGTTCAATACTTCTACCGTTCCGCCTTTTACAGCAAATACTTGTTCGTCATTGTCGTTTTTCACAACAACCTCACCCTCTGTAAGAGTAGTAACTAGAGCGGCATGGTTGCTCAAAATACCCAAACTTCCGTCAGAACCAGGAAGACCTACATATGTAGCATCTCCCTCGTATAAAACTACGTCTGGTGTTAAAATTTCAACTGTCATGATTAAGCTTCTGCAAGCATTTTCTCTCCTGCCTCGATAACCTCTTCAATCGTTCCCTTAAGGTTAAATGCAGCTTCAGGGTACTTGTCAAGTTCACCACTTAAGATCATGTTGAATCCTTTAATCGTATCCTCAATTGATACGAATGCACCTTCAAGGCCAGTGAACTGAGTTGCAACGTGGAATGGCTGGCTTAAGAAACGGCTAATACGACGTGCTCTGTTAACTGCCTGTTTGTCTTCTTCGCTAAGCTCATCCATACCAAGAATTGCGATAATATCTTGTAGCTCCTTGTAACGCTGTAGAATAGCTTTCACATTCTCTGCACAATCGTAGTGCTCCTTTCCAATGATGTCTGGATCAAGAATTCTTGAAGTAGAATCAAGTGGATCTACCGCTGGGTAAATACCCAGAGAAGCAATCTTACGAGAAAGTACTGTTGTCGCATCAAGGTGAGCGAAAGTCGTTGCTGGCGCAGGGTCAGTCAAGTCATCGGCTGGTACGTAAACGGCCTGTACCGAAGTAATTGATCCACGTTTAGTTGAAGTAATTCTCTCCTGCATAGCACCCATCTCTGTTGCTAGAGTTGGCTGGTAACCTACTGCTGATGGCATACGACCTAAAAGTGCCGATACCTCAGAGCCTGCTTGAGTGAATCTGAAAATGTTGTCGATGAAGAAAAGGATGTCACGACCACCTGATTGCTCATCACCATCACGGAAGTACTCCGCAACAGTTAGTCCAGAAAGTGCTACACGAGCACGTGCCCCTGGAGGCTCATTCATCTGACCAAATACAAGTGTTGCTTGTGATTTTTCAAGTTCAACGTTATCAACCTTACTTAGGTCCCATCCTCCAGCTTCCATACTTTCTTCGAATTCTTTACCGTACTTAATTACTCCTGATTCAATCATCTCACGAAGAAGATCGTTTCCTTCACGAGTACGCTCACCCACACCAGCGAAAACCGAAATACCCTCATATCCCTTTGCGATGTTATTAATGAGCTCCATAATTAGTACTGTCTTACCTACACCGGCACCACCGAATAAACCAATCTTACCACCTTTTGCATAAGGCTCAATTAGATCAATTACTTTAATTCCTGTGAATAGCACATCAGTAGAAGTACTGAGCTCCTCAAATGTTGGAGCCTCTTGGTGGATGCTACGACCATTCTCCTTGCTAACTGCACCGATACCGTCAATTGCGTCTCCAACTACGTTGAAAAGACGACCCTTAATAGCATCTCCAGTTGGCATTTGGATACCTGATCCTGTTGCTTCTACCTTCATGCCACGGCTAAGTCCTTCAGTAGCGTCCATTGAAATCGCTCTTACTGTGTCTTCACCGATGTGCTTTTGAGTTTCTAAAATGAGTTTGTTTTCACCAGCTTCTACAACTAATGCGTCTAAAATGTTAGGTAATTCAACTCCTTGAGGGAAACGGACATCTACTACTGGTCCGATAACTTGTGCTACTACTCCTTTTTGTGCTGACATTTTAATTTTGTCTTGACATGTATAATCGAGCGCAAAAATACAATAAGACTAACGAATTATTCGCCTAATACCTACCTAACTTTATACCCTTGGAAGTTTACAATAGTACAAACGATTTTTTTTCGGAAGATCCTATAGTTTTGACCATAGGAACATTTGATGGAGTACACGCTGGACATCGTGCAGTTATTGATGTTTTGAGCCAAAAGGCAGAGGAAATTGGGGGCAAAACTGCTCTCTTAACTTTCCACCCACATCCAAGGGTTATCCTACACCCAGACAATCATGGTTTAAAACTTTTGAATACTATGGAGGAGAGAATGGCACTTTTAGAAAGCGCTGGGTTGGATTATTTGATAATAGAAGAGTTCAATTTGGAGCTTTCAAGGCTTACTCCTTTAGAATATGTGAAAAATTTATTAGCGGAAGGAATTAAGCCTTCAATTGTAGTCATTGGAGATGATCACAGGTTTGGACGCAATAGAGAGGGTGATTTCAACGCTCTAGAAGAGATGGGAAAGATGTTTGGCTTTGAAGTAATTGCTCTTGACGCTGAATATGTAAACGATATTAGAGTGAGTTCTACTAAAATTAGGGAGGCTATATACCTAGGTGATATGCAAATTGCATCTGAATTCTTAACTGAGACTTTTCCTTTAGTTGGAATGGTTGTTAAAGGCCAAAAGCTAGGCCGCGATCTCGGCTTTCCAACTGCAAATATTGAAGTAGATAAGGAACTAAAGATTATTCCAAAAAATGGTGCATATGCGGTTTGGGCTATAACTCCTGACGGAACAAAGCGCAAAGCAATGCTCAACATTGGAGAAAGGCCAACCGTTTCTGATAGCAGCAATACCAGCATCGAAGTTAATATTCTCGACTTTTCAGAAGAACTTTATGGTAAAAATTTAGAGGTAAGGTTCGTCAAAAGATTACGAGAAGAAAGGCGATTTGCTAACGTTGACGAGCTCAAAGCTGCTTTAATCGATGATGAAAATGCTGTCCGTAAAATCTTAACTTGATTGGCAAATGAGATCAGTTTTCACAATTTGGGCTTTGATGTACTCAATTGTATTGAGTGCCCAAAACCCCATTGTATACGACGATCTTCAAGAAGCTCACAAAGCTTTTGTGTCTGGACTTGTAGTTCAACACATAGACCTGTCAAAAAACAGGTTAACTACACTGCCAATTGAACTCAAAAAGTTCCCAAATATCAAAACCCTCAACCTAAACAAGAACAAGCTTGACTCTCTCCCTTCTTGGTTTAATGAATTCCAAAACCTAGAAAAACTCACTGCTTCTAAAAACAGATTCGAAACCTTTCCAAACGTTATTTTAGAGTTGACTAATTTAAAAACTCTAAAGTTGGGAGAAAACAATATTAATGGTATCCCGTTAGATATTGATAGGTTGAAAAACCTTGAAAGTCTTTGGCTCTGGTCTAATCTAATTAGAGTATTTCCAGCTTCTTTAAGTGACATGGAATCGCTTAAATACTTAGACTTGCTTTATAACGACATGTTGTTCGAGGAGCAAAGGCAACTGGGAGAATTGTTACCAAACGTAGTTATCGAATTTTCCGAACCTTGCACTTGTGAATTTGATGATTAAGAAACTCAGAATAGTATTTTCTGGAATTGAGAACTCAGGCAAGACGACACTTTCTAAAGCTCTTGCTTCAGAACTTGGTTATGAATTTGTAGAAGAGCAATGCAGGTATAATAAAGATGTGATTGAAGGTGTAGAAACTACAGAAACTCTTAAGAATATTCATTCACTTCAAGAATCGATGGCAGCTGAATCAATGCAAGGCGCTGTTAATGGCGTTATTTGTGACACTGCTCATATGGAATTGAGAATGTGGTCGCGGGTCAAGTTTGGGCTTGATATTGAGATTGAGCCAGAGGAACCTATAGACCAAATCTTCCTATGCCAAACCTTAGAGGAATTTGAAGAAGACCCACTTAGACAGCTTCCTGATTATGTAGACAGAGTAGATTATGAGAAGGAGTTTATAGAATTTCTAGATAGCGAGGGTGTTAGGTATAAAGTTCTTCCACCTGTAGATTTAGATGAAAGAAAAAAGACTGTTGTGGCGCGAGTAAAAAGGCTCTTAAATGGATAGAGTTTTAGAGGCAATTGCGGTGTTGCTTAGTTTGCTTTACACCCTTATGTATTTGATTGGCATAATGCCTGTTGCGTTTTATCCTGCAGCAATTGGAGCCGCCATTTTTACATATTTATGCTATAAAAAGGAGATATATGCAGAGGCCTTTCTGCAGTTTTTTTATATAATTATGGCGCTAGTAGGTTTTTATTTTTTCTACTATGGCTATCCATTGGGGACCTGGGGCGCTTGGCAGAACTTGGCCTTAGTTATAGGGTCGACAATTGCAACTTGTTTCCTGGGGCTTTACCTAAAAAAGAAAACAAGTTCAAAGCTTCCCATGGTAGATTCATTTACCACGGTTTTCAGCTTGGGTGCAACTTGGCTAATGATTATGAATATTCCTGACAACTGGTATTACTGGGTAGCAATAAATGCTGTGAGCACAGTGCTGTACTACAGACGTGGGTTAAAGTTTGGCGCAGCGCTATTTGGCATCTACTTAATGATGTCAATTGATGGGTGCTTTGAAAGTATTAAATGGTTTGAGGACCTGGCTAGACTATTTATCTTATGATAAACTTAACTGGTATAGTGTATTGAACGCTTACGCTCTTACCTCTTTGTTGTCCTGGCTCAAACCTAGGTAGAGATTCAACAACTCTCTTTGCCTCTTTATCAAGTCTAGGATCAACTTCTCTAAGGATTTTAACGTCCTTTACATTACCATCCTTACCAACTACGAAGTAAACGAATACTGTTCCCTGGATTCCTGCTTCTTTAGCAATTAGGGGGTACTTAGTGTTCTTGCTTACGTATTTGATAATCTCCATTTGAGTACACTGATGACGCTCATCACCCCTCATACTCTTACATGGACCTAAAGCAGGCATGTTCTCTACAATCATGAACGGAGTATCGTCTTCAAGGTCTTCATCTTCCTCAATAATTTCAATCTCAGTATCCTCATCTAATTCGATGTCCTCAATTTCTAGCTCTTCCTCAATTTCTTCCTCATCATCAACGATTTCAATAACTGTTGTCTGCTGTGGTGGAGGTGGAGGTGGAGGTGGAGTAACTACGTTTACTGGAATTTCCTCATCTTCAAGAAGGTCCGCTTCGAAGTTTAATGCTTGTCTGATAGCTACATCGTAACTAGTCCAAGAAAGAGCTACTAATACAATAGAAAGCGAGGCAATAAAGCCGAGTGCACGCCACGAAGAGCGCTTATTTTCTAAATCAGCTTTAGGGGTTTTACGACTTATCATCTGCTTTAATTCTAAAGTTCTAAATTAGTAAATCAACTAATTATTATTCAAGTATTATGCCCGTTTATGCATAAAACCTTTAACCAAGTGTTACAGCATACGCTTTTGAATCCATCAAAGCGTCAATATCAGTAGTGTTTCTAACCTTTACTTTAATAATCCAACCATCGCCATAAGGATCGTTGTTAATGAGAGATGGATCATCCTCTAAAGCTGAATTAAACTCTAGTATTTCTCCAGCTACAGGCAAGAATAGATCGCTTACAGTCTTAACCGCTTCAATTGTGCCAAATACTTCTTCAGCATCTAATTCTTCACCCTCAGTTTCTACTTCTACAAATACAATATCACCTAGCTCGCCTTGAGCGTAGTCAGTCACGCCAACAGTTGCGACATTTCCTTCCAATTTGATCCACTCGTGATCAGCTGTGTAACGTAAGTCAGTTGGTATATTCATTTTATTATTGGTTCAAATTGAATCGAATAGCAAATCCGGAATTAATGTTTGAAGTTGCAAAGGACGTGGAGATTTTGGGAGAAGTCAACTGTTGATCATAAAAAGCTCTCAAAGTTACTTTGTCACTAACCTCTAAATCACTTGAAAATTTAATTGATACTAACTTTTGGCCTGCAGTGACTTGATTCTGCTCTTCTTCCATTTTTCTAATAATTGTGCTATTGTCTCTAATATTTAGGTCCAAGCGCAATAGTAGATCTGTCTCTTTTAGCATTTTAATAGGCAGCTTACCGTAAGTCTTCATGAATGGATTTCTAACATTGGCAAACTTGTAGCCAACTCCTACTACCATTCCCTTACTCTTTGTCTCTGTTACTTGGTAGTTAGCAAGCCCAAAGCTCACATTCCTATCCCTATTAATCTCGAACTTAAGCTGTGGTTCATTATCTGAGGCAGTCTTGATTGTCATGTCTAGCCCTACAAGAGGTGATAGTTGCTCAGAAATACTAACTGTGTTAAATTGTCTTTGGGAAATGTAGTTCCCCTCTGGGCCGTTGTCAATCGCTGAAGGCAATCCATTTATTTCTTCATATTGAAGATTTGTAGTATACGAAGTACTCATCGTTGAGCGATAAGTATGGCTCAAATTAAACCTTCTGAATTTCTTTTTAAGTGAAGGGATCTTGCTTAAACCATCGTAAGTAACCCTCCAGTTTGGAGCCACCTTGGTCTTCATTACATCAAGGTTTACAGTGCTGGCATCTTCACCTAAATATGCGCTTATGAATGCAGGAATTGTAACATCTTGGGATGTTCCGCCCCATCCTAAGTAATATCCAGTATCTGGATTTACTTCCTCATCATTATAGGACTGTTCGTTTAGCCTAGAGCTAATTACCCATCTATTTTGAAGTAACTGAGTCCAAATTTCAGAATCGAAATTTGCATCATCATCTACGAAAGCTGTAGGCCAAGAAAGAACTGTAGAGGAGAAGTTTCCAGTCTCAGTAGGTGATTGGTAAGAAAATCCTTCGAGTGCATCATCATATCGGAAGAAACTCTGATGGTTGCTAGAAGTACTCCTATTTGCTGTTAATTCTATCTTGAAGTGTTTAATCGGCTCAATATTCAACCTAACATTGTACGTTTCCATAAATGATTCGGTGTACATGTTATTCATGTTTGGTTCTTCTAAGAGCCAATCCTGTTCAGCGGCATAAACTGCGAAATCGTTTGTTCTATTGCCAAATACATCTGTATTCTGATGACCTAAAACAAACATCATTCCTGGAGCTGTAAAGTCAGAATTGAAACCAGCATATCTTGCTTGTTGAGAATAACCAGGGAGCATTATACCCTCATTTCTAGAGAACGATCCACTTATGTTTTGAATTCCCATAGCAAACCTCAAAATGTGCTCAAGTGGATTGATATTCCACTCGCGCTTATCCTTTTCTTCTTCATCTTCTATGTTGCCAAATCCGTCCCTACGTTCGTTGCTTACGTTGCTATTGGTTTTCTTTTTTGGCCTCTTATTATTTATCTCCTTTAAGTAGGGTACTCTGTTATAGAGTTTGACAAAATTAGCTTGACCATTCAGGCTCAAATTCCTTGAATTCTGAATCGTATTGCCTAAATATTCTTGAGAGAACGGTGCTCTATCCCATCTATAAGAACTTTGGTATCTCGCATCACCAGATATAAAATCACACAGAGGAATTTTATCAAATGGCAGCTTATAAGAACCATTGACATTGTGGTTATATGTAGTCACTTGACCTGCTTGTCTCAAGCTATTTGCTACTGAATCCACATATTGTTCGTAAAGAGAATCCTCTCTATTAATTATACCAGCAGGCTCTGTTACCAATGCGTTAGCTTGAGCAGAATAGTCGAACTTAAGAGATGATGTTAGGTCGTATTTGAAAATATAATTTCTGGTCCAATTCCAAGATTTTAGCACCTGGGTATTTATCAGAAGCGGAGTCTCAATCCCTAACAGATCGTAAGTGTTGTTCCTCACTCTACTCGTCTGATACATCCTATCCATTTGGCTGTTTACACTAACCTGCTTTGGAGCTAAATAGAAATTAAAATCGTAGAGCCACTTAAAAATCTCCTTATTCCTAAGGAACCCAATCTTAGAGAAAGGCTTATAATTCTTTGGTCTATTTTGCCAGTTATAGGCTAAACCTCCTCTATGCTCAATATTCAGTTCAAACTCTGTATTTACATCTCTTCTGTACTGCTCATTGTAACTGTAATTACCCGTAAAGTTACTAATCTTCAAGAAGGAAAGTGGACCTGAACTTGAGGAACCTCCTCCACGGCCACCCATTGCACCGCCTCTACCTCCCATAGTACCACCCATTCCCATTCCTCCTCTAGAAGAGCTCGTTATGTCCTTCGAATCCTTTCCTCCTTTTCCTCCAGATACTCCAGAATCATATCCTCCCCCACGATTATTCCTATCCCTTGAACCCCCACTACCTCTTGAATTACTTTGTGGGTTAATTCTAATACTTGAGAAGTTTATACTCCTGAGTCTATTTACAGATTCAGTTTTTTCCCTTCTAGCAGTTGGCAAATCCAAATCAGCCATTTCTAAGTCAGGAGAAAGTGGATCAAATTGAGGTGTTGATACCTGGTTTGAATAACCTAGATACATAGGAAGTTGAATACCTAACTTTTGAGGTAGTAGCTTGCCTAATTGTAAAGTACTATTGGCATCAATTCCTTTCATAGTTTCTCTTTGACGTTCCTGAACTCTTTCCTCTAATCCTCCCCATCCTGGAGTCGACATATTTGCAGCAACATTTAAGTTACCAAGGTCAGCAAGATTTGCATTCATTCTTGCAACTGCAGCCCAACCTCCTTCTTCATTAAAATCAGAAAGTCTCAACTCGTTAGCCCAAACCACAGCACACTTATCTAATCCGTCATCATCATAAGGATAGCCGTCAATATCCTTATCAGGGTTTCTTACGCCCACCATAACCATTACGACATTTGCGAGGTTTGGATTACCCTTTACTGTAGTTCTAATTCCTGTAGCTGGGTCAAGATTTGAATACTCTTGGAAAACAGGCCATGCATCTGGTCGTTCAATCTTTAGATTTTGAAGTACGCTAAATTCAAAATCCATTTGGTTTTGCTCAGGCCAAATCAAGTCATCATTTGATGTCCACCATTCAGTAACAGCAAGTGGAATTTCGTATTCGTAATAGTTGTTGTCAAAATCCGAACCCAATCTAATAAATCCTGTAATATCTCCATCCTCTAGTTCAGTTCCATCGACTCCTGGCTCCGCGTGGAAATACATTTTGAGTCGCTTGTACATTCTCATATCATAATTGATATTTCTGTACGCTCCCCTAGCATCCCCATCCGCCAAACCACAAATCTCCATTGAAAGAGACTGCTCATTAAGTCGTCTTGCATTAACAGCTGCAACGTCTATTTCTCGAATAATTCCTGGAGGTGTAACATAAGGAACAGGCTCTCTGTTTCCGTTCTCCTCAATATTTACTGCATTTAAGTTGAATACTGTTGCAGATGGATCTTCAGGCTCTACTTCTTGAGCTCCAGCGAGGCTTCCTTCATATTTTCTCCACTCACCTCTAATGAGCTCCATTCTTGCAAACCTGATAGTCACTGGTTGAGACCATCCCTTCAAATACATTCTCATGAATCTGATTGAACGGAAATCTGTAATCGATCCAACTCTATCTTCGAATTCCTTTACAGGAATCTTAAACTGATACCATTTTATATTTCTCTGCTCACTTGTCGTTGCGCTTTGACTTTCCGTTTCAAAAACATCGGTGATATAATTCGTTCCTACATCAGAAATCTCTAAGTCTGAAGGTCTCATCGAGATCTTGTATTGATAGAAACTCTCAATTGTTCCAAGAGTTATATCCTCATTAATATCTTCTGTGTTTGGGATAGTTGTTGATGTGATGGGGTAACCATTCGGAGAACCTGTATTTGAGTTACCCTCGTATCTACTGAATTGCTTGTAACGATCTATGATATTTAAATCTGCAGCTTGCGATTCTGGATCTCTAAAGTATTTAAAGTCATCTGCAGATGGATCGTTTTCTATTTCTGCTAACGCTTCAGCTGTCAATCCTGAAGCTTCTAAACTTGATAACCAATCGCTAAAGAATTCTCTCTCATCGTTAGAGCTTAAACCATCGAGTCCAACATCTTGCATTTCGTAATTACCCGTAGAATTATCGAAGGCATTTACTACGTTGAAAATTGATGGGTCAGGATAAACTGCAAGTGCGCTAGTATCCGTTTCTTGCTCTGTATTGTTTTCCGAAGGCAATCCATTTTCAAATTCTAACTGGCTATCATTAAGTACATCCTCGCTTACATTACCTAAGTTGATATAAAGATCTCCACCAGTAAAGTTTTCACTATCATCATTGAACGGATCCATAACCCAAAATTGGATATACTCAATATTGGCCTGTTCAAAATCAGTAGTAGTCAGGGCTCTTTGAATACCCGCCCACCTTGTTTCTGGCTCTTCTAATTTTCCTTCCTCCGTTAATCCGTATGCAAGGTTTGGTTCTCCTTCAGCAGGTAAATAGTTGTAAGGTCCTCTTTCGTTTGGCCAATAGCTCAGGTCAAAAGTTGGGATGTTTCTTGGAGTTCCAGGTTGGTAATCCCTGTTTGGGAAAATTTCTTGCTCGAGGATTTGACGCATCCTGTGATCGTGTCTCACCTCATTACTTACCTGACCATCCTGCAACCCCGAGCCCGAATAGAAAACTGGGTCAATTGTGTACCATGCTAATGCTGCTCTATTGTAATTCGCTTTAGGTGAGGCCTCTTCGTAATGCTCAGGAAATAAAGTATGTGAATCTGGATTATCTGGAGTTGAAGCTAAGAACCATCTAGAAACTGATCGAATATCAATAGTAGATTGAGACCCCTCGAAATCATCTATGTAGGCATTACCCTGCTCACCAATAGCCCTGCTATGTCCAGGAATAAGGTACGCCCCCTCTGCGCTAAGATCAATTGAAGATTCAGCTGTAGTACTATAAAAAGGTAGTTTGTCTAGAATTTTAGTTAGGAGTTTACTTTCTGTTTGCCAAGTGAAATCCATACCCAAAATGGTATTATTCACAGGCTCATCTCCTATGTCTACTTTTTGCGTTAGTGGTCTTTCCCTAAGGTTGAGGAAAGTCGTACCAATTGTAAAGTCATCACTTGCAACATAATCAAACCTTGTACCAAGAAGAGTCTTGGTTTGTATGTTGAACATAGAGTTTGATTCGAGCGAAACTCTAATGGTTTGGCCTGATTCTAGAAGACCGTCATTGATAATTCTTACACGGCCTAAATTGTAATCAACCGTGTAATCCTGATTTTCAATCAACCTAACTCCACCAGCTGTTACAGTTACAGAACCCTCTGGAACGTTGAGTGCATTAAGAGCAATTTCTGACGAACTCTGGCTTTGGAATTGGCCCTTAATGTGATATCTATTTAGAGACGGAATTTGTTGAGCAGCAGTTTTTGTACTGTCGTAAAGTGGGTCGAAAACTAAAGTTTGGATTAAGGCATTCTCCAGGTTTTCGTCATCTACTCTTGCTTCAATTTCCTTTCTAAGATTATCTCCAAATGGCTCGACTGAAGGGAAGAAAATCCTACCGTTCTGACTGTTTATTGTTCCTCCTTGGGTTGCAGCATTATCGACATAATCGAAAACACCATCTTGGTTTGGCATTGTGTTTATGTCAAAACGGTCGAGTCCTAAAAGCTGAATGAGAAGTGTACCGTCTAGAGGCGCTCGGGGTATGTAGTTTAAATCTACACCCGTAGAAGGATCGTTGTACCAAATATCAAGTCTGAAATCCTCTTGACTTAGCCCAAACGCCTGCATGCTATAAACATTCTTCATCATTCCCTCCCAAAGTGGTGAAGGATCTCCATTATCAAGATCGAGTTGGGTAACCGATGATTTAAGCATTTTCAGAACTAGTGCTCCTGGAGCTATAAAGCCATCTTGAGCTAGAGTACCTACTTGGTAGGTTTGGCCATTGAGTGTATACTCGTATGCAACTCCTAGAACCTCAGCGTTGTTGAGCGATTGCCTCAACGAAATAAAGCCTAGCCTAGAATTATATGTAAATTCCGAAGGAGTTAATTTTCTTGCATTTCCTACTCTCTCGTAGTGAATACCCTGCTCGAATTTGGTGAAATTTGAAGCTCTAAAGGCCCCAATTGCTGTGTTAGCCTCTGTATAGCCCATGATTTGCTCGTCATTTACAAAATCATGGAAAATGTCGTTGTTATAGTTGTTCGGCGGATGGTTGAAATCTGTTGTTGGTTCTGTATTTGGGTTATTTGTAAGAGAGTGGAAATTCAAGTTAGAGCTCATATAATCTTGGTGCTCTCCTAAGTCTGTAACTGCTATTACGTTTCTAACATCCTGGGTATTTGCCTGTAGGTTCACTACCCAAACCTCAATCCTATTAATCACAACTCCAGAGTTTGGAACTGGCAAACTTTGCATTGCAGTATCGTACTGGTTGCGAAAGTATTGTGAAAGGAAGTAGTGCCTATTTGCCTCGTAGTCGTCGGCGCGAATGTTGAATTCTTGGGTTTGGGCTCCACCCTCTACCTCAATATCCCTTCTCTCACCTTTCTGTTGAGAAACAATTGTTGAATTGTACAACCTCCCCCATTGCGTCTCGAGTTTAACCCCAAACAAGCTTTGGGATCCGGTGATCAAAGTCCCCTGAAGTGGAAGTGAGATATTTCCAGCTTCAATGTTCTTCAGAATATTGTCTTCATCACCTTGATAACCAATGTTCATTTGGTTTTCAAAATCAAACAGGGACTCAGTATTGTACTGCGTCCCAAGTTCAATTTTGTCACCAATCTTTCCAGTGATGTTTAGCTGTATCCTCTGATCAAAATCAAAAGTAGTTACCCTTCTTTGTCGCTCTGGTATTCGAGGATTTTCTGTGTTGGAACTATTAATCCCAAACGATATCTCCGCTGAACCCTGGGGAATAATCTCAATCTCATTAGTTCCAAAGAGCATTTCGAAGAGTTCGTTGTCTATCTCGAGTTTAGGAGCGAATGCCCTATTTGCCTCGTCGTCTTCCTCTTGTAACTGATTCCAAAATTCAGTGAGATTTCCACTTATATCATAGTCCAAAAACTCATCGAGTGTAAAAAGAGAAGAAGGTCTGAATTGGAGCGTGTCCCCAATAGTTTGTTGGACTATGTATTGGCCTGTTTCTGGATCGTAGATTACGCTGTAGTTAATGTTTTCTGGCCAATCTAGACTTAATCCACTTGTGTTTTCAACTGGGTTAAATGGATCTTCACCACCATGAGGGAATGGAAGATCAACCTCAGTTGCATCATTTTCTTCGTCTGATGTTTGGGCGTGAGCGTTTAGGTTGCAAAATAGCAAAGCCAAAAGGATGCCCAAAG
Source organism: Bacteroidota bacterium (assembly GCA_036152255.1). Lineage (GTDB taxonomy): Bacteria > Bacteroidota > Bacteroidia > Flavobacteriales_D > Sanyastnellaceae > UBA974. The sequence continues at coordinate 335 of JAYZNI010000038.1, read as the reverse complement.
GGGCACTTATGCTAGCGATTTTATTCACCTATCTTCTCGTTTAGAGCTCCTTCAGCGCCAGCTTAATCAACACTTCCAGCGCAACTGCGCCGTCCGATCTCTGAATAATCCCATCGAGAGCCTTATCCACACGTTTTTTGTCAAAGCCTAAAGAAGTCAAAGCCATTAACGCTTCTTTTTTAATTGTATTGTGCGGCGAATATATTTCAGACAGTGCCCCCGAAGACCCAGTTTCTAAGCCAACTTTGTCTTGGAGGTCAATAATTATTCTAGAGGCAGTTTTTGCCCCTATTCCTTTTACCTTTTTCATAGTATCTACATCACCTGAAGCAATG
>JAYZNI010000037.1:0-27402 GCA_036152255.1 Bacteroidota bacterium | reverse complement strand
TAGAAGAGCATTTATTGAAGAGAACGCAAAGTATGCCAACATCGACGCCTAAAACTATTTGGATTACTGGCGCAAGCAGCGGAATAGGCAAAGCTTGTGCTGATGTTTATGCAAATAGAGGCTACAGGGTAATTCTTTCTTCTAGGAGAAGCAGTACCCTAGAAGATGTCGCAACAGAGCTTAGTCAATCTGAAAAAGTCAATCGAAATGATTTGTTCATTGTTCCACTCGACTTATCCGATAGCTCAAACTTTAAGAGCGTAGTTGAAGACGTTATTAAAAAAGTTGGAGTCATAGACATTATGCTCCATGCTGGTGGGATAAGTCAAAGATCACTTGCAGTAGACACTTCTATTGAAGTTTATAGGAGTGTCATGGAAATCGATTATTTTGGAACAATTACTTTAACTAAGGCGCTTCTACCCCACTTCATTGCTAAAAAAAATGGTCAATTCGTTGTTATCACAAGTTTAATGGGAGTTTTCTCATCTCCGCTACGCTCTGGGTACTGTGGAGCAAAACACGCCCTTCACGGCTTTTTCGAAGCGCTGAGGGCAGAAGTGTATGATCAAGGAATTGTCATCTCCATGGTGCTGCCAGGTTTTATTGCAACTGACATTAGCATTAATGCTGTTGTTGGAGACGGTAGTAAACAAGGAACAATGGATGCAAAAACGGGCGCAGGGATGACCCCATTAGAATGTGCCAAAAAACTTGCACGAGGAGTCGATAAAAAGAAACCCGAAATTCTAATTGGAAGAAGTGAAATACTTGCGGTTTACCTCAAAAGATTTTTCCCAAATCTTCTAAGAAGAATTATTAGAAAAACAGCTGTTACCTGATCAGCTTTTAATGAACTCTCTTCCTTCTACGTCTAACCAATTAGTCCTTTTCTTTATAGTTCTCATTATGAGAAAACACACTGTGCTCACTCCAAGCACATACTGCATGTAGTCTGTCATTTCGAGTCGGTCTAATTCTCTGTAATTGTGAGCAATGTCAAGTGTTGCGAATGAAACAAAAACTGCAAATGCTCCATTGTATTCTCTTTTCAACACGTTTTTAAAAGAGAAAAACACTCCTGGATGAGTCCAAATCAATTTCCTAGGAATAAAAGCTGGTATTCCATCAGCCCAATCGATATACTCCTCACCAAATTTGCTTTTTAAGAATTTCTCTTCAGCCATTGCTATTAGGGAATAGTACAGCAAAAAGGCAATTGTAAAATAGATTACAAATTCATAAGACCCAGCGTAGAGCATTATCCCATGCCACATAAAGTAGTTTCCTAAATAAAGCGGATGTCTAACTAAACTGTACATCCCTTTGGTATTTAATGTCAATGCCACTTGACCTTCACTAGTATTTCTTCCTGAAGTTCCTTTGGGCACGTAGCCAATAGTAAGTGCGCGAATGATTTGGCCTAAAAGACTGATAGAAAAACACGTAGCTAACCAATTTAAGTCGTCAAAAGACGAATAAGAATCGCCATTTACAGTAACCCAAATCGCAAAAGGAACTATTACAAGCGGCAAAAAAGAACGCCATCTAAAAAGCCACTCCCCCCTCTTTTCAAGATTCTCTGTTAGTGGCATGGAGAAATAGATTCAGGAGTATTGTTTCTCATCCAGTTGAGCGCTTTATCCAACATAGGTTTCATATAAACGTCCTCACTTATATAAGGTGCAGATTGTCTTAAACTAGATTTAAGTGCGTTTAGTCTAGGCGACATTGCAGCGTCATCTAGTAAGTCTGAGGCTTGGGCAGCGCATAGGACTTCTATAGCGAGTACTTGTTCTGCTTGAGCTATTACATCCCAAAGTTTAATAGCCGCGTTTGCCCCCATACTTACGTGATCTTCTTGACCGTTTGAGCTATCTGCATTATCTGCAGAACTTGGAGTTACTAGTTGTTTATTTAGAGAAACTAAGGATGCAGCTGTGTATTGGGCTATCATGAATCCCGAATTCAACCCAGGATTTTCTGCAAGAAATGCGGGCAATCCTCTTGTTCCTCCCATTAATTTGAATGTTCTGCGCTCAGAAATTGACGCCCATTCATGTGTTGCAAGTGCTAGTCTATCCAATGCAAGTGCTAGTGGTTGTCCGTGGAAGTTGCCGCCAGAAACAACCTTGTCAAAATCGGGGAATACAAGAGGGTTATCTGTCACAGCATTAACCTCATTTTCAAAAAGCTCAATTGCTGCATTAAGTATATCTCTAGATGCTCCGTGTACTTGAGGAATACAACGGAAGGAATACGGATCTTGAACATAATCCCTTGGAGTTTTCATGCGCTCAGATCCTTCTAACCACCCTCTAATTGAAGCTGCAACTTCTCTTGCTCCCTCTTGATTTCTAATTCTATGAACATCATCGTCAAAAGGAGAAGCCAAACCACTCCACGATTCAAGTGACATCGCACCAATTGCATCAGCCCAATTCATAAGACGTTCAATTCTTCGAATCGCTATAACTCCATAGCCAAGCATGAACTGAGTACCGTTTATGAGCGCCAATCCTTCTTTGGGCCCAAGTTCTAACGGCTCTAATCCTGTTTCAGAAGCATGTATAGGATCACCTCCTTTAACGCGAACCATCCCCTCGCCAATCATTGGGATAACCATATGTGCTAAAGGGGCCAAATCCCCCGAAGCTCCTAGTGATCCATGACGTGGTACTACTGGGATAATATCTTCAGCTAGCATGTACATTATTCTCTGAATCGTTGCAGGGGCAACTGCTGAGTGACCCTGGCCTAGAGCTTTGGCCTTTAGGAGCATCATTACCCTAACAACTTCTGAAGGCACTTCTTCCCCCACTCCACACGCATGAGAAATTAGAATTCTTCTTTGAAGGTCGGCAAGCTGTTCGTTTGGCACTCTTGTGTTTGCCAACGACCCAAACCCAGTATTCACCCCGTAAATAGTATCTCCCTTTGAAGCAATCCTATCCAACAAGTATTTGTGACATTTTTCAACTCTATCACTTACCTCTGCATCCATCTCTGGAGAGGGAATCGAATCGAGTCTAGAGTATACATCTTCAAGTTTCCACCACTTACTATCTACCATCATAGATTTATCCGCTTTCATGAGATAAAGATACCCCGAGCTAAGTTAACTTGTGCCTCCATTATTCATCATAATTAAATATGAAACATCTCTTAAGTATTGGATTTGTGTTTGGCGCAGCTTTTTCCCTTTTAGGGCAAAGCCCAAACCAAATCGAATTCACTGAGTACGACCTAGACAACGGCCTGCACGTCATCTTACACGAAGATCACAGCACTCCAATTGTAGCAGTGACAGTTATGTACCACGTTGGTTCTAAAAACGAGGATCCCTCTAGAACAGGAATGGCCCACTTCTTTGAACACCTCCTTTTTGAAGGGTCTGAAAATATTGAAAGAGGAGAATTCGACAAATACGTTGAAAATGCTGGTGGAGTGCTAAACGCAAACACTACTCAGGACAGAACATTTTACTACGAACTTCTTCCATCAAACCAGTTGGAATTAGGACTTTGGCTCGAATCTGAGAGAATGCTTCACGCAAAGATTCAACAAATTGGAATCGACACACAGAACGAGGTTGTAAAGGAGGAAAAGAGAATGAGAGTTGACAATCAACCTTATGGTAACCTTCTTGAAAAAACTATGGAAGCGTGTTACGATGAGCATCCATACAAGTGGACACCTATTGGGTCAATGGAGCATCTAGACGCTGCAAACCACGAAGATTTCATGAACTTCTACGAAGTGTTTTACGTTCCAAACAACGCAACACTTAGTATTGCTGGAGACCTAGATATTGAAGAGACTAAAGAACTAATCAACGCATACTTCAGCGACATTCCTGTAGGAACACAAGAAATTCCAAGACCAACAGTTGTTGAGAAAAAAAGAACTGAGGAACGTCGTTCAATTGTTTACGGAAAAGATAGACTTCCACTTGTAGTTCAAGCATATCCAATCCCAGCCCAAGGCACACCAGATTACTACGCGGTAGACATGCTTAACCAAGTGTTGAGTGGAGGTGCTTCAAGTAGGCTGAACAAGAGAGTAGTTGATGAGAAGCAATTAGCGCTTTACTGTGGAGCATTTAGCTTTGGGCTAGAAGACCCAGGGTTGACTCTTGCTTTTGCAATGGTGAATATGGGCAACACCCCTGAGGAAGTTGAAGCAGCAATGAATGAAGAGGTTGAGCTAATGAAAAATGAACTTATTTCAGAAAGAGAGCTCCAAAAATTGAAGAATTCTATTGAATCTGATTTTGTCACTTCGAATTCTTCTATGGCAGGAATTGCTGAATCTCTTGCTAATTATCACACATACTTCGGAGATGCTAATCTCATCAATACAGAAATTGAAAGATACTTAGCCATTACAGCTCAAGACATTAAACGCGCAGCTAACGAGTTCTACAACGAGGACTCTAGAGTAACAATTTACTTCAAACACAACGACGAGAAATGAAATTAGTTAAGGCATTTGCACTAATACTTTTAGCCGCTCCTATCGCTCTAGTAGCCCAAATCGACAGAAGTCACGCTCCTGCCCCAGGGCCAGCACCTATAATCGAGCTAGGAGAATCAACTGTTTCAAGTCTTGAAAACGGACTTAAAGTAATCGTAGTAGAAAACCACAGGCTACCTCAAGTAAGCTGGAGCATTAGTTTTGAATACTCTCCTTTTGCTGAGGGAGGAACTCAAGGTATGCTTGACTTATACGGAGAGCTTATGCGCTCTGGCACTGAATCTAAAACTAAAGCTGAGCTTGATGAAGCTATCGACTTTATTGGTGGCGGGGTTTGGGCTTCATCTAAATCAATTGGTGGATCATCCCTAACTAAGCACACTAGCACACTTTTAGATTTAATGACGGATATACTTTTCAATCCATCATTCCCAGAAGCAGAATTGAGCAAGCTTAAAACCCAAGCTCTTTCTGGGTTAGCTGCGTCAGAAACATCACCTGGAGATATTTCAAGCAACTTGAAGAAAACCCTACTCTACGGAGATGAACATCCTTATGGAGGAGTTACTACTGCAGAGACGCTTGAAGCTATTTCTAGAGAGGACTTTGTAAATCACCACAGCACATACTTTAGACCTAACATCGGTTACTTAGTGATTGTTGGTGATATAACGCCTGAGGAAGCAATGGCTAAAGCTGAAGAAAGGTTTGGCTCGTGGGAACAAGGAACTGTGCCCTACCAAAGGTGGGAAACGCCTGCAAGACCTGTAGGCCAAAAGGTGTGCCTAGCACCGCTCGACGGCTCAGTACAAAGCCAGCTCAAACTCACGCACATAGTTAATCTTCGCCCTGGATCTACAGATGCAATAGCAGTTTCAGTTATGAATAGCATTTTAGGGGGTGGCGCATTCTCAGGAAGGTTAATGCAAAATCTTAGAGAGGACAAGGCATTTACCTACGGAGCTAGATCATCTGTAAGCACTGACCCTTTGATTGGAAATTTCACTGCTTATGCTGATGTTAGAAATGAAGTAACTGATAGTGCAGTTACTGAATTTATCTACGAAATCAGAAGGATGATTAATGAGCCAGTTTCGTCAGAAAGCTTAGATATGACCAAGAGTTACATGACTGGTTCGTTTGCTAGAAGCCTTGAAAGCCCCCGTACTGTGGCAAGGTTTGCCCTAAATATCGAGCGCTATAATCTTCCTGAGGACTACTATGCTACTTACCTAGAGAAGCTCAACGCAATCACTGTTGAAGAGGTTCAAAGGGTTGCAAGAAAGTACCTTAAGCCAGACCAAATCTTCATCACATGTGTTGGTACAGCTGAAATGGCTAAAAAGCTTCAAAAGTTTGCAACATCAGGACAAGTAGAGCTTTATGACGCATACGGAAAGCAACTAGTGGAAAGAAAGGAAGCTGCTGAAGGAACTACCGTTGAATCAGTGGCAAAGGCACACTACAATGCAATTGGTGGAGTGAAAAAAATATCTAAACTCAAGTCTTGGGTTAAGACTGGTTCAATTGAAATTGAAGGCGCTATGACCCTTGGCTATGAAAACAAGGTATCTTTCAAAAAAGGAGCTAAAGGATCTTTTACATGCCTTAGTATTTCAGGCCAAAACATAATGACAAACACTATCACTCCCGAGGGAGGTGCTATGTCACAAATGGGGCCTGTTCAAGAGGTAACAGGGTCTGAGCTAGTACACAGTCAATGGACTGAATTAAGCCCTGCTCACCTATTAAACTATGAGGAATATGGAATTTCTGCAGAACTTTTAGGGGTTGAAAATATTAATGGGATAGATTACCACGCTATTCAGTACACTGATGCTGAAAAGAGTTTTACTGACACGTATTACTTCGATATTGAATCAGGGTTGCTAAAAATTAATAAGAGCACATCTGAGACTCCTGAAGGACCTATAAAATCGACAACTGAGTACAATAACTACTTAGATTTTGGCGATGGAATATTGTTCTCAATTGAAATAAAGACTCAAGCTGGACCGCAAACAATGAATACAAGAATCAGTACTGTGGAGTTAAATGCAACTATTGATAGCTCGGTGATTAAATTAAACTAAAGTGGAAGAGGCCAAACTAGTTTCTATATCAAACCTCAGCATAAACCAAGCTGAACACATCGTACTAAACGACGTGAATCTCAATGTCAGCGCTGGGGAATTCTTATACCTGATTGGCAAAACAGGAAGTGGAAAATCCAGTTTACTTCGAACTCTTTACGGTGATCTACCACTAACAAGTGGTAATGCTGAAGTTTGTGGAATTGACCTTAGTAGTATTGGCCGTAAAAACGTTCACTTATTGAGGAGGAAATTAGGGATTGTATTTCAGGATTTTGGGCTTTTGACTGACCGAACTGTTGAGAAAAATTTAGAATTTGCTCTTAGAGCAACGGGGTGGAATAAAAAGAAAAAGATCAAAGCCAGAATTGAAGAAGTTCTAGCAAGAGTAGACCTTGCAAATAAGGGTTATAAGTTTCCTCATGAATTAAGTGGTGGCGAGCAACAAAGAGTAGCAATTGCAAGAGCTTTACTCAATTCTCCAGCTTTAATTCTAGCGGACGAACCAACTGGAAATTTAGACCCAGACACTACTAAAAATATTCTACACCTTCTTCACGATTTAGTTGCAAGTGGATGCAGTGTAATAATGGCAACTCACGATCACGTGAATATTGGGAATTTTCCAGGCAAAATGCTCAAATGCGAAAATGGCCAAATCTCTCAGTTAGGATAAATGGTCTCATCATCTCCCCTTCTGAGCATAATCATTCCTTCGTACAATCAATTCGAGGGATTGAAAAGGACAGTAAATTCAGTTAGGGAAATAGATGATGTAGAGGTTGTAGTAATTGACGGAGGGTCTAACGACGGATCCGCTCAATGGATTTTAGACAATCAAAACCATATCCCCAAACTCAGAACAGCACCAGACAACGGCATTTATGGCGCAATGAATAAGGGGATAGAACTGAGTTCCGGTAGATGGTTATGGTTTTTAGGTACAGGAGATGTTCCAGTAGATGGAGCAATAGAAAGAGTGCTAGAAGCGATAAAATTGGATAGCGAGAGAGACATGCATTGCTTTTGCGTTAGGTTGCTCCCTCCTCTTGAGCCTGGAGTTCCAGATTTTTACAAGCCCAACTTCACTAGCCAGCTAAAGTGGCGTAACACATTGCACCATCAAGGCGTGATTTATAGAAAAAACTCAATTGACAAGTACGACACAATGTTTAAGGTTTTGGCAGATTACCACATGAATCTCAAACTTTGGGCTAAAGGAGCATCGTGTAAATGTCATGAACACACAATTGCAGAGGTTCATGCTGGCGGAGTTAGTAGAGTCTTTAATCGAAGATTGTACGCAGAAGAAAGACTTCTAAAAAAAGACGCTTTGGGTGGTGGCTTTAGCGCGCTGATCCAATCAGTTTGGACTACCATGAAGTATTTGAATAAACAGTATTCTAGAATTAGATCTAAGTCCTAACCCAAGGCTGTTTCACAGCTCCTTCTAATTGCTCCAAAATAATATGAGCGTCTTCCCCCCAATGCAAGTATTCTCTGGCTTTTAAGCAGTTATTACGCCATTGAGATTTGGGCTTAGACAATACTTCTCTAACTGCTTTTGCAATTGCTGGAGTGCTTACTTCACTTGCAACAACACCAACTCCATATTCCTCTACCACCTTTTTAACTTCTACCATAGGGCTGGCAACAATTGGAAGCCCCACATGGATGAAATCAAAGAGTTTATTTGGCAAGCTAAGCTGGTAATTTGTGTGTAAAGCTTTATCAAGACTTAAACCAACATCAGCTGAAGCAGTGAGCCTTTTTAGCTCATCATATGGCAACCTGGGGATACAGTGCAGCCTCCCCTTCCACCTTGGATCATCAACTCTTTGAACACTTTCCTCCCACTCTATTCCTGCACCAACTAAAACTAAGCGCGCATCTGTTATTTCTTCTAGTGCATCAACCGCATCCTGTGTACCCCTGTCTCTATCCATAAAGGCGCCTTGAAGAAGCATGATTGGAAGGTCCGTTGGCACGCCATATTTTTCGAAAGGAGCTCTGTGTTCTACCTCTGGGATTTCGCTTAATACGGGCATATTCCTAACGACATCTACCCTTATCCCATATCTATCCTTGTAGCTCTGAGCAATGGAATTATTGACCGTTATCATTTGGCCTACTTTAGGTAAAGTCATCTTTTCTAACATAAGCCAAACCAATCTCTTTAAAGGCGCGTTTGTAAGTCCTGCTGCCTCAGTGAAAAACTCATGGCTGTCATAAACCACAGGAATCCCTTTCTTCCTCCCCACTTTAACAGCTGGATAAAGCGTATCCAAATCATTAGCCCAAACCGCATCGACATCAACCTCTTTAAGCCACTTAATCATTGCCCTTTGCAGCTCCCAATAAAATCTAACACCCCTAGTGTGCTTCAGCTCAAAACGAGTTGCAATTCCTGGCCCTTCATATGGAACAGACCCTTCTAACTCTCTTCCAGCGAGTAAAATTTCGTGGCCTGACTCTTCTAAAACAGTGCAAGTCTTCTTTACTCTTTGGTCAAAGCTTAAATCGTTGGAAACTAAAACTGCAATTCTCATTTACCGAAGGTCCCTTCTTTGATTTGTTTTAATACCTTTAATGTATACCTCGGGAAATCACCATTCATCACCCATCCGTAGTATCCTGGATCATTTTCGAGCAATTCTTTTACTGGAGTACCTCTATGCTTCCCAAAATTAAATACGACTTCTCCATCGTCATTATAGACTAATCTTCCAGCCAAATCTGCGTTTTTAGAGCGTTGGCAAAAATCGTGTAGCTCTTCCATTTCTGAAGGAACTGGCCCTACAATTTCACCATGACTATCCTCAAATGTCACGTTCTTGTATTTGTCCAATTGCTCAACGAAAATCTCTAGTGTAGCAAAGGTGTCAGGCATTGCTTCGTGCGCACCATCAAGATTCTTGTCACAGTAAAACTTGTATGCTGCTTTAAGCGTTCGTTGTTCCATCTTGTGGAAGATGTTTTGGACATCTATTAAATTCCTTCCCTCAAGCCCAAAATCGACGCCCACTCTCAAAAACTCTTCCGCCAACATAGGAACGTCAAATCTGTTTGAATTGTACCCTCCAAGGTCACATCCTTCTAGAAACTTTGCTAGTCCTGGTGCGATTTGGCCAAAAGTATATTTCCCCTCTACGTCCTTATCGTAAACTCCGTGCACAAGACTTGCTTCAATGGGAATGGGCATTTCTGGATTAACCAAAATCCTATTTTCTGGTCCCGATTCTTCAGGTTTGCAAATTAAAGTGCCATCAGTTTGGACTTTAATCATAGCAATTTCTATAATTCTATCGACCCCAACTTGGGTACCAGTAGTCTCTAAATCAAATACAACAAGCGGTCGTTTGAGGTTAAGCCTCTTCAATCCTTCTTCAAATACCATATTCCAAATTTTACCTTTACAAGGTACGCATGGAAGAGAAAAATATTATCCCTCTAATGGTCTATCAATTGAAAAGCTTTCAAGGTAGTCTGCTACCCTCCTTACAAAGCTTCCTCCAAGCATTCCGTCTACAACTCTGTGGTCGTAGCTATGAGAAAGGAACATCATATGTCTGATCCCAATAACATCTCCTTCGGGAGTTTCAATTACTGCAGGACGCTTTCTAATTGCTCCTAATGCTAGAATTCCAACTTGTGGCTGGTTAATGATTGGAGTACCCATCACATTTCCAAATGTTCCAACATTACTCATTGTATATGTTCCTCCAGCAATATCATCTGGTCCCAATTGCCCCTGACGTGCTCTATTTGCTAGATCGTTTACTTGGCGAGCTAGACCTTGAAGGTTGTATTGGTCGGCATGCTTAATAACTGGTACGATAAGATTTCCACTTGGTAGTGCGGCAGCCATTCCAAGGTGAATTGCCTTATGCATTACGATGTTGTCTCCATCAACACTAGCATTTACTCCTGGGAAATCTCCAATTGCTTTTATTATTGCTTCAGCAAGTAGTGGTGTAAACGTTAGCTTCTCTCCATACTTCTCATAGAATACATTCTTATTCTTATTTCTCCACTGAACCATTGCAGTCACATCAGCTTCTACAAATGAAGTTACGTGTGGAGATGTATGAACTGAATCCACCATATGCTCAGAAATAAGCTTGCGCATTCTGTCCATCTCAACGATATCATATCCTCCAGTTACAGACTTAAATACTGGATGTGGTTCGTGTGATGAAGAACTAACGTTGTACGTAGGAGCGCTAACAGGTTTGGGCTCTGGCTTTGATGCAGATGCTACAGACGCCGAAGCTTTTGCAAGGGCTGTATCTCTATAAGCAAGGTAAGCCATCATATCCTTCTTAGTAACCCTTCCCTCAGATCCAGAACCTTGTATTGCCTCAAGCTCTTCCATGCTAATACCCTCCTCTTGAGCAATGCTTCTTACAAGTGGAGAATAAAATCTACCTGAAGGTCCAGTTCTTTCTGGAGTTGAATCTAATGGTGCAGAAACCGCTGCAACAACTTCTGGAGTTGGTTCAGGTGCTGGAGTTGTCTCAGCGATTAGATCAGCAGCAGCAACAGGTGCTGGCTCAGATGCTGGTTCAGCAGCTGCAGGTTGTGGAGCAGAATCTCCTGCTTCACCTCCAACCTCGTATTTAGCAATTGCTGCACCAACTGGCACAACATCACCTTCAGCAATTAACCACTCTACTAAAACTCCATCCTCAGGTGCTGGAACCTCACTATCAACCTTATCTGTTGCAATTTCAACAATTGCCTCATCTGCCTCAACACTAGAGCCTGGTTCAACTAGCAAGTTTGTGATTGTAGCTTCTGCTACACTCTCACCCATCTTTGGAAGTAGAATTTCTATGATTGCCATACTATCGGTTTTCGTTTTGCAAAAGTAGTGAGTTTAATACAAGCTTCAAGTCTTCAAATGGGTGGTATTGTCTCGCATAAGATAAACTCAATCTTTCACGGACCCTAATGTCGTCAGAATCAAAAGCTAAGACAACAAATGGTTTTGAAAATGCTCCTTTATTTGTTCCCGGAATATTTATCCCAACCCAAGTTTTAAAGCCTAAACCCACTTTAAATGCATTTACTACCCATCTCCAACGACCTGATATTATCAAAAGTGGACTTAGGATTATGAAAAGCAATGACAGACCTAGATCAAGTAATCTCTTGTATCTGCGTGCAGCTACCCCGTAAATCGCTCCATCTAATTCTGTCACTGGATCTGGGCCAGGCCCTCCAGACCCCATCACTGACCCATCGTCTGTCCAAGCAATTCTACAAAGTGTTGTACCTGAGACAGCAGACAAGGAAGTAATAATAGAGCTTGCGGTTACGTCTCTCCCGCTAAAAATCACTTCTCCAATATTGTGAATTCTTACGTAATCGCATAGTGAGCTTAGATCATCGGGCAACATTATCTCGTCAGAGTGATTTACAGTTTTGAATTTGGGCTCTATGGAAGATAAAAGAGAATAAATAGATTTTGCCTCATCTTCTGAAGCAACAACTAATCTGTTTGACACCTTCTTTCCCAACCTCCACCCTCCAAAAATTATTCGGCCAATACTGACAATTGCAGTGAAGCTAAATGTTCCAAAGATGAGTACTGCTCTAGAAAATCTGAGAGATTCAGGAAGCAAACCATAAACAGCTATTAAGGAAATTGACCCGAAAAAAATTCCCCTCATCACCCTTCTAGGCACCCATGGTTTATCGTATCCACTGAAAAGCCAAAGCATGAAAAGCCAAAATAGAGTGTAGTAACCCAGTGCTAATGATGATTGAACCCAATCGTATTCGATTCCAGTTTGGGCTGAATAGTATTGAAGGAAGAAGTATAGAGTCGCATAAAGAGCAATCCCTTCAACTACTGGCAAGAATAAATCAATTGCAAGGCGCTTGATTATAGAAAGTGATGCTCTAGCGTAAATTGCTAGGCGAATAATCCAATTGTATATCGCAGCTTGGCCTCCTTCGAAATGCTTTTCTGCGAAAATTAGCATTGCCTTGTAAAATACGGATACGTAATTGAGGCTTCCCTTTTTGGTGCTTTCTCCCTTGTAGTGGATGATTTGGGTTCCTGCGTAATAGTGATTTTCCCAACCTCCCTTGATAATCCTCCAACTAAGGTCTATGTCTTCGCCATACATAAAGAATTGCTCGTCCAGTACACCTACCTCTTTTAATGTTTCAGCTCTCATCCACATGAAAGCACCGCTTAGGATTTCGGTTTGGGCTGTTTCATCGCGATTTAAATGTCCCGCGTAATAAGAATTAAGGTTTTTCGATTTGGGAGCTAGTCTGTATAGCCCTGAGATCCTACATATAGAAGCCCAAGGAGTAGGAATACCGCGTTTGCTTTCTGGTAGAAAGGTTCCGCTTCCGTCAAACATTGGAACACCGAGTCCTCCAAGTTTGGGATTAGAATCAGAATATTCAATGCAATCGACAAAAGTGTTTTCTGAAACAACAGTATCAGGATTTAAAAGGAGGACATATTCTCCTTTAGAAATCTTAATCGCCTGATTATTTGCAACTGAGAAGCCTGTGTTTTCCTTGTTTTCAATTAAAGAAACCCAAGGAAATTTTTCCTTTACCACAGCGCAAGTCCCGTCAACAGAATCGTTATCTACAACAAACACCTCGACAAGATCCTTGCCTACTTGATCTATTGCCCTTTCAACAGAAACAAGGCATTGAGAAAGAAATTTCTCAACGTTATAGCTAACTATGATAACGCTCAACTTCATTGTCCTGCGCTGTAAATAGTTCTGTTTTCAATAGATCTTGAAAGAGTTGCTTCGTCTGCGTACTGCAGAGATTCACCTACTGCAACGCCTCTTGCAAGCGACGTAATTTCAACATTAAGATTCTGAAGTTTTTTATAGAGGTAGAATGATGTTGTTTCGCCCTCCATAGTTGCAGGTAATGCAAAAATCACCTCTGTTTTTTCGCTAGAGTTTTGAACTCTATCGACCAAGCTTTGTATGAACAAATCTGACGGCCCAACACCATCCATAGGGCTAACTACTCCTCCCAATACGTGGTAAACACCTTTGTATAGCCCAAGGTTTTCTATTGCTAGTAGATCTCTGATATCCTCAACAACGCAAATGGTTTGGGAATCGCGCCCAGAGCTATTGCAAATGCTACAAACAATGTCTTCAGTAAGATTGTGGCATTTCTCACATGGCTTTACACCATCGCTCATCTCCTTTAAGGAATCCGCTAATTGATGTACTCTTTCTGGATCTCTTCTGAGTAGGCTAAGGGCTAACCTCAGTGCGGTCCTTCTACCTATTCCTGGTAGAGTTGCAATCTGGTCTACAGCTGCTTCAATGAGTCTTGAGGGTAGTTGATCCACGGTGTAAAGATAGTCAGCCTAACTCACCGCTCGAACCTTACATTTGGGCTATGACTCCAATGATATTTCTACTAATAGCTATTGGCTATGTTGGCGTTCTTTTTACCATAGGACATTTTACTGGCGACAAAAGCAAGGATAGCGACTTTTATTTAGCGGGAAAGGCCGCTCCATGGTACGTTGTTGCGTTTGGGATGATAGGTGCCACGTTGAGCGGAGTAACCTTTATCTCAGTCCCTGGTTGGGTGGGATCCCAAAACTGGACATACCTACAAATGATGATGGGATTTTGTGCAGGCTATGGATTCATTATGTACTTCCTCCTCCCACTTTACTACAAAATGGGACTGACGAGTATCTACACTTATTTAGACGAGCGCTTCGGATCTAAGGCCTATAAAACTGGAGCTTCATTCTTTCTTTTGAGCAGAACAATAGGCGCTTCGTTTAGATTATTCCTGGTTGCCCTAGTCGTTGAAATTGCCTTTTTAGAACCAATGTTTGGGGGCGTAGTGCCCAACTGGGCCTTCGCTGCAACTGTAATAGTTGTTCTATCTGTGATCTACTTCTACACAAAGAAGGGAGGAATGGCAACTGTTATTTGGACTGATACCGTACAAACTGCATGTATGCTTGGAGCAGTTGTTTTGACAATTATGGCCATAGCAAAAGCCCAGGGCGTGAGTTTCTCAGGCATACCTGAACTTGTTGAATCTAGCGGGATGACCCAGACATTTGAATTCTCTAACTGGAAGGCGCCAAATCACTTTGTAAAGCACTTTATCGCTGGCGTATTCCTTTGCATTGCCATGACGGGGCTAGACCAAGACATGATGCAAAAGAATCTCTCTTGTAAGGACCTTAAGTCAGCCCAAAAAAACATGGGGTCTTTTGCCTTCATCCTATTCTTCGCCAACATACTCTTCCTATCTCTTGGTGCTTTGCTTTACATTCAAGCTGGCACGGATGGTTTAGACATTCCAGAGCAAACAGATAAGCTGTATCCCATACTTGCACTTGGCGGAACGTTGGGGATGTGGGTTGGCGGTGTGTTCTTAGTAGGACTGCTCGCTGCTGCATTCAGTTCTGCGGATTCTGCAATGACTGCGCTAACTACTTCTACCTGTGTGGATCTCATTGGTACCGAGAAGATGGAGGAGAAAAAGGCAGTAAATATTCGTGGTAAGGTTCACATTGGTGTTGCTGTGGTGCTGCTGTGCGTGATAATGATTTTTAGGTCCATCAATGATCAGAGTGCTGTGGCTGCTCTTTTCACTGCGGCCAACTATACCTACGGTCCACTTTTGGGATTATTTTTCTACGGGATATTCACAAAGCGCCTACCAAAGGATAAGTTCATTCCATATGTGGCGGTCGCTGCCCCTATTATTTGCTACGTTTTAGAGAAATTTCTGAGTACCAATTATGGGTTTAGTTTTGGCTTTGCCCTCCTCCCAGTAAATGGAATAATTACTACCCTTGGGCTGGTGTTACTCCCACATAACGAAGTACCTTTGACGGCGAATTTTGAATCAAAAACAAGCATCTAATTTTAGGCATGAACAACCGCACTTCTGACCTTCTAAACAGCCTTAGCGAATCTGCTACAATTGCAATGGCCAAAATGGCTCGCGAACTTAAGGCTCAAGGTATTGACGTAATCTCTCTATCTCTTGGCGAACCGGATTTTGACACTCCGGAACCATTGAAGCAGGCTGGAATAGATGCCATAAATGCAAATGACACTCACTACACTCCCGTTGCAGGAACTGTTAGAGTAAGAGAGGCCATTTCTAAGAAATTCAAAAGAGACAATGGACTTGATTACGCCCCAGACCAAATCTTAGTAAGCAACGGTGCTAAGCAAAGCATTGCGAACGTAGTGCTTTCTATTGTTAATCCTGGAGATGAGGTGATCTTGCCTGCTCCTTTTTGGGTTAGTTATGCTGAAATCGTGAAGCTAGCTAAGGGTGTGCCTGTAGTTATCCCAACAAGTATTGACGATGATTACAAGATTAAGCCTGAGGCTCTTGAAGATGCAATCACTGACAAGACAAGAATGGTGATTTATTCTTCGCCTTGTAATCCTTCGGGTTCGGTGTATACGCTTGAAGAGACTCAGGCGCTTGCCGATGTTTTAAGGAAGAATGACAATATCATCACGATTAGCGACGAAATTTATGAGCTTATAAACTTTACTCCTAAGCACGCGAGTTTGGCTGGTATTGAAGGCATGATGGATAAAGTGGTGACTGTGAACGGCGTATCTAAGGGATTCGCTATGACTGGTTGGAGGCTTGGCTATATTGGAGCACCCAAGTGGATTGCTGCTGCGTGCAATAAGATTCAAGGCCAAATCACTTCTGCTCCGTGTTCCATCGCACAGGCCGCAGCAGCTGAAGCAGTTGATGCGGACCCAAGTATTGCCGATAATATGCTAGATGCATTCTTGAGGAGAAGGGATCAGATGCTTGAAGACCTTAGCGGTATAACTGGCATCAAGCTCAACAAGCCAATGGGTGCATTCTACTTGTTCCCGGACATTAGCGGGTTGTTTGGCAAGTCGTACAACGGAAAGACTCTAAACAATTCTGACGATGTAGCTATGTTCTTAATTGAAGAAGCGCATGTGGCTACGGTGAGTGGTTCTGCGTTTGGCACTCCAGAGTGTATTAGATTGAGCTACGCAGCAGCAGATGAAGTTCTTGCTGAAGCGGCACGCAGAATTAGAGAAGCCGTGAGTAAATTGGCTTAAAAATCAGCCGATGACATTTCCAAAGGATCAAATTTCGAAACTCTCCGCTCTTGTGGTGGGTGATGTTATGATCGATGCTTATTTATGGGGCGATGTACACAGGCAAAGTCCTGAAGCTCCAGTACCTGTTCTTAATAAAACGGGCAAGGATTCTCGAATTGGTGGCGCGGGCAATGTTGCAAGGAATGTCATTGCGATGGGAGCTAAGGCGCATTTGGCCTCAGTGATAGGAAATGATATAAGTGGCAAGTATCTAGAGCAAATTTTGGGCGAAAAGGGTATTGGCACAGGTGCAATTATCACTGAACACGGGCGTACAACAACTGTCAAAACCCGAATCATCAAGGGAACTGAGCACATGCTCAGAATTGATGAGGAAACTACTGATTCTATAACAGATGAAGCGAAATCTGAACTCAAGCAGGCCATCATCGAGCTTTTGGACAAAGAGGAAATAGATGTGATAATCGTTGAAGATTACGACAAGGGTGTAATGGATGAGGAGCTTGCTAACTTTTTGATTGAGCAAGCGACGTCTAGGGAAATTGCAATAACTGTTGATCCTAAGCTGAAAAACTTCAAGGCCTACAGGGGAGTTACCCTTTTTAAGCCCAACCTCAAAGAACTTAGAGAGGGATTAAGTACTGATGTAGACCCTAGCAGCGAGAGTTCCCTAAAAGCAGCTACTGAAGTACTAAACAACGCTTTAGAATCCCAAATCACACTCACAACGCTTGGGGCTGACGGAATGTGGCTAAGCATTGATGGCGAAGGAACACATATCAATGGAGTAGATAGAAATGTTGTAGATGTAAGCGGCGCGGGAGATACTGTGATTGCTGTGGCTTCACTCATGCTGGCAGCAGGAGCATCTCCAAAAGAAATGGCTAAAGCCGCGAATATAGCTGGAGGCCAAGTCTGCGAAAAAAGCGGCGTTGTTGTAGTTGATATAGACGAACTTGCTTCTGAATTTTAAATATGACTTTAAGAGATTTTAGAGAACGAGTAAATCTGAGTCTTTATGAATCAAAGGCGAGGAACTTGAAGATTCTTAAGATTCTTAAACTCTTCATATCTCTAATTGCGTTAGTTGTTCTTTCGATCTACTACGGATATCCCCAAACCCCAGATAGCTCATCTGCCCTACTGGGTTTTGTGAAATTCAGCTTTGGGTTTTACGTCCTTCACTATCTCATAAGGATTATTTACGACTTCCACCCTCTTGAGTTTCTCAAAGAACATTGGTTTGAGGGCATAGTCATGTCCCTCCTTGTCATTGAAGGAGTTGGAGATTTATTCTTCGACTCCCTACTTCTAGAACCTCTGCTAATTACAATGGGGATAGACTCCTACACTGATTTTTCTACAATCTTCATTCAGCTCTATTTCGTAATTGTTATCATAGCTGAATTGATGAGAAAGGGCAATGTACTCCCGAGCATTAAGATGCATCCAGCAGTATTGTTCATACTGAGTTTCCTGGGGATTACTACTGCAGGCACCTTGCTTTTGATGATGCCTGAGATGACTACTGCAGAAGGTTGCATGAATGGTTTAGATGCTTTGTTTACCTCTACTTCCGCAACTTGTGTGACTGGTTTGATGGTTGAAGATGCCATGACGTTTTTCACTTTCAAAGGCCAAATCGTACTCCTAATGCTCATCCAGCTAGGAGGCCTAAACATCATTGCCTTCGCATCGTTTTTAGCGCTAGCAGCGAGGTTTGGGGTTAGCGTTATGCAGCACGATGTAATTGAAGATTTTGTCAATAAAGATAGCTTTCTTAGCGGAAAGAATACGTTGAAAAAGGTATTTGCTTGGTGCATCTCCATTGAGCTCATAGGAGCTGCTGCGCTTGCTTTTGCTTGGTCTAACAAGGTTGATTTTAACACACTTGGAGACAGAGTTTTCTCTTCGATCTTCCATAGTGTGAGTGCGTTTAACAACGCTGGAATTACTTTATTTACTGATGGCTTAGCACACTCAAGCGTTAGCACAAACTGGGCTGCACATTGGATTGTAACAATCCTAGTCTTTGTTGGAGCTTTAGGGATGGTAGCACTCTTTGACATCTTCGACCCAAACAAGCTAAGGGAAAGAAAATCTGCGCCTTGGAAGGGTTTGGGCTTTGCAACAAAAATTGCACTAAACTTTTCACTAATCCTAGTTGCAATTGGAGCTATCGCATTCGCGTGCCTAGAGTGGAATGGAGTTATGGATGAGATGAGTGGCTACGGAAAATTTACCACTTCGATATTTCAAAGTGTTACAAGAACTTCTGGCTTTAACACTGTAGATATAGGGGCTGTAGGAATTCCCATGCTGTTTATGTTCATTATTCTAATGTTCATAGGAGCGTCATCATCATCAACAGGTGGAGGTATCAAGACGTCAACTTTAAGCGTGGTTCTTTCAGATGTTTGGCGTACAGTACGAGGTCTTGACCACGTTCACCTTTACAAGAGAACTTTAGGGCCAATGCTTCGTTCAAGGGCTTACAGCGTCTTGCTTTTCTTCATTGTTGGAAATTGTCTTTTCATTTTCATTCTTACTATAAGCGAGGCAGCTCTTCTTAACTCAGGCCAAATCACTTTCTTAGACTTAGTCTTCGAACAAGTAAGCGCAATGGGTACAGTGGGACTCAGCACAGGCCTTACCCCTATGCTTTCACCAGCTGGGAAAATTATTATTTCTCTATCGATGTTTATCGGTAGAGTCGGTACATTAACAGTAGCTTTTGCTCTTGGGGGCAGAGCTTTAAAATCGCACTTCAAATATCCTGAAGGCCACACAATGATTGGATAATGGGAACAAAGATTACTCCATATACAACACCAGAAAACGAGTCTAAAAAGCAGCAAGTTGAACGAATGTTCGACAACATAGCTCACAAGTACGATTTTCTTAATCACTTCTTTTCTTTAGGGATAGATGTGCTTTGGCGAAAGCGATGCATCAAAATTTTGCGCAAAGAAGATCCCCAAACCATCATAGACATGGCCACTGGCACAAGTGATTTCGCAATTGAAGCCATAAGAATGGGACTCAATGCTCATGTTACTGGTGTAGACCTTAGTAGAGGAATGCTAGATGTTGGGGTAGAAAAGGTAAAGGCCAAAGGTTATGAGGATAGAATCACTCTTCAGCAGGGTGATTCTGAAAACCTACCATTCAAAGACGAAAGCTTCGATGCATACACTGTCGGATTTGGGGTAAGAAACTTTGAAAATCTTAATAAAGGTCTAAGCGAAATGCACAGAGTACTAAACCAAAATGGAATTACAGTTATACTTGAATTTAGTAAACCTAAATCATTTCCAATCAAACAGTTATTTGGATTTTATTTTAAATTCATCATGCCCACACTTGGCAAATTAGTTTCAAGGGACTCAGCAGCTTACACCTACCTTCCAGAAAGTGTAATGGCTTTTCCTGAAGGTGACGATTTTCTGATCGAAATGAAAAAAGTAGGTTTCGTAAATACAAAGCAGGTAAAACTCACTGGAGGCATAGCTAGCATATACATAGGCTACAAGAAAATATGATTTTAAAGGTAAGCCCCAGCACATTGAGCGGAACTGTACAAGCACCAAGTTCTAAAAGCCTATCCCAAAGATTCATAGCAGCTTCCCTTCTAGCCAACACACCATCAAAAATTATAGACCTTTCGGATTGTAACGACTGTACGTCAGCTATATCAATGGCTGCAGAGCTTGGAGCTGAAATAGAGCTTGGGTCAAACGGAATTCAAATAACCCCTACTCCTTTAGGAATTCCTTCGCCAAGAACGGGTGTTTTAAAAGCCGGTGAATCTGGATTGGCGCTTAGAATGTTTGCGCCAATTGCCGCCTTAAGTGGAAATGAAATATCAATCCAAGCAAAAGGCACACTACTAAACAGACCGCACACTCAGCTAATAGAAGGATTAAAAGCGTTAGGTCTAGAAGTAAAATCAAATGACTACAAGGCACCTATAACCATAAATGGCACCCTCCACGGCGGAGAAATAGAGCTTAACGGCACTCATGGTTCACAATTCATTACCGGACTACTTTTAGCACTTCCTTTTGCAGACGTTGATTCTACTGTAAAAGTAAAGAGATTAGTGTCTAGACCATATGTAGAGATGACTCTGGAATTGATGAAGAGTTTGGGACTAGAGTGCTATCACGAGCATCACGATAATCTAGATATGTTTTCAATACCTGCAAACCAATGCTTTGAAGGAGTTGAAGTGGAGATTGATGGGGATTGGAGTTCAGCAGCTATACTTCTTGCATTAGGAGCTCTTTGCGGCAAGCCAGAGCTCGAGATAACTGGAATTAGAGGGAAATTTAGTCAAGCTGATTCAGCAATAAAAGGCGCTTTATTATTTGCAGGCTACCACCTTCTTGGAACTGATGGTGGAATAAGTATTTCTAAAAAGAAGCCCAAATCCTTCAATCTCGATCTAACCAACTGTCCCGACTTATTCCCAATTATTGCAGCTCTTGCAGCATTTGGCAAGAAACCTTCAAAAATCAAAGGGGTTAAACGACTAACCACTAAGGAATCTAATCGAGGCATAGCTATAGTTGAAGAATTTGAGAAAGCCGGGGTAACATGTACAATTGAAGGCGACTATTTATCAGTCAAACCCAGTAAAATAAAACCTTGCAGGATTAACCCAAGAGGAGATCACAGGATTGCAATGGCAGCTGCAATTCTTGGTAGTGCAGGTGCTCCAATTGAAATTGAAGATGCAGAATGCGTTGCAAAGAGTTACCCTGCATTTTTTGATGACTTAGCAGAAATTGGTGGAATTATAACTTCTGTTTCAGATTAAATTTAACAAATGCGAATTCACCTCATTGCTATTGGCGGTAGTGCTATGCACAATTTTGCTCTTGCTCTTGACCATTTAGGTCACGAGGTTAGCGGATCAGACGACCAAATCTTCGAGCCCAGCAGGGGAAGATTAGATACTGCAGGATTGCTTCCTGATTGCGAGGGTTGGGATGAAAGCAGAATAACAGATGATATCGATGTGATAATTCTGGGAATGCACGCAAGAACTGACAATCCAGAACTATTAAAGGCGCAGTCACTAGGCCTGAAAATCGAGTCATACCCTTCGTATTTATACAAAGCAACACAGGATAAAAAGAGGATAGTTGTTGGTGGCAGCCACGGAAAAACTACAATTACATCTATGTTGCTTCACTCAATGAGCAAAAGTCGAATAAAAACCGACTTTTTGGTTGGTGCGCAGCTGGAGGGATTCGATAGAATGCTCGAACTAAATAAAGACAGCAAATTCGCAGTTATCGAAGGCGACGAATACCTGAGCTCACCTATTGACAGAAGGTCAAAATTCCTTCATTATAAGCCTCATATTGCTATTATAACAGGGATTGCATGGGATCATATAAACGTTTTCCCTACAAAGGAAAGCTATTTGGATACTTTCAGAAAGTTTATCGATACAATTGAACAAAAGGGTACTCTTGTTTATTGTGAACACGACAAGAAATTGTGCGATCTAGTTGATGAGTACAAACAAAAGAGAACAGACATTAGGTATATCCCTTACTCAACTCCACATAGCACTCCAGACATAACCTCTAACAAAATAGAATTTAAAGATGGTACTTTGTTAGAAACACAATTAGTTGGAGCCCATAACTATCAAAACTTAGAGGGAGCAAAAGCAATTTGCAATGAAATTGGGATTTCTAGCACTGAATTCACAAGTTCAATAAATGGATTTAAGGGCGCAGCAAGAAGGCTTGAAGTAATCACTGAAAGAGAAGGTTTCATTGCATTTAGAGATTTTGCACACGCACCCTCTAAGCTTAAGGCAACTCAAGCGGGAGTAGTTGGGTCCTTCCCAAACAGAAAAGTAACTGCTGTATTTGAACTCCACACCTTTTCTAGTCTAAATAAGGACTTTTTACCTCAGTATGTAGACTCAATTAATAGCGTCGATAAGGCCATTATCTTCTACGACCCCAAAGTTGTAGAACACAAAAGACTACCTGCAATAAGCCCTGAAGTAGTTAAAAACGCCTTTAACAGAGAGGATTTAGAGGTAATTACTTCAGTTGAAGAGCTAAGCTTAAGATTAAAAGAAATTCCCACGGTGAACCACTGCGTGCTTCTAATGAGTTCTGGAAGATTTGGGGGTGCAGAATTGACTTTTTAGCCTAATCCTACGTCTAAAATCATCATAACGATAAAGCCACCTATAAATCCTAAAGTGGCAAAATCAGTATACTTATCTCTTTGGGTTTCTGGAATTACTTCTTCAACTACAACGTAAATCATGGCTCCTGCAGCAAAAGCAAGAGCGTAAGGAAGAAGTGGCTCAATTTGCAATACTAGCAATGCGCCTAAAACACCTGCAACCGGTTCTACAATTGCGCTTAACTGGCCATACCAAACTGATTTACCTGTACTAACTCCCTGTCTTCTTAAAGGCATCGAAACAGCCAACCCTTCTGGAAAGTTTTGGACCCCAATACCAATTGCTAATGCAAGAGCACCTGCAATAGTAGCTCCATCAATACCCAACGCAGCACCACCAAATAAAACTCCAATAGCTAATCCTTCTGGAATATTATGAAGAGTAATAGCAAGAACCAACAGAGTTGTACTATGCCAATCTGTTTTAGGACCCTCTGCCTCATCCTCTTTAAAATTAATATGCAAGTGAGGTGTGAGTTTGTCTAATATGTGGATGAATAAAGCACCTAATAGGAACCCTGTTGATGCTGGTATCACTTTAAAAAAACCATCACCATCAGACATTTCTATTGAAGGAGAAAGTAAAGACCAAAAGCTAGCCGCCACCATTACACCTCCAGTAAATCCTAACATTCCGTCGAACCACCTACGGTGCATAGAATTGAAAAAAACTACAAGTGATGCACCTGCAGTTGTCATAAGCCAAGTAAATATCGTAGCTATTAGAGCTGCTTTTACTGGCCCTAAAGACTCCATCCACAATACTAATGAATCAAACATCTTACTTTATTTCTGCTAATAATCGTTCTACTAATTTCCTGGACCAAGAGTGTTCTTTTGACCTCCCATTATCGTCGTTAAACTCAACTAAGAGATTACCGTCGAATTCAAATACTTTCTTCACCTTGAACACAAGTCCCAATTTGATACTCAAATCCCCCAAATGCTTTAAAAACCTATCGCTCGAGCCTAGCACACCTTGAATACTAGCTACATCTCCCTCTTTAAGAGTGTGAGCTTGCACTAGCTTTCTTCTGTCTATCATTTTTCCATCTGCATCTGGGATAGGATCTCCATGAGGGTCAAAAGATGGATAACCCATATATGCGTCCAACTTATCAACCAACTGCTTAGACTCCACGTGCTCTAACTGCTCTGCCACCTCGTGAACCTCGTCCCATCCAAAGCCCAAATTCTCAACCATAAAAGTCTCCCAAAGCCTGTGTTTCCTCATAAGATAGATGGCCTCTTCACTGCCACTTTGTGTCAACACAGCTCCTTGATACGGCTTATATTCAATCAAGCCCAAATCAGACAAAACCTTAAACATACCTGTAACAGATGCCGGTTTTGTATTTAGCTTTTCAGATATAGAAGAAGTACTTGCTTTCACCCCTTTCAAATCCAATGAAAGGATGGCCTTTAAATAATCCTGCCTACTTTTTGATTTATGTGAATAATTCATGAGCGAATGCAAACTTATGAAGCAAATTTAGTCACACCTAATTTTTATAAATTCCTATTTGTGTAAATTGCTGCTATGAATGATTCAATAGTAAGGAAGGTTGTCAGCATACTTACTGTCTTAGTCTGTACATACGGAGTATATCTATTTCGTGATTTACTAGGTTATCTGATGGTTTCAGTGGGTTTAAGCTTTGCAGGCCGCCCAATTGTAGAATTAGTCAGCAAAGTCCAAATCAAGGAAAAAAAACTCCCAAATTCAATTGGAGCAATCGTCGCTCTTGCTTGCTTTTTATTTGCGGGAAGTCTTGTGATTGGGTTATTTGGCCCACTTGTCGCGACCCAAGCTGAAGCTCTAGCGTCAATAGACACACAACAATTAGCAGGCGATCTAAAAAGTTGGGTTGCTGTAATTGACCAAATCACACGCCAACTAGACATAGGCCACGACAGCATATCATCCCTTCTCATTGACTCTACATCAGAAATTGTTGGCTTTGGTTCAGTCTCCAACCTCTTTAACAACCTAGTCCACCTTCTTGGCACTGCATTTATTGCAATCTTCTCAATCCTGTTTATGACATTCTTCTTTTTAAAGGATGCTAATCTCTTCTACAGAATTATTCTAGCAATTACTCCTGACTCTCAAGTTGAAAAGATTAAAAACATAATGGAGAACTCATCTCGCTTACTGACTAGATACTTCAGCGGGCTTATTATTCAGGTTTCTATCGTTACTATCATGGTTAGTACAGGCCTTGCAATCGTTGGCGCAGAAAATGCTTTAATCCTAGGTTTTATCGCTGGAATACTCAATTTAATTCCGTACATAGGGCCACTAATTGGAGCATTCATAGGCCTATTAATCGTTGCCACTACCTATTCTGGAGAAACTACAGGATGGCTGCCTCATATCGGATCTGCAGCATTGGTATATCTGATTACTCAATTATTAGACAATTTCTTTACCCAGCCATTCCTTTTCTCAAACAGAGTAAAAGCACATCCTCTAGAAATTTTCATTGTAATCAGCATGGCGGGCATGCTCGCTGGAATTAAAGGTATGATTTTAGCCGTTCCTGGATATACTTTGATACGTGTTGTTGCTAACGAATTCCTTTCGGGACATAAGGTTGTAGATGCATTGACAAAAAGCATGGAAGAGAATTAAATTTTCTCACTTTGTAAAGTATAATTAAACTATCTTTGAATCCCGTATTCATATTTTTAGAATTCGGGACATGCCAAACGACTCAGCTCAATCAAGCGACAACTTATCAAGCGGAAGAAATAGCCGTTATATATTTGTAACAGGTGGAGTTAGCTCAAGTTTGGGTAAGGGCATCATATCAGCATCACTAGCAAAACTTCTTCAAGCACGTGGCTATAAGGTCACTATCCAAAAGCTTGATCCATATATCAACGTTGACCCTGGAACTCTTAATCCATACGAACACGGAGAGTGTTACGTAACCGTTGATGGAGCAGAAACTGACCTTGATTTAGGCCATTATGAAAGATTTTTAAACGTTTGCACAACCCAAGCAAATAACATCACTACAGGCCGGATCTACCAAAGCGTAATAAACAAGGAGCGCCGTGGGGAATACTTGGGCAAAACAGTCCAAATCATACCCCACATCACTGACGAAATAAAGAGATGCGTGCAAATCCTAGGTTCTGAAAACGAATTTGACTTCGTAATTACAGAAATAGGCGGTACAGTAGGCGATATCGAATCACTTCCATATATCGAGGCTGTAAGGCAGATGAAATGGGAAAGTCCAGAAGACACCTTGGTGATTCATTTGACTCTAATTCCTTACCTAAGTGCTGCTGGCGAACTTAAGACAAAGCCAACCCAACACTCTGTAAAACAACTGCTTGAGCTTGGGGTACAACCAGATATTCTGGTTTGTAGAACCGAGCATGTTCTCAACGCTGGAATAAGAAGTAAGCTCGCAAGATTCTGTAACGTAAGCTCTGATTCTGTTATTCAATCCATTGACGCAGAAACGATTTACGACGTTCCTCTTTTAATGAAGGAAGAAAAGCTAGACGAGGTAGTTCTAAAGAAAATCGGAGTTGATATGGGTTCAGCACCAACTGCTGATTTAAGCACTTGGAACGACTTTCTATACAGGTACAAAAATCCTGAAAGAACTGTAAAAATAGGCCTAATAGGTAAATACGTTGAACTTAAAGATAGCTATAAGAGTATTACGGAAGCCCTAGATCACGCCGGTGCTGATCTTAAAACAGGCATTGAATTAGATTGGATTCACTCTGAGCAAATAAATGAGGGTAATGTTACTGAAACGCTTGGCCATCTAGACGGAATATTAGTTGCTCCTGGCTTTGGATCTAGGGGAATTGACGGAAAACTAGCTGCAATTAAGCTAGCAAGGACTACTGGTATACCATTCTTTGGGATTTGTCTAGGAATGCAGTGTGCTGTTGTAGAATTCGCTAGAAATGTACTTGGGTTAGAAGATGCGCATTCGTCAGAAATTAAGGAGTATACTCCTCATCCTGTAATTGACCTTATGATGGAACAGAAGTCTATCACTGACATGGGTGGGACAATGAGGCTTGGAGCATATCCGTGCACTCTAAAAGAAGGGTCCAAAGTACATGAAATATACGGGGTTGTTAGCGTTGAGGAAAGGCATAGGCACAGATATGAATTTAACGACAAGTATAAATCTCAATTCGAAGAGGCAGGAATGATCGCTACTGGAATTAACCCTATGAGTGGATTAGTTGAAATCGTAGAAATTCCTAATCACCCATATTTCGTAGCATCTCAATTCCACCCAGAGTACGCTTCTACAGTACTTGCACCACACCCACTGTTCATCTCATTTGTTGCAGCAAGCGTAGAAAAAGCCAAATAATTACTCTTTGTACATCTGGACATGAGGAATGGCGTCCTCAAAGTAGGGGTCACTACTCACTTTAAAGCCCAAGTCTTCATAGAATTTGATTAAATATTCTTGAGCAGAGATTCTAACGCCTGAATTGGGCCACCTATTTGC
>JAYZNI010000036.1:0-11154 GCA_036152255.1 Bacteroidota bacterium | reverse complement strand
GGGCATCTAAACCCTGAGAGGCCAAAAATTTCACAAACTCTCCCTCTAAAGCTGCAAGCTCTTCGCTAGTCAGTCTTCTATATCTCATTTATTCGTCTATTCCCTCGAGCATAAACATGAACGAGTACTCCATAGCAACTTCCTTAAACCGAGCAAATCGTCCCGAAGCACCACCGTGGCCAGTTTCCATATTACAGTACATGATAAGCATATTGTCATCAGTCTTGTGGTCGCGAAGCTTAGCTATCCATTTTGCAGGCTCCCAGTACTGAACTTGACTATCCCAATACCCAGTTGTAATAAATGTGTGTGGGTAGTCCTTTGCCTCTACATTGTCATAAGGACTGTACTTCATGATGTAATCAAAGTAGTCTTTTTGTTTAGGATTTCCCCACTCATCAAACTCAAAAGTTGTAAGAGGAATAGTCTCGACAAGCATAGTGTTGATCACATCAACAAATGGAACAGCAGCAAGCACGCCATTAAATAAATATGGGGCCAAAGTCATCACAGCGCCCATTAATAGCCCCCCAGCAGATCCACCCATAGCATACATGTGGTCAGGAGAAGTGTATCCTTTTTCTACAAGAGCCTCACCACAATCAATGAAATCTGTAAAGGTGTTCATTTTATTGAAAAGCTTGCCGTCCTCATACCATTGCCGTCCCATTTCTGAGCCGCCTCTGATATGAGCCATTGCATAGACAAAACCTCTGTCAAGAAGACTCAACCTTGTGCTTGAGAATCCTGGATCTGTGCTTGAGCCATAGCTGCCATATGCGTATAGAAGTAGAGGGCTGTTTCCGTCGAGTTTTGTGTCCTTTCTGTAGACAATGCTTACGGGCACGTTTACTCCGTCGCGAGCTTCTACCATAATTCTTTCGCTTGTGTAGTTGGCCTGGTCAAATTTTCCACCAAGTACCTTTTGTTGCTTTAGCTGCTTTCTGCTTCTGTCGGCAAAATTATGCTCATATGTTGTGTATGGAGTGGTAAGCGAAGTATACCCAAACCTCAAATCCTCACTGTCGAAATCTGGATTAGCACCAGTAAAAGCCATATAAGCTGGGTCATTGAATTCTAAATAATAATCCTCAGAACCATCCCACTTCATAATGCGAATATTATTCAGACCTTGCTTTCTTTCAGACACAACCATATGTGATGAGAAGAAATCCGTTCCCTCTAAAAGAACATCCTCACGATGTGGTAACACATCAACCCAATTCTCAACAGAAGTATTTTCTATGGGAGTTTTTACTAGTCTAAAATTCTTTGCTTCCAGATTAGTTTGAATGTAAAAGTGATCCCCGTAATGACTTACTCCATACTCGTGATTATTCTCACGTGGGTGCACTATTGTCCATTCTGAGTTTGGCTCATCAGCCTTGATATACCTAGTCTCTGTGCTCAATGTTGAGTTTGAGCCAATCATGATGTACTCTTGACTTTTTGACTTACTAACCCAAATAAAAAACGTCTCGTCTTTCTCTTCAAACACAATTTCATCCTCCCTCATGTCAGTCCCAAGAACGTGCTTGTAAACTCTGTAAGCTCTTAGAGTTTGAGGGTCATTTTTTGTGTAAAAGATTGTTTTATTGTCATTAGCCCAAACTGCACCTCCATTTGTTTCAGGAATCTCATCCTCAAACAATTCACCCGTTTCAAGGTTCTTGAAGTAAAGCGTGTACTGTCTGCGGCTCACAGTATCAACTCCGTAAACCATTAGTTTGTTATTTGGACTTACAGATGAACTACCAATAGAGAAATAGTTATGGCCTTTTGCTAGTTCAGGTTCATTTAACAGGATTTCTTCCTCAGCATCCATTGTTCCTTTCTTACGGCAGCTAAAAGCATATTCATTACCCTTTTCGAAACGACTATAGTACCAGTAACCTCTTAGTTTTACTGGAACGCTTTCGTCGTCTTTTACAATACGCCCAACGATTTCCTCATAAAGATCTTCTTGTAATTTTTGCGTTGGCGCAAGCACTTTGTCCTTATACTCGTTTTCTCTGTTCAAGTAATCGATAACATCTGCAGTTTGAGCATCTGGCTCTTTTGCTTCTTTCTGTTCGTCACTTAATCTCATCCAGTAATATGGATCTTCTAATTTGATGTCGTGAATTTCAGTTGTGTGAGGAACCTGTTTTACATCAGGTGCATCTACACCTAACTGAGATTCACTTGTGATGAATTCAGAAGAATCAGTCATTGAAGTATGGGAATTATCTGCCGGAGAAGAGCATGAAGCAATTAAAACAACAGCAGCTAGTAAATATCGATTTATCATCCCGTAAAGATAGGTTGGGGATTGTAAAATCAGGCTTCTAATCGACTGACCAACCGCTGCCTAGCAGCTCTTCAATTTTTGCTAGATCTTCAGGTGTATCTATAGTGGGAGTTCTGTGCTCAGTTGTGCCTACAACGATTTTAATGCCCGCCGATAGCCATCTTAACTGTTCCAGATTTTCTCTTTCTTCTAAAACCGAAGGAGTAAGCCCTGAGATAACGTCTAAAACTGACGACGTAAAACCATATAGCCCAACATGCTGAAGCCAAGGGCCTTCATTGTGAGGAATAGGGCTTCTAGAAAAATATAGAGCTCGCCCATTTTCATCCCTAACAACTTTAACTCGATTAACATCTTCTCTTCCTGGATCAGAGGCCTTCATAGGATGAGCAAGAGTTGCTATGCTAGCATCTGGTTTTTTAATCAATTCTACAAGTGACTTTAATTGTTCAGGGTGTACAAAAGGTTCGTCTCCTTGAACATTTATAATAGCATCTGGTTTTGGGTCTATTTGCTGCATTGCATCACAACATCTAAGTGTACCATTTTCACACTCAACTTTTGTCATAACCACTTCTCCGCTAAATCCATCTACGACGTCCTTGATTCTAACGTCGTCTGTAGCAACGACCACTCTGTCAACGACTCCTGAACCAGTAACTCTTCTATAAACACGTTCAATCATAGGTACACCACCCACTATAGCAAGTGGTTTTCCAGGGAATCTGGTCGACCCAAACCTAGCTGGAATTATTGCAACGATATGTGATGAATCAGACAATGAGTGTCATTGGATTTCGTATGTAAATACGAGGTTGCATAACCTTGGAGCTACAATAGCTAACGGCCTTATCGCATATTCTTGATTGAAGATATTACTGACTACAAAAGAGAGCTTGTATGCTTCACCAATGTTGTAACCAACTCTTGCGTCAAAAATCCATGGGAGTTTTGGGTTTTCTTCGAGCCAGTTCCTAAGCCCCCAATTAATTAAATTCAAATCCTCAAAAATTAAGAACGCCTGATCAAAATTTTCATGGGCACTTTGGTAACGAGAACTTAGACCGACAAAACCTTGTGGCATTGAAAATTCAGCATCAAATCTAAACAAATGACGAGATCGATATTTTAATAAATAATCATATTCTCCGGTTAGCGAGTCGGGCTGATAATGAGACGTATTCTCATAAGTAAGTTCCGACCCAAGAGAATCAGTATTATAGTTATACTGCGGGGTTAAACAAATTGGATTAGTATAAGTATAACCTGTAAGAATATTAATACTGTATTTGTTGTCTGGCCCCCATTGCATTCTTCCCATAAAGGATGTTTCAACTCCTCTGACCTGACTTTCGCCAGTATTTAAACTTTTAAAGCCCAAACCAGCTAAAACATCACTATTAGCACTTCCCCATTGCCCAAAAGTAAATTCAATAAAGTTTTTATATCTCTGCTGGAAAACTGCAACGTCTAGGTAACCTAATAATGGTCCAATTTTCAATCCTTGCTTAACTCCAAATTCTATATTTGTTGACGTTTCAGGTTTTAATTCCGTATTTGGATAAATCTGCATGTCGCCTAATCCAGTTCTTATATATTTTTCAGCAATAGTTGGGAATCGATAACCTTGACCAATACTGCTTCGTAAATAAGTTTCTTCAAATAATTGGAAGTTTGATCCAGCCCTAAACACTGGGCGTCCAAGTATGGGGATCTCATTTTTGAAAACGCTCAAAGAGTCACGTGTAACTTCGTTATTGATAGAGAAAAACTCATGTCTCAAGCCCATCGATAAATTCAAGCGTTCGCCAATGGGTTGATCTAATTGTAGGTAACCAGCAATATTTCTAGAATTGTTTATTCCGGTACTATCACCACCTATATATAATTCGGCGTCACTATTAGTGTATTGATGAACAATACCAGCTGTAACAGCCATATTCTGTAGGCCAAATGTCCCAAACTTTTGTACTTGTAACTCAGAATAGAGCACATCGGAATAATTACTTTGGTTATTGTCATTATCGTTTCTCAAGTGTTGCCACCTATTCCTTAAACTAATTCTTGCACCATTTTTAGTTAGATACTCTACAAAAGGGTCAACTGTTCCTATTAATTGATTTGTTCTTGTAGCTCCTCCAGCATAACTAGAATACAATCCGCCGTCACTATGTTGCCAAAGTAGGGTATTTAAAGATTCACCAATTTGCCAATTTGTGCTTAGCCCATACTTAAGACCTGGAATGATACTTTTTCTTCTTCTAATATTAATATTTAACCTTGCTTGAGCATTTGCAGCATATCGATCGACCGAAAGTGGATTAAATGAATTTGTTACAGTATCAATAGGTAAGCCTAAGCTATCGGAAGATATCTCAGGACCTTTATAACCGTCATCGCCTAATAAATTTCCGCCGACAACCAGGTCCCACCCGCCAAGCCTTCTACTGTGAAGGAATCGAATATTGGATTGTTGTAAGTTGTTTTCCCAATACACTGAATTAGATGATCGAGGCTTAGAGTAAATACCGTGCTGAATTGTGATTCTTGAAAGAGGTCTTGCATCTGGAAATCTAGTTCTAATATTTATTACTCCACTTAATGCCGCACTTCCATATAGTACAGAACTTGCTCCCTTAATTACCTCAATCTGTTCGAGATTTTCTAATGGCAGAAACCCCCATGTAGGTCGTCCTGCGTCTCCACTAAGAACGGGGAGGTCGTCAACCATTACCATAACTCTTGAACCTGCTCCGTAGCTGAACCCGCTTCCTGAACGGATTTGGGGCTCACCATCTACAAGGCTTACACCTGGAGTTTGTTCTATAGCAGATTCAAGTGAAGTAGTTGCTTTGTTTTCTACTAGCGCAGGCTGAAGCACTTCTAGTGAAACAGTAACCTTTTCAACCTTCTGCTCAAACCTCCCAGCAGATACAACAGCAATGTCTAAAATTTTGGCCTCAGGTTTTAAGGAAACATCCCAAATGGAAGTTTCTCCATTCATAACCATTACAGAACCGATAGCTTCGCCCATTCCAATGAAGGAACATTTAAGCTCATGTGTTCCCGCAGGTAATGAGATAATGTATGCTCCATTAAAGTCAGTTGCAACGGTTTCTGATCCACATGTTATATAAGCTCCAATTACGAATTCTCCAGTCTCTACATCAATCACTTTACCTCTAACAGAGCCTTGAGCGACAGCTTCTAAACCACCAATTATGGCAACGCAAAGTATTAAACAAACAATATGATTAAATTTAGGCATACTCTAAATAAACTACATATTAGACGAAAACCTCAAAATCGTTGATAAATAATCGTTCAATATAGATAAAGTTTATCTCTATAACATTGCTTATAATTTGAGCACTGCAAGAAACATTGATAAATTCTTTAACTACTCAGCCTTGTCAGAAGAATCCTTGGAGACAGGAACATCCTCGCTTGACAGAATTGGCTCGCCTTCCTGTCGAGTTATGGGTTCTAGACCAGACCCTTGTTTTATTAATGAGAAGGTCATCACAAGACAAGTAACTAATATTACAACGAGCAAAATTGCCGAATCGAATTTATCAGTCTGTAGCTCTGGGTGCTTAGATCCAATCTGGAAGAAAAGTAAGATTGTGATAAGACCTCTTGGCGCGATGTAAAGCAGTGACGCAGGGTCGGGCAATCGGAAAACAAATAGGAAGAAAAACCTAGACACGTATAGAATGACAGATATAACTAGTCCGTAAAAAAGTACTTCGACATTCATAAGAGAAGAAAGCACAACAGTTGCTCCAAACATTACAAAGAAGAAGGTGCGGATTACGAACGCGCTTTCAAGTGTTAAAACGTGGAAGTCATGACGAAGACCCTTCATTTTTTCGTCGTTTAACAAACTGCCAAACCAACTTTCGCCATCATTATTCTTGAAGATTTTGGGGAAGAAAATCTTATAATTATTGAGCATCAAGCCAAAAATTAAGATCAGGATTAGCGGGCTAAGGTGTAAGAGCTTTTGGATTGAGTAGATCAGCATTAAAACAGCTATTGAAAGGAATAGTTTTACAGAGCTATTGATTTTTTGGAGTACGTAAACAAGTAGGTAGCTTACAATTATCGAGATGAGTAATGTGCCCCCAAGATTTTTACCTATTGCAATAAATATTTCTGAATTTGTCTCAGCGTGTTGGTTTCCTAAAAGGATGTAGAACGCCATAATCCCCCAGATGTCAGAGAAGGTACTTTCGTATACCATAAATTCCTTTTTTTCCATGCTTAATCCACCTACAGATGGGATGATGATGGCGCTGCTCATAATTGAAAGAGGCAGAGCATAGACTAAAGCAGAGAAACGTTGAATTTCTAAAATTTGTTCTAGGAAGTATGCAATCCCAACAGTACTTGCCATAAGAATTAGAAGCGAAATGGTTGAGCTTTTTATTATCAGTGGTAGCTTTTCTCTTGACAATTCGAGGTCAAGAGCTGCCTCTAGAAGGATGAAGATTAAGCCTATCGTTCCTAGTAGTTCTAGTAAGAGCCCTTCATAAGGGATATGATGCCAACCGACTGTGTGCATCATTTGGCGTATGCCTATCCCCATTCCAATAAGTACAAGTACAGACGGGATGTTTGTTCTCTTTGCAAGAAGGTTTGCGAAGTACGAAAGTATGATGATTAAGCTACCACCAATTACGATGCTGTATGCACCGAGATCTTCTAAGCTCGATAAATTGAAAACGGAATTAAGCATAGCCCCAATTTAGAGATACTTAGCCAAAGCCTCCGGTAAAGAGTCTCCAGAAATCATTTCCTAAGGCAAAAACCATAAGACCAAGTAAGAATGTTATTCCAATGACCTGAGCGTACTCAAGGACTTTATCTGGGGCTGGTTTACCTGTCACCATTTCGTAAATCAGGAACATAACGTGACCACCGTCAAGTGCAGGGATGGGCAGTAAATTCATGAATGCGAGAATGAGGCTTAAGAAAGCAGTATTTCTCCAGAACACCAGCCAATTCCAAGATCCATCGAAGATGCTTCCGAAAGTGATAAGTGAACCAACTTGGGATGCGCCAGATTTAGTTGCTAAGAATCTTAGAGAGATTATGTATTCCTTGAGTGTGCGTGAGGCTAAGTGATATCCGCTAATTAAGCTTTGACCAAAGCTGTATGTGATTTCTTTTTCTTCAAAAAGATGTAAGTAGTTCGAAGCAAGAACGAAGTTGAACCCAAGCTTTCCTGCAGTATCTGTCATTGCTGGGATGCTTAAAGTTTTCCCTCCTCTGTCTACAGTCAGTAGAATGGGCTCGCTCTTTTTGTCAGCTAATTGAGACTTAGTCATCAACTGGTATCCCGTCTTAAAACCGTTTACCGACATAATGCGGTCACCAGATTTTAGCCCAGCTATTTCAGCGTTAGATCCAGGGTCGATAGAATCAATTACAGATGGAAACATCAAGTTGAAAGGAGAACGGATGCCTTCGTCAATTAGGATTTGGCCTAACTCCTTGTCTAGTGTGAGGAGCTCTTCAGTTCCATTGCGCAAAACAGTTGCATCCATTACTTTTTCAAAGAATGCAGTGCGCCTTAAGTCTTGGTAAGTGGCAATTTCTTCACCATTGTATTTTAGGACTTGATCTCCACTTTGGAAGCCATATTGCTCAAGTCGAGGATCGACGTTCACAGAATAATCATTTGGTAGGACCTTTTCGCCCCAAACCATGAGCACCATGCTGTAGATCACATAACCAACGATGAGGTTCATGATTATTCCGCCAAGCATGATTATTAATCTTTGCCATGCTGGCTTAGACCGGAATTCCCAGGGTTGAGGAGGCTTGCTCATCTGTTCAGTGTCCATGCTTTCGTCTATCATTCCACTGATTTTTACATATCCACCAAGAGGTAGCCACCCGATTCCCCATTCAGTTTCGCCAATTTGCTTTTTGAAAAGCGAAAACCCAGGATTCATAAAGAGGTAGAATTTCTCTACTCTTGTTTTAAAATAACGCGCTGCTAAATAGTGACCTAGCTCGTGTAAAACGACTAGAATTGACAAACTAAGTAGAAGTTGAAGCCCTTTAATCAATGCAATCATGGCTGCAAATTTAGCTTTCCACCACCTTATGATGACAAAGGTTGTGAATATTTGGTTTTTACAGAGTAGATATTTGCATCTTGCAACTAAATGAGGATTGAGAGAAATACAATTTTTAAGGCTTTAATTTGGCTTGGAGGATTAAGCCCTCTTTTAGGAATTGCCTTCTTAGTGATTGTTGCTCGATTTGGGGATTTGCCCGATACAGAAACCCTTGCTAATCCTCGAACAGACCTTGCAACTAGGGTCTATTCTGCTGATGGAAAAGTTTTGGGTTCTTATTACAGGGAGAACAGGGCAGATGCTAAATTCGATGACCTACCGCAGCATCTTGTAGATGCATTAATCTCTACAGAAGACGCAAGATTTTACAATCACGATGGAGTAGATTTTTATGGTTTGGCTCGTGCAATTGTTTTCATGGGCAAAAGAGGAGGAGGGTCTACAATAACCCAACAACTTGCAAAACTCCTCTTTACTGAGGAATATGAGTCGACTAGTTTTTTAGAGAGGGCATTTTTACAAAAGCCCAAAGAGTGGATCATCGCTTCCAGACTAGAAGCCCACTACACGAAGCCCGAAATCATCACACTCTACCTCAATAGATACGACTTCCTAAACCAAGCAGTAGGCATAAAGAGTGCCGCAAATGTTTACTTCAACAAGGACGCTAAGGATTTAAACATTCAGGAGAGCGCCATGCTTGTGGGGATGCTCAAGAATAGCGCCTTGTACAATCCATTGCGCCGAATGGAGTTAGTTACTTCAAGGCGAAATGTTGTTTTAGGCCAAATGCAGAAATACGGTTTCCTCACTCCCGAAGCATTAGACTCCCTAAAAGCACTTCCAATATCTCTCAGCTACCAAAGGGTTAGCCACGATGAGGGCTCTGCACCGTATTTCAGAGAAATTCTTAGAGCAGAGCTCAAGAAGATTTTCAATGAGGAGAATGCAGATGGGAGCTATGTAATTAGCAAAAGTGATGGGGCTAAATACGACATCTATAGAGATGGACTACAAGTCCACACAACAATAGATAGCCGCATGCAAGAATATGCGGAGGCAGCTGTTTCTCGACATTTGGGCGGGGAACTCCAGGCTTCATTTGAGCGAGACTTAAAAACTCGCCCACCTGCAGATTACCCATTCTTTGAGGAGATAGATCCTGACGCAAGACAAGCAATTATTGATGTCGCAGTAAGGGATTCAGATAGGTATAAAAAGGCCAAAGGAAAACTCTGCCCACATTGCAATAGGCCCAAATTCTATATAAGGGGTTATCAATTTGAGGACGGATCTTATGGCCATGAGTGCAACGCCGAAAAGGGAGGTTGTGGTCATACTTGGAAGGGCCTTTCGACTAAAGAACTAAACAAGAGTTTCAGAGAGAAAACTAGCATGACAGTTTTCACTCACAAGGGGCCAGCTGACACTCTTATGACACCGATGGACAGCATCTTTCATCGTAAGAAAACCCTCCATGCAGGACTGATGTCTGTAGAACCTTCATCAGGTCAGGTTAGGGCTTGGGTTGGCGGAATAGACTACCGATTCTTTCAGTACGATAACGTGGGCCAATCTCGAAGACAAGTTGGCTCTACATTCAAACCATTTGTTTACGCTACAGCTCTAAGAATGGGTATGGAGCCTTGTGATGAACTCCCCAATCAAATAACGTGTATTGACCTTCCAAAAGGCTACGACCCACCACGTTGGTGCCCGGAGAATTCCTCAGAAAACTATGGCGAGATAGTGACTCTTGAGTACGCATTGGCGAATTCGATGAACACGGTTACAGCGAAGCTCATCAAAACCTACGGAACAAAAAGGGTTATTAAACTTGCTCACGAGTTGGGGATTGAAAGCGATATACCCAATGTGCCTTCGATAGCGTTGGGCGTTGCCCAATTAACATTGAAGGAGTTAGTGGCTTCCAATGCTGCACTAGCTAATAGTGGGATTTATATTGAGCCAACAATAATCGTAAGGGTAGAGGATAGATATGGAAACACGATTTACGAACCCACTCCAGTCGTGCGACAAGGACTTGACGAACTCACATCGTACAGAGTAGTACGCATGATGAAGGGCGTAGTCGATGGGGCATGGAATGAGGAGCTTCAAAAGAAAATGGGTACAGGGATAAGGCTACGATACGATAACGAATCTCGACAATACGACAACATCACAGTGCCAATGGCGGGTAAAACAGGAACAACTCAAAACAACACTGACGGATGGTTCATGGGGCTTACCCCAGACTTGGTTACTGGGGTTTGGGTTGGGGCGCAAGACCCAACGGTTAGATTCTCAACCACAACCTTAGGCCAAGGAGCAAATACAGCGCTTCCAATCTACGGATTCTTCATGAAAGACGTTTACGCTGACTCAACCCTAGCAATCTCGCAGGAAGATTTCACTAGGCCAGAATCATTGGGCGCAGACACTCTCAATTGCAAAGATCAAGTTTCACTCAAGGGACATACATACGACTCGGATGGATTCGAAGACGAGGACTTGTTTGAATAGGCGAGTCTTTGGGTAATTTTGCGATATGGCAATTTCAAAAGTTGTAAGCTCTGCTGAAGAGGCATGTGCTGGTGTCACGTCGGGGATGACGCTGATGCTTGGTGGGTTTGGTCTATGCGGTATTCCTGAAAACTGCATAGATGAGCTCGTTAGATTAGGCATCAATGATTTGACTTGTATTTCAAACAATGCAGGGGTTGATGATTTTGGGCTTGGAAGACTTCTGCAAAGTCGCCAAATCGTAAA
>JAYZNI010000035.1:0-17229 GCA_036152255.1 Bacteroidota bacterium | reverse complement strand
CGTCGAGCATAACATTCACAGCGCCCGCATCAAATGGTGGAGCTATAGTAATCACACACTCTTTAGAGGATTACAGACTTCACTCTGACGTAGCATTTATAGGTCTCCAAGGTATTGTTGAAGAAAGACAGTATTTAGATTGGAAGGCAGCAGGATTAAGAAATGAAAAGGGCCTGCAATGGGAACGCCAACACACATCTATATTTTATAGAGAAGAAGATAGAGGACGATCATACCTCAGCGAAGGACGTTCAGATAATGAAGTGCTAGAATACGAACTTGAGTGGATGGCATTCAAGCAAAACTTCTTCTCTGCCTTAGTCTCAACTCCTGAAGGATTTTCTATTGGATCAAAACTGGAAAACACACTTGTAGAAGGTGACACTGTTAACACTCTGTACTTCCATGCAAATCTTCCAATGGATGCAAGAGTAAGTGGAAATAGAATGGAACAAAGGCTTGATTTTTTCTTTGGGCCAAACCGACTTAACGACCTTAATACTACTGGACTTGGAGAAGTAGGTCGAATTATAGATTACGGCTGGTGGATTTTTGGATGGGTAAACAGAAACGCAATACTTCCACTTTACGATTTCTTGTACTCTAGAGTAGCTAGTGCTGGGTTAATAATTTTAATTATCACCTTAATTATTAAGATGTTCCTCTTCCCTATCACTTGGAAAAACTTCTTGAGCTCAGCTAAGATGAAAGTTATTAGACCAGATATTGAGGAAATAAATGAGAAGCATAAAGATGACGCGATGGCGCGTCAACAAGCAACAGTAGAGCTATACCGCAAAACTGGAGTAAACCCTATGGCTGGTTGTCTTCCTGCACTTCTTCAGATGCCTATCCTTTATGCCATGTTCAGGTTCTTTCCTGCAAACATGGATTTGAGAGGCCAAAGCTTCCTTTGGGCCGATGACCTCGCATCTTATGATGCAATTGTGAACCTTCCATTCACGATCCCAATGTATGGATCTCACATCAGCGGATTCACTGTTTTAATGGCAGCTTCGATCTTCGTTTATATGAAGATGACTACTGCTGGTCAACCGCCTCAGCCACAGCAACCAGGAATGCCTAACATGAAGGTTATTCAGAACATCATTCCATTTACAATGCTGATCTTCTTTAACGGATTCTCCTCTGGCTTGAGTCTCTACTACTTTGCTGCCAACATCGTTTCTATTGCTCAAATGCTTGTAATTAAGCATTACTTTATCGATGAAGCTAAGCTTAAAGAACAAATCGAGACTTACGCAAAGACACCAAGGAAAAAGTCTTCATTCCAGCAAAGACTCGAGGAAATGCAGCAAGAGCAAGCTAGAAGGACTAAGGAGCTTAAAAGGAAAAAGTAAGTTTGAATAATATCCTTCAGATAGTATGCCTAATGGGCGTTTGTATTCTTGCTAGTTGCTCTAGTGAAAAGCAACTCAACGCTACTGCTCCACTTGAAATATCTGTCTCACTGCAAAAAACTCCATGCTTTGGGGATTGTCCCGTATACATGTTTCAAGCATTAAACAATGGGCGTGCTACATTGACTGTTGGACGGATGTTGCAAAGTAGGTTTGGCGTAGAACTCAAAAAGGGTAATTACGAAGGAGTAATAAATTCAAGGGATTTAGCGGAAATTG
Source organism: Bacteroidota bacterium (assembly GCA_036152255.1). Classification (GTDB taxonomy): domain Bacteria; phylum Bacteroidota; class Bacteroidia; order Flavobacteriales_D; family Sanyastnellaceae; genus UBA974. The sequence continues at coordinate 15,589 of JAYZNI010000035.1, read as the reverse complement.
CAGAATATGCAAAGACTATTGGATATTTTGATTTGGCCCCTGAGTACGACGATAAAAAAGTAATGGATCTTCCTGCATCGATTTCTTCGATTGAAGGTCACAGAGTATTTAATAGATTTGAAGGCCCAAACCTTGACCCTCTTTACAATATGATAGAGGATAAAATTTCAAAGGTTAAATGGCACCCAATTTCAGAAAACTAAAAACAGATAATATGAAACGATTATTTTCATTCGCATTAATCGCAATCCTATTCTCTCCTATTTCTAAGGCAGATGAAGGAATGTGGCTATTACACATGCTTAAGCAGATTAACGAAGCTTCAATGCAAGATGCTGGCTTCAGACTAACTGCAGAGGACATTTACGACATCAACAATGCTTCATTAAAGGATGCTATCCTTAGGTTAAACGGAGGAAGCTGTACAGCAGAGGTGATTTCATCAGAAGGCCTTGTGCTAACAAACCACCACTGTGCTTACGGTGCAATTCAAGGGTTTAGCTCTCCTGAGAACGATTACCTAACTAATGGATTCTTCGCAATGAAAAAAGCCGAAGAGATGCATATCGACGGGTTTGAAGTGAGCTTCTTGGTGAGAATTGAAGATGTAACTTCTAAAATCCTTGATGGAGTTTCTGAGGAAATGAGTGAAGATGAAAGGAATGCTGCAATAGGGCAAGCCCAAAACGCTCTAGTAGCAGAAATGAACGAGGGTGACACAAATGGTTATACCTACGAGGTAAAGAGCTTTTACTACGGAAACGAATACTACATGTTCGTTTACAATACATACAGAGACATCAGACTAGTTGCTGCACCGCCAGAAAGCGTTGGTAAATACGGTGGCGATACAGATAACTGGATGTGGCCACGTCACACCGGTGATTTCACTATGCTTAGAATTTACGCTGATGCTGACAACAATCCTGCTGATTACTCTGAAGATAACAAGCCTTACTCACCTAAGCGCCACCTAAAAATTAGCATGGACGGTGTTAAACAAGGAGACTTCACAATGGTAATGGGTTACCCTGGAAGCACTGACAGATTTCTCAGCAGCTGGGGTGTTGAGCAAGCTCTTAACTTATACAACCCAAGCGTGGTAGACGTTAGAGACCTTAAGCTTAGAACCATGAAGGAGCATATGGATAGCGATCCTGCAATCCGCATCAAATACGCTGCGAAATACGCCCAAACTGCCAACTACTGGAAGTACTACATAGGCCAATCCAAAGGTCTACGTGCTCTTGATGTACACGGCAAGAAAGAATCTATTGAGGAGCAGTTCACGGCTTGGGTTAACCAAAGTGAGGATAGAAAAGCAGAATACGGCGAAGCTCTTAACATGATCGAATCATTTTACAGTGAAACTGACGCAACTGCAAAAGCCGACGCATATGCTCTTGAGGCAGGTTTAATTGGATCTGATATCACTTTGTTTGCAGTGAGATTTGCTCGTACAGCACCTGGTTTATTCTCTCCAGATTCAGCACAAGTTGCTGGAACTAAAGCTGCTCTACATGGACTTTGTGACAGCTTCTACAAAGACTACGATTTGGAAACAGATAGAGATCTATTTGTAAACCTTATGAGCAAGTACAAAAATGACATTGACGCAGAATACCTTCCATCATTCTTTAGTGTTGTTGATGGTGAATATGGCGGAAGTGTAGAGAACTACGCAAAGAAAATGTACTCAACTAGTATTCTTGTAAACGAATCAAAAACAAGAGATTACATTGAAAATGCAACTCCACCTTCAGCAGGTGGTTCTAAAATTGGCGTTAGCCTTCCAATGGGAGGTGGAAAATCTGGAGGGTTCAACCTCATGGAGGACCTAGCTGTTGGTGCTGCTATGAGTATTCTTGATGTTTACTTCGCAACATTTACAAGCCCATCCCAAGACAAGTTCGACAAAGGATACAGACTGTTTGTGAAAGGTCTTAGAGAAATGCAACCAGATAAGGCATTCTACCCAGATGCAAACTCAACGATGCGTCTTACTTACGGCCAAGTTGGGGACTACTCTCCTGCTGATGCCGTACAATACGACTTCATTACTACAGCAAATGGTATCCTTCAAAAGAAGGACAACACAAATCCAGAATTCGTAGTTCCAGATCACCTTGACGAGCTTATTCGCAATAAGGATTTTGGGAAGTATGCTGATAAGAATGGCGAGCTAGTAGTTTGTTTCATCCACGGAACAGACATTACTGGTGGTAACTCTGGATCACCGGTTATGAATGGAAACGGAGATCTTATCGGTCTTGCATTTGATGGAAACTGGGAAGCAATGAGTGGAGACATCGCTTTCGAACCACAGCTTCAAAGAACTATCTCTGTTGACATCAGGTACGTACTTTGGATTGTAGACAAGTTTGCAGGTGCTACTAACATTATCGACGAACTTGATCTAGTATACGCGGCTGAATAAGCTGGGTAGTCAATTTTATCACATTAAACCCCGAATTACCGAGTGTAGTTCGGGGTTTTTTAAATTTGCACCGTGAGAATAGATATCCTAACAGTACTGCCCGGTTTATTACAAGGCCCATTTTCAGAATCCATTGTAAAACGTGGAATTGAAAAGGGACTTGTAGAAGTGCACCTACACGATATTCGGGATTTCTCAAAAGACAAGCATAAGAAGGTTGACGACACACCATTTGGTGGTTCAGCAGGAATGGTTCTTGCAATGCAACCTCTTCACGATGCAATCACTCATCTGCAATCCCAAAGAGATTATAATGAGGTGATTTTTTTAACTCCTGACGGTGAAAGATTATCACAAAGTCGTGTTAATCAATTATCACTTTGTGGCAACATAATGATGATTTGTGGACATTACAAAGGGATAGATCAAAGGCTAAGAGACAACTTTATCACTCTTGAAATTTCAATTGGCGATTACGTTTTAAGTGGTGGAGAATTAGCCGCTGCAGTTTTAACCGACGCTCTTGTACGCCTTGTTCCTGGTGTGATTGGCGATGAAATGAGTGCTTTAACAGACTCTTTTCAAGACGGATTATTAGCTCCTCCAGTTTATACTAGACCAGCAGAATACAATGGATGGAAAGTCCCAGAAGTGCTTCTAAGTGGTAACCACGAAAAAATCCGCAAGTGGGAAGAAGAGCAAGCTCTAAAAAGGACAAAAGATCGAAGACCTGACCTTCTGGATGGATAAAGTTAAATTTTCTGCGGATTACGTCATTTTTATTCGTAATATTGCACCCCGAAATTTACCGGGACAAAGTTTTATACTATGGAGCGTATTAAGGAGATTACAAACAAATTAGTTGAGTCACGCGTATGGCCAGAGTTTGGCGCAGGTGACACAATCACTGTAACAGTTAAAATTAAGGAGGGTTCTAAGGAGCGTCTTCAGGCTTTCCAAGGTGTTGTTCTTCAACGTCGTGGAGCTGGTGCAACTGAAACTTTTACAATCCGTAAAATGTCAAGCGGCATTGGTGTAGAGAGAATTTTCCCTCTAAACATGCCTAACATCGACAGCATCACAGTAAACAAGCGTGGTGCAGTTAGAAGAGCACGCATCTTCTACCTACGTGAACTTACTGGTAAATCAGCACGTATTAAAGAGCGTCGTACTGTTAAGGCGTAAGCTCACTAACAGTTGAAATAAAAAAGCCGGCCATTGTGGACCGGCTTTTTTATTGCATAATCTTTTGTGATAGCGCTCAGTTACGCGCCAAGTACTTCATCAACTCTTGCTAGAATCTCGGCTTCCTTCTTTTGAGAATTCGAAACCAACTCCTCACAACGAGCCAAAACTTCGTCAACGTATTCTGAATCTTCAAGATCGCCAGCATTTACTCTAGCATTTAGCACAGCACCCATTACTGCTGATCTCAAACACATTGCCCCTACTCCAGAATCTGTAATTGAATTTGGGTTTCCTATTTGTGCCATAGCTTCAGCTACATCCATTGCCTCATACGCAATTTCTGCAACTTGCATAGGAATTTCAATTGCGTGCTTAGTCGCTGCTTGAATAGCTGCTGATCTTGATGCCTTCTGAGAATCCGAAGACTTAGGCATTCCATAAGCGTCCATGATTCCATTAAATGCAGCTGTATCTGCATCTACGAGGGCGAGTAATTTCTCTTGGAAGTTTTGGCCTTTATCAGCCCAATTACTAAACTCTTCCCATCGATCATCCCAACCTCTTTTATTAGCACTCAAATTTGCAACCATGGTTGAAAGTGCAGCTCCCAATGATCCAGCATAAGCAGAAATAGAACCACCACCTGGAGCTGGAGATTCTGAAGCAGTCTCCTCTGCAAACATCTTTAGGTTTTTCTCAAGAAGTGGATATTGCCCCTTCTCTCTAATCAAATACTCGATAATCCTTTCCTCTGGCTTAAAGGGAGCCAAATCGTCAAGACCTAATGACTTTACAGCAATCTTGATTTTCTCAGACTCACTGATTCCTGTTGATCTCTGTTGCTTTTTTAAGAAGTAATCAGCAGCGTCAATCATAACCTTTAAAGGAACTAGCCCCACCAATTCAGATCCCGTAACGCGGATCCCCCTTTGTCTAGCTTTCTCACAAGCTTCGTCAAAAGCAATGTGAGTTGGGGTAACGTTGATGTCTGTGAGATTGAGTGAGAGTTGGGCGATCCCGTATTCTTCAATATACCAACCGATACCTTTAACCGATTTCAAAGAACCTGGATCCCTTACTGGCTGTCCGTTATCGTCCTTTATGACTTTTCCAGAAATCACACCGCCTTCTCTTTTGATTCGGCCTGCTTCTCTGATATCAAAAGCTACTGCATTTGCTCTTCTTGAGGAAGTTGAATTCAAATTGATATTGTATGCAATTAGGAAATCCCTTGCTCCAATTGCTGTTGCTCCTGTGCGTTTTGCCGAATCGTTAAATTCTTTTGGGCCAAAATCAGGTGCGCCATCCTCTGTTCCAAGCTTTGCCAAACCTTCATACTCACCTTTCCTACAAACTGCTAGGTTCTTTCTCTCTGGTCTTAGGGCTGCACTTTCGTAAAAATATCCTGGGATTCCCAGTTCTTTCCCCACCCTTTCACCTAGAGCTCTTGCAACTTCAATGCAATCATCCATCCCTACTCCAGCTACTGGCACAAATGGACAAACATCAGTAGCTCCCATCCTTGGATGTTCGCCTGAATGTTTAGACATATCAATTAATTCTGATGCTTTCTTAATTACCCTAAAGGCTGCTTCACCTATTGTTTCAGGTGGCCCCACGAATGTGATTACCGTTCTATTGGTGCTCTTTCCCGGATCTACGTCTAATAGTCGACACCCCTCTACTGTCTCAACAACAGATGTTACTGTATCAATAATCTCTGGGCGTCTACCCTCTGAGATATTTGGGACACATTCAATTAATCTTTGCATGGCTGTGAATTTTCACTAGTCGTAAAAGTACCTATGTAGGAGTTTTTACCCAAGCCATTGCTCACCATTAACGTACACCTTATCAACAACCGAATCATTCAGTCTGTAAGGAATTACCTCTAACCCAGATATCTGACCTGTTATTAAGAAGTTTGCGCGTTTTCCAGGAGTTATTGAGCCAACTTCACCTTCAAGTTCCATAGCAGCTGCACCGTTTATAGTTCCTGCAGCAATAGACTCAACAGGCTCTAATCCCATCTTAACAGATCCAAGCCTAACAGCTTCTAACATATCTCCAGATGGAGCTGTACCAGGATTGTGGTCTGTAGCAATTACTAGAGGTAGTCCAGCATCAATTAAACTACGAGAAGGCGTATAAGGTATTCCTAAGAAATGAGAACAAATTGGCAAAGCCACAGGGAAAGTTGGAACATCTTTTTTGAGGCCCAATTTTAGTGCTTCTACATCTTTATTATCTATTACTTCTAAATGATCTACTGAGAGTACATTTTTATTAATAAATGACTCTATTCCACCAAGTATAGTAAATTGATTTACATGTATTTTAGACTTAATTTCTAATGCGTTTGCAGTATCAATTAATTTAGCAGTATCGTCTACTGAAAAATATCCCGTTTCGCAAAATGCATCAACATAATCGACTAATCCTTCTGCGACAAATTTGGGCAACATTTCGTTTACAACATGAACCGTATACTCACTTGAAGAATCAAACCCTTCAGGAATTGCATGGCATCCAAGGAATGTTGCTTTAATTGGGATTGGGCTGATTTCCTTTAGTCTAGCTATTACTCTTAGGATTTTCTCCTCACCTTCAAGTGAAAGACCATAACCAGATTTTATCTCTATTGCTCCTACACCTAGGGCAATAGTTTCTTTTAGTCTTTCTAAAGAGCGAGTGAACAATTCATCCTCAGACATGCTTCTCAAAACCCTAGCTGAATTGAGTATTCCACCACCTTTTGCAGCTATTTCTGCATATGACAACCCCCTCAGCCTATCTAAAAATTCACCGGCTCTATCATTTGCATAAACCAAATGAGTGTGACTATCACACCAAGATGGAATCACATACCTACCAGAGCAATCAACGACATTCACATTTTCTAACTTAGGGCAACTATCCATCGTTCCAAACCCTTTGATAAGTCCGTTATCAACTGATAACCAGGCATTTTCCAAAACAACAAGCTCCCTCATCTGCTTACCAGATAAAAATTTGGGGCAATTTTCATATGCGCCAACTAAGCCTTTAATGTCTTTAAAGAGTGATTGCATAGGCCGCAAGTTATACCTTGCAGCTTATGGCAGGCAACTCATTTGGCAAGCACTTTCAAATAATGACGTTTGGAGAATCTCATGGAGAGGCAATAGGCGGAATTATTGACGGCATTCCAGCTGGCTTAAACGTTGATTTACAAAAGATTCACAACGAACTCTCAAGAAGAAAGCCAGGTCAATCAAATCTTACAACGCCAAGAAAAGAAAATGACGAAGTAAAATTTCTCTCTGGGCTCATTGAAAAAGGTGACCAACACATAACTCTTGGGTCCCCAATTGGATTTATTGCATCTAACAATGATTCCAAAAGTTTAGACTACAATCATCTTGAAAAAGCCTTTAGACCTTCTCACGCAGATTACACATACAAAGTAAAGTACGGTGTTAGAGACCACCGAGGTGGAGGAAGGTCATCTGCTAGAGAAACTCTTTCTAGAGTAGTAGCAGGAGCATTTGCTCAGCAATTATTAGAAAATGAATGTGGAACTCAAATAAGCGCATACGTTGAAAGAGTCCATGATATTAGCATGCCAAACTCTCCTCAATTTTATGATAAGAATCAAATTGATTTAAGCACAGTGCGATGCCCCAATCTTGAAATTGCATCAAGAATGGAGCAAAGGATTTCAGAGGTAAAAAATGAAGGCGATTCAGTTGGTGGCGCGATTGTGATAGTCGCAAAAGGCGTAAAAGCGGGACTTGGCGAACCGGTGTTTGATAAGCTTAATGCAGATTTATCAAAAGCATTGATGAGCATACCAGCTACAAAGGGACTTGAGTTTGGATCGGGGTTAAGCGGAACTCTATTGAAGGGGTCTGAACACAATGACGAATTCACCTCGTCAAATGGTGAAATCAGGACTAAAACTAACAGATCTGGAGGAATCCAAGGAGGAATATCTAATGGCGAAGACATTGTAATTAGACTTTGGTTCAAGCCAACTTCGACAATTTTACAAGACCAAAACTCAGTTGATTCAGATAGCAACGAAATTGTCCTTGAGGGTGTTGGAAGACATGACCCATGCGTTCTTCCAAGAGCAGTCCCCATTGTTGAGGCAATGGTTGCAATAACACTTGCCGATCACTATTTGAGAAATCACACATCAAAAATATAAGATGTCAGTCAACGAAAAGAAAGGACTTGCACTTCATTGGCAAGTAATAATTGGCCTTTTGCTAGGAGCAGGTTATGCTTGGCTAAGCATAAAATTCGGATGGAATCAATTCACTTTGGACTGGATTCAGCCCATTGGTGATATTTTCATCAACTTACTTAAGCTAATTGCTGTGCCTCTAGTTTTATTCAGCATAATCAGTGGAGTTGCAAGCTTAGGCGATATCAATAAACTAGGTCGAATCGGAGCCAAAACTATTGGAATCTACCTTGCGACAACAATGTTTGCCGTTTTGGTAGGGCTCACGCTAGTGAACATATTTCAGCCCGGAGCAAAAGCTTCAGATGAACTAAAAGTAAAAAACAGAGTTAGCTATGAGTTGTGGAGGGATGCCGGAGGAGTTGAAAAGCTTGACGAGCTCAATTACGCTGAGCAAAACCCTGAACTTGTAGCAGAAATTCAAAGCACCCAAAAAAATCACAACGATTGGGTAAGCGACAAACTAAACAAAGCAGAAAACACAAAGAATAGCGGGCCTTTACAGCCACTTGTTGATGTCGTGCCTAAAAACATTTTCACAGCATTAAACGACATGAAAATGCTGCAGATAATCTTCTTTGCGATCTTCTTTGGCATTGTAGTAACTGGGTTAAATGAAGGGCGCAAGAAGGTCGTAGTTGATTTTGTCGATGCCGTAAACGAGGTCTTTGTCCAAATGGTTTGGGTTGTTATGAAAGCTATGCCAGTATTTGTTTTTGCTCTTATGGCAGGCCAAATTGTAAAAGCAGCAGGTACAGACCCAGAAAATTTCAGCCAACTCCTCTCCTTTCTTCTTAGATATGGACTAGTGGTTATTTTAGGTCTCGCAATAATGGCTTTCGTTATTTATCCTCTTCTCATCACTCTGTTCATCAAGAATATGACTTGGAAGAAATTCCTTTCAGGGATGAGAGATGCCCAGATCACAGCATTTTCAACATCTTCTTCAGTAGCAACACTTCCTGTAACTATGAAATGCGTTGAAGAAAAACTAGGTGTTTCAGAAAGAACAACAAGTTTTGTTCTTCCAATTGGAGCAACAGTAAATATGGACGGAACTAGCCTATATCAAGCAATAGCTGTAGTAGCTCTCGCTCAGTTCCACATGGTAGACCTAAGCTTTTCGCAGCAAGCAATAATTGTTCTTACTGCTACTCTAGCATCAATTGGAGCTGCAGCTATCCCAAGTGCTGGTCTTGTCTTAATGATTATTGTATTAGAAAGCGTTGGCCTAAATCCTGCCTGGATTGCATTGATATTCCCAATTGACAGGATACTAGACATGTGCAGGACAGTAGTAAACGTAACAGGAGACAGCACAGTTAGCACTTTGGTTGCAGCAAGTGAGGGTGAATTAAGCGAAGTTTAATGAAGGTTAGGGGCACCTTTATTCTAGCACTTTTTGCCTGCAATATCCTTGCAGCCCAAACCCCTTGCCCCTCTCCTGAAGATCTGGATGGCAAAGCTCTAAAGTTGTATGAAAAGGCAGATCGCCCTAAAAAGAAAACAACAACATTAGAGAGAGTTGGGTATTTAAGAGAAGCCATAGACCATCAAGACGACTATGGTCAAGCCTACGAACTATTAGCATCTCTCTTATTCAAGCAATCTAAAAGAGATTCCGAATTGATCTCAGAATGTAGAGCAGCCACATCTAAATGGATGGAGATGTGTGAAGCTCACGGTAGTGAAGCCTATTACATGTTGGGAGCATTAGCATACATGGAATCAAACACCCATGAAGCACTAGAATACTTTAATACATTTCTTGAAAAATCTGTAGATATTGAAAGTTCCAAGATTAAGAGAAGAAGGAACGAGGTTTTGAACCTAATACCTGAGTTAAAATTTGAAATAGACTTCTATGCAAATGAAGGAACATATTCTCCTGTTCCACTTCCTTTGATATCACTCATCAATGACGAATACCTCCCAGCACTTTCACCTGACGGAAGCATATTATTCTTTACAAGGGCTTCAAACTCAAAAGCGCGTGGAGATATAGTAACAAAGCGTATTGAAGAACTTGTTTGGGCCAAAAGAAATAGTTCAAACACTCCATTTGACGTAGGAGAAGTTTTGGACTACCCCTTTAATGATGGCGATAATTATGGTGGAGTAAGCCTTTCGATAGACAACAAAGTATTAATAATTGCAGCCACAAATCCTGATGTTCGCAATGAACAGAACATTGACCTATTCCAAACAACTTATAAGGTCGATGGAAAGGATGACGAAGGAAATTTCTTTTACTATTGGGATGATTTAGAGTTAATAGGGCCTCAGATTAATACAGTGATGGGTTGGGAGTCTCAGCCAGCGCTTAGCTCTGATGGTATGGAATTGTTTTTTGCATCTGCGAGAGCAACCTCGACTCCTGACAAGGATGGAAATCCAACTATGGATATCTATGTGAGTAGAAAGGACAGCACTGGGGATTGGGGAGTTGCAGAGATTCTTCCAGGACCCATCTCAACTGAAGCCCAAGAGAAAGCTCCATTCCTACACCCTGACGGCAAAACCCTATATTTTTCAAGCAACAGAACTCCCAGTGGAGGTGGTTATGACCTTTGGGTTACCAGGAGAAGTGAAGATGGGAATTGGAGCGAGCCAACAAACATGGGAACACCAGTAAACACAAATGGAGACGAGCATGGTTTAGTAGTTAGCTCGACTGGTGACGAAGCTTTTTTTGCAAGCAGAAGAGAAGGAACAAAGGGTTTAGACTTAATGAGATTTCCAGTTCCAGAAGCCCTAAGACCAGAAGCTGTAAAAGTCATTCGCGGAGAAGTAGACCCTACTCCTCCAGAGGAAAACGTTAGACTAACCATTAACTACGTGCAGAGCAAACAAGTAGAGGAGATTAAGTTAAATAAAGACGATGGAACTTTTGCAGCAATTATTCGAACAGAATTAAACGAAGATGTCATTCTTAAGGTCGAGGGCGAAAACGTAGCATTTGAGGCTATGGTAATTCATCAGGCAGGCGAAGTGCCAACAGGAAACCCCAATCCTGAAATAAAACTTAGGGCTCACAAGGCTTCAGACGAAAGTGCGTTTGAGCTTAAAGATGTGCAGTTTGGTACAAACTCAACAAACATGAGTGCTGCTGCAAAATTGGTGCTCGATGCATTTGCAAGTTATTTGAATGTACACACTAAGTATCAGGTTAATATCGAAGGACATACAGATAACGTTGGTAGGCCAAACGAAAATTTAGAGTTGAGCAAAAGAAGAGCAGAAGTTGTAGCTGATTATCTTACAAACAAAGGCGTAAGTGCTCAAAGGTTGCATTCTAGAGGGTTTGGGCAGGAAAAACCAAAGGCGTCGAATCAAACTCAAGAAGGCAGAGCTCTAAACAGAAGAACTGAGTTTACTGTTTGGGATTAAGCTATAAGATTAGCACACAAATGAGCGTTAAGAACATAGTTCTGACTGGGTTGAAACCGTTCTATTATCAAGGTATTTTCGTAGGATATGGAGCGCAAATACCTCAACATGCACAAAGCACATTTCCTCAAAACATTTGCCTTACTGGCTTTAGCCACCGCTATCTCTTCGGCACCTATTTCAATTGAAGCTCAACTATCTTTTGAGCAAAGTGCTATTGAAAGGATTTGGGATAAAGCATCTGACGCTTATGAGAAAAATCAATTCTCATTAGCCATGAACATTTTTGAAGATTACATCTCACAATCAAATAACCCCAATTCCGAAAGACACGTCAAAGCAGAATACCTCTCGGCAATTTGTGCTTTGAATCTTTACCATAAGGATGCAGAGTTTAGGATTGATGCTTTCATAGATAGATATCCAGAATCATCTTACGTTCAAGATGCTTATTGGGCTATTGCAGACCACCATTATAAGAGAAGGCATTTTAAAAAAGCAGCTTCAGCATTTGACCAAGTAAATATTCGCAAGCTTCCCAGAGACAAACAAAAGGAATTGAGGTTCAAGCGTGGACATAGCCTCTTTGAGGAAGAGAACTACGAAAAAGCTAGATACGACCTATTTGAAGTAATGAAAAACCCGGGGGCCTTCTTTGCTCCTTCGACTTATTACTTCAGCCACATTGCGTACATAAACAATAAGCCACAGGTTGCACTTGATGGCTTTGAAGACATTGCTGATCATCCTGACTTTGTGGATTTGGTTCCCGTTTACATAGCCCAAACCCTCCACGCAACAGAACAATACTCTCGTCTAAAAACGTATGGGGCTGATCTTCTAGAAAACAACAGCAGTCTAGAAGAGGACATGAGAACTGAAATTGCTCGTCTTGTAGGCGACGCTTTCTACAAAGACCAAGAATTTGAAAACGCTGCCCCCTATCTAGAGATGGCATGGAAGGGAACTAGAGGCCCAGGTCGCAAGCCAGAATTTGCTTACCAGGTAGGATATACTCGCTACAGGATGGGGCAATGGAGAGCATCACTTGATTGTTTGGCCTTGACAGCAAGAGAGGACAATAAGCTAGGCCAAAACGCCATCTACCACATGGCAGACTGCTACATTCAACTTGGCCAAAAAGACAAAGCGCGTAATGCGTTTGGCCGTTGTGCTGCGAAGAATTACGACTTGGACATTTTGGAGGATGCGCTTTTTAACTATGCAAAGCTTGCATTCGAATTGTCTTACAACCCCTTTGATGATGCTATCACCGCGTTTAAGACATACATAGAGAAGTACCCTAATTCGATTAGACATGATGAAGCATACCGCTTCTTACTGCAAGTTTATTTGACTAGTAGAGATTACGATAGAGCTCTAGATGCTTTAGACCAAATCCAAGACAAGGACCCTACTGTTCAAAGCTCTTACCAACTTCTTTCATATAACAGAGGAGTAGAACTTTACCAAGCTGGAGAATATTCAAACGCAATTATTTACTTCAGAAAAGTTAGGACGTTCCCTATCGATCCAAAGCTGTCTGCTGAATCTCATTATTGGGAAGGTGAATCTTACTTCGCACAAAAAGATTACAAGAATGCTACTGGATGTTATGATGAATTCTCTCGCTCACCTGGAGGCTATTTGAGTGAATACTACCCTGCTGCAGATTATGCTCGAGGTTATGCTCTATTCAAAAGAAAAATGTACTTAGATGCACTTTCTGCATTTAGATCATACCTAGACGCGTACCCTGAGAAAAATGAGCGTCGTTACAATGATGCTGAATTGAGAACTGCAGACTGTTTTTACGCTAAAAAAGAATTCAGCAGAGCTGTCAACTACTACTCCAGATGCCTAGAGAGAGACGCAGGCAAAATGGATTACATTTTATTCCAAAGAGGAATGGCATTCAGTCTTAGCGAGCTTGATGAAGCACTAGAATCTCAAATAGAAGACTTAGATAGACTACTTGAAGAATTCCCTAAGAGCAGATTCGTTGTTGACGCCCTTTACGAGAGCGCAAGAACCCAAATTGAATTAAACCAGCTTGAGGACGCAAAGAGAAGAATCAATATCTTATTAGAATTTCATCCTAGAAACCCCAGAACCAAAGAAGCTCTTGTAGACCTTTGTTTGATAGGAATCAAACAGGACAAGCCAGAAGATGTATTACAGATCTGGGATCAGATTAGAACATCATATGGCAATGATCCAGTAGCTTCTGATGCCTACAACATTGTCGAGCCATTACTAATAGAAAGAGGGCTCTTAAACGACCTTCCTCCAGCTGTGGGTCTATCAGGTCAAGAGATAGAAGAACGATTATTTAAAGCCGCAGTTAACCTTGCTATTGACGGCAATTATTCTCAAGCACTTCCACGCTTAGAAGAATATCTCAGGCAATACGAAAATGGCAATCACATAGGTGAAGCAAATTTCTATTTGGCTAATTGCTTAAACGATGCAGAAGATTATTCTGGCGCTCTCTTATCATATGAAAAAGTACTTAGCCTCCCTCCTTCTGAATTTACCGAGGCCTCTGCCCTTGGCGCAGCTACATTGAGCTGGAATGGTCATGATTACCCTAGAGCTCTTGATCACTACAGATTACTTGGAGAGGTTACGACACTTCAATCAAATAGATTAGAAGCATCTATAGGATCAATGAGATGTTACTACTTGTTAGATAAACCAGAAGAAGCGCTTGGCTTTGCCAATGAAGTATACAATGACAAATCGACTCCTGAGTCTATAAAGAGAACTGCTGCTCTTTGGCTTGGAAGAATTAACTATGATTCTGGCAACATAGATGATGCATTAGCTAAATTTAATTCACTTGTTGAATACGGAGGATCTGTTGGCGCTGAAAGCCAATTTATGATAGCCAAAATCCAATATGATTTAAAGGATTACTCAAGCGCTGAGCAAAGCATTTTTTCGCTTGTTAGTGAATACTCGAATTACGAGGAATGGAAGCACAAAGCATTCCTTCTACTAGTAAATACTTACATAGGTCTAGAAGATTTATTCCAAGCTAGAGCAACTGCTGAAAGTATTATGGAGAACGTAGAAGCAGAATGGATACAAAATGCCTGTTCAGACTTAATGTTAACTATTGAAGAATTGGAAGCGGCGGAGTTAAAAACAGAAACTGAAAAAGAAGATGAAATTAACGATTAAGTACAAGACCAAGATTTGGACTTTTGCCCTATGCTTGGGTGTATTTGGTGCTATTGATTCTATTGCCCAAAAAAGCACTGACTCTTTGAGCATGGACGTCACTTTTGTCGGTGAGAGAGAAATAGTTGTAAAAGACGCGATTAAGCTTCAAAGCTGGCCTGAACAAAGGAGGCTTGATGGTGGGAACCGTAATTTTTCATACAAATTGCTTTCAAAGAGAATGAATGTAACTCCTCAGTGGACACATGTTGAGCCTGTTAGACTGAAAGTAGACGCACCGCTTGCTAGGTTATATAGAGGCTATTTTAGAGCAGGTTATGGCAACTACAACACTCCACTTCTTGATATAAGCTTGACAGATTTAAGGTCTAGAGAGGGAACATGGGGCATAAAAGCTGATCATTTTTCTACAAATGCTCCTATTGATAGCATAAGTGATCGGTTTAGCAATAGCGGTGGTAGTTTTTGGGTAAGCAGATTTATTGGAAAGGAAAAAGTTGACGCAACTGCGTTTGTTAATAACAACTCTATAGTCTATTATGGAAACCCATATAACGAAACATTAAGGACAAACCAAGAAGGCGATATAACTAATAATTTTCTTAGCTATGGAACTTCATTGGCATTTAAATCTCATCACAGAGATTCAACCTTGTTAAATCACAAATTGAGATTTGATTGGATTCAATTAAGAGCAGGGGAAAACCTGTTAGAAAACAATTATAATGGCGAAATCGAAGTTGGTAAATTTATTGGGTCTGAGAAATACTCTCTACATGCTTCTTACAACTTTGACAACCTCAATGTTAGAAAAACTAAGATTAACACTGCATTAGTTAGCTTAGAACCATCCATAACTTCATATAAAGGTGATTTAACAGTAACAATTGGTGGTGGTTTAGGAATTGACAGAGACGATGAAAGTTATAATTCGGATGAGATAAAAGATAAATTATTTATCTATCCAAAAGTTGAAGCATCATACAGCCTAATGAGAGATCTATTCATCCCCTATTTCAGATATGATGCTGGTATAAAACAAAATATATTACAGAGTGTGCTAAATGAGAATCCATTCTTTGAATACATCCAAATAGAAACAATAGATGAGGTTTCATTAGACACTACAAGAGTTTGTCCACTAAATAACACATGGA
>JAYZNI010000034.1:0-8831 GCA_036152255.1 Bacteroidota bacterium | reverse complement strand
TGGATGTACAGATATCAACGCTACTAACTACGACCCAACTGCTAATACTGACGATGGTTCATGTTTGGTGCCTGGTTGTACTTATGCTGATGCAAACAACTACGATTCAGGAGCTACAGATGACGATGGGTCTTGTGAGTTTTCTCTTGGTAATGATTGTGTAGGCGATCTAAACGGAGATGGAGTTGCTGCAACAAGTGACCTTCTGTTATTCCTTTCTGTATTCGGAAACGAGTGTGAATAATAATAGCCTAACTGATATTGAAAAGGCCGCCCCCAGGGGTGGCCTTTTTGTTTGATATAGATTTTAAATTTTTTGGCCTAATGCTTGTGCAAATTGAGCGTTAGACTTTTTGTATATTTATGAATTCTTAAAATCAGAGATTGATATGAAAAAGATATTTTCTGCCCTTTTAGTTATGGTTTGTGTAATTTCTTTTGCTTCTGCGCAGGAGGTAGTTAATGGACCAGCTATCACTTTAGATAAAACTGTTCACGATTATGGTACGATTGATCAAGGAGCAAATGGTGCTTGTGAGTTCATTGTTACAAATACAGGAACAGAACCTCTTTTAAT
The DNA here is from genome assembly GCA_036152255.1 of Bacteroidota bacterium. Classification (GTDB taxonomy): domain Bacteria; phylum Bacteroidota; class Bacteroidia; order Flavobacteriales_D; family Sanyastnellaceae; genus UBA974. The sequence goes on along the minus strand of JAYZNI010000034.1, from coordinate 8,254 downwards.
TACCAGGTGCAAAGGTTCGTGTGGTTGTACTGTTCCAAAGTGTGAGAAAGACCCAATTATGCCAGGTGCAACATCTGAGATTAGTGTTAAGTATGATACTAAAAGGATTGGCCCTATTAATAAGTCTGTAACAATTACATCTAATGCTACAAATGAGCCAACAAAGGTTATTCGCATTAAGGGTAAGGTTGAAGCAAAAGATTTGGGAGCAAAGAGTGGTGTGCCTGTCAAGCAGCCATCTGCTGGAGCACCAACAAATAAGTAAGAGAGAAAAACTTTTATATACAAAGCCGTCCCTCGGGGCGGCTTTGCTCGTTTAGTGAAGTATTTTTGTACTCATGGAAATTCCCGCTAAGTACGACCCAAGGTCAACTGAAGATAAATGGTATTCATATTGGATGGAGAATGGATATTTTAAATCAACTCTAGACGAAAGAGATCCCTACACTGTAGTTATACCACCGCCAAATGTTACTGGGGTATTGCATATGGGACATATGCTGAACAACACCATTCAGGATGTTCTTGTTAGAAGGGCTAGAATGAAAGGATTAAACGCATGTTGGGTACCAGGAACTGACCATGCTTCAATAGCAACCGAAGCCAAGGTTGTTCGTAAGCTGAGAGAGGAAGGTGTAAAGAAAAGTGATTTAAGTAGAGATGAATTTATGGAGCATGCTTGGGATTGGACTCACAAGCATGGAGGAATTATTCTCGAGCAGTTAAAAAAATTAGGTGCTAGTTGTGATTGGGATAGAACTCGATTTACAATGGATGAAGGATATTACGAAGGGGTAATAGACACATTTATTAATTTCTACAACGAAGGGCTTATTTACAGAGGTGTTAGAATGGTTAACTGGGATCCAGTTGCGTTAACAGCCTTGAGTGATGAAGAAGTAATTTATAAGGAGGAGAACGGTTATTTATATCACGTTAGGTATAAAATAGTTGGCACTGAAGATGAATGGATAACTGTAGCAACGACTAGACCTGAAACTATTTTAGGCGATACGGCTATTTGCGTTCACCCAGATGACCCTCGATATTTCCACTTGAAAGGCAAGAAGGCGATTATTCCAATTTGCAATAGAGAGGTTCCTATTATTCAAGATGACTATATAGATATTGAGTTTGGAACAGGGTGTTTGAAGGTTACTCCAGCGCACGATATAAATGACTACGAATTAGGAATAAAGCACGACTTAGAAATTATAGATACCATTAATGCTAACGGTACTATGAGCGAGCATGCTGGTCCATATGAAGGATTGGATAGGTTTGAGGTTAGAAAACAGCTTCCAAAAGATCTTGAAAAACTGGGTAATCTAGTCAAGATTGAAGACTACACTAATAAAGTAGGTAGAAGTGAAAGAACAGATGCTGTAATTGAGCCCAGACTTTCTCTTCAATGGTTTATGTCAATGGAGAAATTGGCTAAACCAGCACTCGACCACGTAATGGATGACACTATCCAATTCCATCCTGCTAAGTTTAAGAATAGCTATAGGAATTGGATGGAAAATATTAAGGATTGGTGTGTAAGTAGGCAGCTTTGGTGGGGACACAGAATTCCTGCTTTTTACTATGGAGATGGTGAGGATGATTTCGTAGTTGCTAAAACTATTGAAGAGGCAGTTGAAAAAGCTTGTGCAAAATCTGGGCGATCACTGACATCAGAAGATCTTAAGCAGGATGAAGATGTAATGGACACTTGGTTTAGCTCTTGGATTTGGCCTATTCAAGTATTTGACGGCTTACATAAAGAAGACGAAGTGCAGTACTACTATCCAACGAATGACTTGGTTACCGCTCCAGAAATAATGTTCTTCTGGGTAGCCCGAATGATAATGAGTGGGTATCATTACAGAGAACTTCCACCATTTAAAAACGTATACTTCACCGGTATCGTTAGAGATGATAAGGGGAGGAAGATGAGTAAGAGTTTGGGCAATAGTCCTGATCCTATCGAGCTAATGGAGAAGTACGGAGCTGACGGAGTGAGAGTCGGGATGCTTCTTACTTCACCAGCTGGTAATGATCTTCCGTTTGATGAGAAACTTTGTGAGACAGGTAGAAATTTTTCTAATAAGATTTGGAATGCGTTTAGACTAATAAATGGTTGGGAAGTTTCTTCTGATAAAGAACAGCCAGTATCGTCTAAATTGGCAGTAGATTGGTTAGAGAGCAGGATTAATATTGCACTAAACGATCTTGAATCTCAATATGGAGAATTCCGTTTGAGCGAGGCTCTTATGACTACTTACCGCCTTGTTTGGGAAGAATTCTGTAGTTGGTATCTAGAACTGATTAAACCTCCTTATGGTGAACCAATTGATGCTACTACTAAAGCCCAAACCATAGCTCACTTCGAAAAACTACTTAAGATTTTACATCCATTTATGCCATTCTTGACCGAAGAGGTTTGGCATTGGATAGGAGAAAATGATAGCCCAGAAGATGCACTAGTTGTTGCTTCTTGGCCATCACCTGGAGAAATAAATAAAGTTCTTCTTTCAGATTTTGATACTTTTAAAGAAATAGTAGGCGGGATAAGGAATGTTAGAAAGAACAACAATATCCCCAATAAGGAAAAGCTAAATCTTAAAGTTCAAGGTGAAGATAATTACCAACCTCATTTAGAGCCTGCCATTTCTCATTTAACAAATCTAGAGTCTGTAGAACACGTTAATGATAAAGTTGATGGAGCCTTTGGCTTTATGGTAGGAAGACATCGGTTCTACATTCCCTTTTCTCAAGGATTTGATCTAGAAACTGAAAAAGTCAAGATCCAAAAGGACCTTGACTATCAGTTAGGATTCTTGAATAGCGTTAGAAGAAAGCTTTTGAACGAAAAGTTTGTGGGCGGAGCTCCTGAAACTGTCGTAGCAAATGAACGAAAAAAAGAAGCAGATGCAGTTGCTAAGATTGCTATTCTAGAAGAAAAATTAGCAGACTTAGGTTAGTGGCTAGCTAAGTAGCTGCTTACCCCCTCTACAGTTTCTTGCATTGCGTCTTTACCCTTGCTCCAGTTAGCAGGACAAACTTCACCTTTAGTTTCAACGTGTATAAGAGCATCTAATACTCTAATTGCTTCATCAACATTTCTTCCAAGTGGAAGGTTGTTTACTAGCTGGTGCTGAACAACTCCATTCTTATCGATTAAAAATAGACCACGGAAAGCGATAAGTTCATTGTCGCTTGTTAAGTTACCCTCTTCATCGTAATCGTACATCCCATTAAGAACGTCGTAGTTAGTTGAAATTGTCTTTGCTGTGTCAGCTACAATTGGGTATGTAATGCCTTGAATTCCACCTTGTTCTTTAGACACACGTAAGTACGCTGCGTGGCTTTCTGCTGTATCAGTTGAACATCCAACTACAGCACATCCTCTTGCTTCAAATTCTCCAAGTTTCTCTTGAAATGCGTGAAGTTCTGTAGGACAAACGTATGTAAAATCCTTAGGGTAGAAGAAAAGAACAACGTATTTGTTATCTAAGTATTGGTCAAGAGAAAAATCGCTTACGATTTTGTTTCCGTCTAGTACTGCTGCCGCTGAAAAATGCGGAGCTTTTTGGCCTACTAATACTGCCATGATTTTATTCTTTTGAAAATTAAGATTTATAGATTCTGCTTGAGGAAGTTGTCAACCTCGTAAATTCGTTTGGGCTTGAGTACAATTTCTCCCTTGTTGTTTAAAAGGAAGTAAGTTGGTGTTGCAGTGATTTTATAGTCTTTGACAATAGGACTATTCCATCCTTGAAGTTGACTAACATTAGGATACTGCATCCCTTTTGATTCAATTACATCAGTCCAAGTCTTTTTCGCTTGGTCAATTGAAACGCCTATTGCCTCAAATCCTCTAGAGTGTGTTCTAGCGTACAATGGAATAAGAGCAGGAACTTCCTGTTCGCATTTGTGACACCAAGAAGCCCAAAACATAACCAAAGTGTATTTATTCTTCTTTACAGTCTCATATAGATTAACCTTACCTCCACCATAAGCTTCAATTGTGAAGTCAGGTGGAGTCTTTCCTACCTGTAGGTTTACTATTCCTTCGGCTCTCTGCTTTATAACATCACTTAAATCAGCTCCACAATCCTCATCATAGATATAGTTGTCTAAAATGTATAGACAAATATCCTCTTTCCCAGTATTGTAAAATCCATCAAGCATTGAGAATAGAGCACTTTCTAAAGTTACTGGGTTTGATTCAAAGTGAGATTTGATAATATCAATACATGCAAGGAATCTAGCATCTTCACCTTTGCTGAACTTAACCATCATTCCCTGAATTCTATCACTGATAGCCATACTGTGAATGAGGCTGTTGTCTAGAGGATCCATATCCTCAAAGTAGCGCCCTTGGTCAGAAGCGTATTTGGGATTTTTCCACGACAAGTACTTCGCTAGATATGTGCCAACATATTGGTCAATCATTGCGTGTTGCACCTCAACAAGTTCTAATTCCTTAGACTTGATTTGTTCTTCAATTCTCTTCCTGTAAGGGCTGTCCTTCATGCCCTTTCTAAGATTCTTTATCTCATTTTTATTTTTTGATTCGGCGCTGTGGTACGCAAACCAACCTTTGTTCTCTCTTGAATTTGGAGAATTCTTTCCTGCAGTCAATCTGCTAGAAGTAAAGTTTACCTCAACATCAGCTTCATCTGGATTAAGAATGATATTACAGCTGTTGTTTGGCTTTCTATTGAGTTGAAGTTCGTAAAACCCTCTGCTAACTTCAATGTTGTCAAAGCTGAATGAACCTTCTATTACTTGAGCACTATCAATTAAAGTTTTATTTCTAGCTTCAGTTTGGAATAGATGTACAAACGCATTGTTCCTAGTTGGAATAGATCCATGTAAACGAATCTTTCCAGTACGATCTCCTTTGTTAGCCTCGTTTGTTCCGTTTTTGTATCTAGCCGAAACCTTGGCACCTTGAGTTGCTTGCGCAACCTCAGTTTGCGTTTGAGCCTTTGATGCAACTGGCTTCGAAGCCGAATCACTTTCCTCACATGACGTAAGGACAAATAATAAGCTGCTTGCTATCCAAATCATGATTCTCATCTGTGTTTTGCTTTAATGCCCTTTATAAGGCAATCCCAAATGTACGAAACACAATCGTTTTATCTTCTCTTCTTTTTGAAAGACGAACGCGTTTGAGCGGGTTTTCCTAGCTCTTTACCCTTGAATTTAGATTTTTTAGAACTTCTCCTTCCAATTTGTGGCCTACGACCCTCATCAGAACGTTGATTTAGCCCAAACCTCTTACCCCTACTTTTTTTCTTAAAGTTTCCAGATTCAGTAGTCTTATATCCTTTTTTTGCAGACCCAGCTGAACTAAACTTCCTTCCCTTTCTTTCTTCACGAGGCTTATCATCCCTGAATTTTCTTTCGTCCCAAGTTTTGAAATCGTCTCTCGATCTTCTATCGTCTCTAGACCTTCTTTCGTCTCTCGATCTTCTTTCGTCTCTTGATCTTCTTTCGTCTCCAGATTTATTACCTCTTGGCTTAGTTCGATCGAACTTTCTTCCGCCTCTATCCTTAGATTTTCTTTTCTTATTTCCTTTTCCTGTTGAAGGTTTAGGTTTCATGCCTACTCGTCCCAATTCAAGAGCAAATGGGTGGTCTTCAACAACTTCAATCTCTCTACCAATTAGCTTTTGAATCCCAGCTAAGTAGTTTCTTTCAGATCCTTCGTTACAAAATGAAATTGCGAGACCTTCATTTCCTGCTCTACCAGTCCTTCCAATTCTATGAACGTAGCTTTCAGCTAGATTTGGCAACTCGTAATTAACTACAAGGCTAAGTACATCTACGTCAATTCCCCTTGAAGCAATATCTGTTGCAACAAGCACGTGAACCTTTCCCTTTTTGAATCTCTCAAGAGCTTTTTCTCGCTTTGCTTGGCTTTTGTTTCCGTGAATTGCCTCTGCTTTAATCTTGTTGTTATGCAGATGCCTTTCAACTTTATCAGCACCGTATTTAGTTCTCGTAAAGACTAGTGCGTTATAAATGCTCTCGTCACGAAGAACATGTACTAATAAGTCCTTTTTGTCAGCCTGGCGAACAGAGTAGATTTTTTGGTCTACAGTCTCTGCAGCAGAATTTACAGCATCAATCTGTACTCTAACTGGATCAGTTAAGATAGAAGAACTAAGCTTGACGATGTCATCAGGCATAGTTGCAGAGAAAAATAGAGTTTGTCTCTTATCAGGACAAAGTTTAATGATTTTCTTGATGTCAGGTAGGAATCCCATATCAAGCATTGTGTCCGCTTCGTCAAGAACTAAAAATTCAATAGTGCTTAGGTTTATGAAGCCTTGGTTGCACAAGTCAAGTAATCTTCCAGGTGTTGCAACTAGAATGTCCACGCCTCTTCGCAGAGCTCCTACTTGTCTGTTTTGGGATACACCTCCATAAATTACGGTTGTCCTTAAGCCAGATTGCGCACAATATTCACGTAGGTTGTCATTGATTTGAGATGTGAGCTCTCTTGTAGGCGAAACAATTAATGCTCTTACTGACTTTTTTCTTCCCTTGTGTACAGGAGGCCTTGAGCTTAGAGTATGGACTATAGGTAGAGCAAAGGCTGCGGTCTTGCCAGTGCCAGTTTGGGCACAACCAAGAAGGTCCTTTCCTTCTAAGACAACAGGAATACCCTGCTCTTGAATAGGGGTTGGCTTTTCATAGCCAAGCGGTCTGATCGCGTCGAGAACGCAATCATTTAGACCAAGATCTTCAAATGTCATTAAGCTCTGCCTAAGGATTTAAGGAATTGTCCGTGCAGCCTTAGAGCGCCTATAAAACTCATTCCTGAGTTATATGGAAGATTAAAGTCTTCAGCTGTCTTCTTCACAATTTTAGAAATTGCCTTGTAGTGAACGTGGCAAATGTTTGGGAAGAGGTGGTGCTCAATTTGAAAATTGAGCCCACCACAGAGGTAAGTTAAAATTTTATTATTAGTGCCAAAATTAGCAGATGACAAGAGCTGATGCTCTAGTCTAGAATTGTCTAATTCTAGTGCTACGTCTTTTTCAACGTTGTGGAATGCGTGGTGTTCAAGCACGTGTGCAGGCTGGAATATTATTGCTAATAGGAAACCAGCTACTAAGTGCATAACCACCCAACCAAGAATAATAGCCCACCATGATACACCACTAAAGATCATAGGAAGAGCAATGATATACGTAAAGTAAAATGCCTTAGTTCCAATCATCTGAAAAAGAAGGCCATTAGTTGTCCTTCCTGTAGTCTTAATCAAGTCCTTTTTATGATAACGAGCTAGTGAAGTCCAATCCTTTGGCAACATCCAAAATACAGTCATCAAAGAGTAGAAGAACCAAGCATATATATGTTGGTATTTGTGGATTTTGAATTTTGGATTTGTAGGACTAAATCTCAAAACATTTACTGGCATAATATCCTCATCAAGGCCTTCTATGTTTGTGAAAGTATGGTGAAGAACATTGTGTTGAATCTTCCACATTTCTGCATTCCCTCCAACCAAATCGATAGTTCTACCCATGAGTTTATTAACCCAAGCTTTAGAACTATACGAATTGTGATTTCCGTCGTGCATTATGTTTAGACCAATTCCAGCGAGCCCCATTCCCATTATGATTTCTGTAACCCAAAACCATATTCCACCGCCTGTTACTCCAAACGTAATCAAGCCCCAAGGAACGAAGTACATAGCAAGCATAAGGAATGACTTAAAGTACATACTAAAGCCACCACTTCTATTGTATCCAGTTTCATCGAAATATTGTTCAACCCTCTCTCTAAGGGCCTTACCAAATCCAGAAGTGTCGCGAGAAAATTTTACTGCAGGTATTTTCATCTATTCAAAAATACGACTAAAAAGTGCCTCTAAGTTCTACCAAGTGCAACAATGGGGTCAAGTTGTGACGCTTTTCTAGATGGATAATAGCCGCTAATGATACTAGTTGTCATGCAAAGTGTTACTCCCACTGCAATCCAAACCCAAGGAATAACAAACGGAGTTTCAAAATAAGAGGCAATAATATTTCCTAGACCTAAGCCCAAACCTATCCCTATAGCTCCCCCAAGTTGACCGATTATCATTACCTCTACTAAAAATTGAGTTCTAATTGCTTTTACGCTGGCCCCAAGAGCTTTTCTGGTACCAATTTCTCTTGTTCTTTCAGAAACACTGACCAGCATAATGTTCATCAGCCCTATACCAGCACCAAATAATGTTATTATGCCAATCACAACTGCTGCTGCT